>DATDMG010000251.1:0-7307 GCA_036518955.1 Kineosporiaceae bacterium | reverse complement strand
TCTGGACCTTCGAATGCATCAACTGCCAGCACGTGCAGCCCTACATCCAGGCCTGGCACGCCCGGTACCGGGACGACGGCCTGGTCGTGCTGAGCATCCACACCCCGGAGTTCAGCGTCGAGGCCGACCCGCGGAACGTCGCCGAGTACGTCACCGCGCACCAGATCACCTACCCGGTGGCCCTCGACCCGCACTCGCGGGTCTGGCGGGCGTTCGGCAACCACTACTGGCCGGCTCGCTACCTGCACGATCAGCAGGGACGCCGCCGCTTCACGCAGATCGGCGAGGGGGAGTACCCGGAGACGGAAGACGCGATCCGCCTCCTGCTGGAGCTGCCGTCCGGTGCGCCGCGAGCCACCGCCGCCGGATGAGCCCGCTCGCCCCGCTCGCCCTGTTCGGGGCAGGGATCGCATCCTGTCTGAGTCCCTGCGTGCTGCCGCTCGTACCGGTCTACCTGGGGATGCTGCTGGGATCCGCCGGCGAGCACGGCGCCCGCCGCCTGATCGGGCCGACGGCGTGGTTCACCGGCGGCTTCACCGCCGTCTTCGCAGCCTTCGGGACGGCCGCCGGGTGGCTGGAGGCGGCCATGGGCGACGTCCAGTGGTGGACCGTCCGGATCACCGGTTCACTCGTCGTCGTCCTCGGGCTGATGCTCCTGGTGCCCCTGCCCATCGCACTCACCAGGACGTTCCGCGCGGTCCGGGCGGCGCCGCCCGTGGGGAGCGTGTGGCGTCCGCTCGTGCTGGGAGTCGCCTTCGGCGCGGCATGGACCCCCTGCGCCGGGCCGCTGCTCGGGGCTGCCGTCCTCACCGCGGCCAGCAGCGCCGGTGCCCTGTCCGGCGCCGTCCTGCTCGCCGCCTACGCGCTCGGGGTCGCCGCACCGTTCGTGGCCGCCTCGCTGATCACCGCCTGGACCGGGACCGCACCAGCCGTCGTGACCCGGCGGCTGGCCCCGGCCGGCCGGGCCCTGCAGCGGCTCTCGGGCGTGCTGCTCCTGGCCGTCGGGGGCGCCCTGGCCGCCGGATGGTACGCCTGACAACAGCCCCGTGACGTCCGCTGTGACCTCGGTCAGGACGGCCCAGCCACGTCCGGTGTCGGGGTCGCCGTCGTCCGCCCCTTGCCAGCTGAACTCCACGCAGGGCCGCCCCTCCCGGGGCGAGCTTCTGTTCGCACGGCCTCCGGCCCGTTGGGGGCGGTCATGAGCGAGCGAGGTAAGCGGCTCGCTGGGGTCTGGTCGGCGTGCAGCACGACCGGTATCAGCGACTGATCCGCGATCCGGTCACCATGGATATTGCGGACGCGGCTCTCGTACGACGCGCCAGCGAATGGGTTCTCGGACCCGGTTTCGGGCTGTCCGCCGCATACAGTCCAGACATGAGGTCGGTTCCCGGCTGGGGTGTGGTCACGTCGACGGCAGCGCCGGTGCTGCTGATCGGCGGTTGGACGCTGACCGCCGCGCTGAGGCCAGACCACTTCACCTCGGTGACGGACACCATCAGCGCACTCGCGGCGATCGGCGCCCCGAACCGCTGGGTGATGACCGTGGCGCTGGTCGGAGTCGGCGCGGCGCACATCGGCACCGCGCTGGCCCTGCGCCCGGCCGCGTCGGCGGCCCGCTGCCTTCTGGCCACCGGCGGGACGGCGACCGTGCTGGTGGCCCTCAACCCCCTGCCGGGTGGCAGCACTCCCGCGCCGGCGCATGCACTGGCGGCCGGGGTCTCCTTCATCGCGCTCGCGGTCTGGCCGGCCATCAGCTGGAACCGGCGGCGTCCCGCCCTTCCGAGCGACGAGGCACCGGGTGGCAAGGCGGATCTGGAGCCGGTGCCGGCGTCGTTCCGGCCCGTCACGGCATTGGGCGCGAGCGCCGTACTGCTGATCGGGCTCGGCTGGTTCTTCGCCGAGCTCGCCGGCCGCACTGACCGGGTCGGTCTGAGCGAGCGGGTGGCGGCCGGTGGTCAAGCTCTCTGGCCGCTGGCGGCCATCCTCCAGACCCGCCGAGCCCAGCGAGCCTGGAAGACATCTCCGTGACGCACCGGCCGCCCCCCGACGCGCCCCCACCCCTTCACCCTCCGGCGGTCGACAATCCCGCCTCACGCGTACCTTGCGTAGCTGACTGCCGCCACGCAGCACGAGGGACTCGCGGCATGAGCGGTCACCTCGCCGGGCGCGGTGATCTGCGGCGACACGTCAGCCGGGAAGCAGGCATGCCGAATCGTCGTTGCGGCGACTCCGCCTCTCGCAGCACCATCGCCTCATGCCAGCCCCGAACGGGTTCACGTACAGGACCAACGCCGACGGCTCCGTTACCATCGATCACCGCGGGCGAACGGCCACCACCCTGCGGGGCTCCCGTGCCGCCGCCTTCCTGGCCGAGATCGCCTCCACCGACGACCAACTCGTGATGGCCCGGTGGACGGGGAACTACCGGCGAGGCAACGAGCGGACCGCCAAGCATCATCCGCGCAACGAACGGCGAAGGTGACCAGGCCAGACGGCTACTGTCCGTAAGAGCCCGACTCGCTGGTCACCGCGACCGGAGCGGCTGATCCGGTGTTCCTGGGCGCCGCCACGGACGACGATCCGGCAGATGATGGGATCGGGCCCGACTCAGCCCGGTGACCGCGGACCCGGAAGGGCCGACCACGAGGCCGATCGACAGCGCTGCCGGGCCTGTTCGCAGGCGTTCAGCAGCGCCTCGTCGGGCACCGGTTCACTGAGCGCGAACCCCTGCACGAGGTCGCATCCGAGGTCGGCGAGGAGCTCGAGGGTGTCGAGACTCTCGATACCCTCGGCGACGACGGTGAGGCCGAGGTTGCGGGCCAGTTCGATCACGCTGCGCACCAGCACGAAGTCCTCCGTGTCGGGTCGGAGCCATCGCACGAAGGACCGGTCGATCTTGAGTTCGTCCGCGGGCAGCTGCTTGAGCTGCAGGAGGGAGCTGAAGCCGGTGCCGAAGTCGTCGATGGAGACCTTGACGCCCTCGTCCCGGATCTGTCGCAGCGTCTCGCGCGAGCGCTCCGGCTCGGTCATCACACTGCCCTCCGTGAGCTCCACCTTGATCAGGTGCCGGGGCAGCCCGGTCCGGACCAGCGCGGCCTGGACGCGCGGGACGAACGCGCCGTCCAGCAGACATCGTGACGAAACGTTCACGGCCACGGTGAGCGGATGCCCGGCAGCCTGCCAGCGGGCGGCGTGCGCGACGGCGATGTCGAGCAGGTGGTAGGTGAGCGGGATCTCCAGTCCACGGGACTCGGCGATCGACAGGAAAGCGGCCGGCAGCAGCAGGCCTCGGGTCGGGTGCCGCCACCGCACCAGCGCCTCGACCTCCGTCACGGAGGAGTCGGCCAGCCTGACCTGGGGCTGGAAGTGCAGCTCGAGTTGCCCCTCCGGGTCGCCGGCGTCCAGCAAGGCGCGGAGCTCACCGAACAATGTCATCCGGTCCGGTGCGCTGGAGTCCGTGCCCCGCTCGAAGAGGGTGACGCCGCCGCCGTCCGACTTGGCCCGGTACATCGCGGCGTCCGCCTGCCGGACGAGCTCCTCCGCATCGCCGCCGGCCGCGCCGACCGTCACTCCGATGCTCCCGCTCACCGAGGCCAGGCCTTCGGCGAGCCCGAAGTCGTGTCGGAGCGCGCCGGCGAACCGCTCGGCGATCGCCAGCGCCTCGGCCGGACTGCTCAGGTCCGGCACCAGGACGGCGAACTCGTCCCCGCCCAGCCGGGCGACCAGGTCGTCCTCGCGCGCACTGGCGCGCAGCCTCCGCCCGACCTCCACCAACAGCTCGTCCCCGGCCTGGTGCCCGAGGGTGTCGTTCACCGCCTTGAACCCGTTCAGGTCGATGATCATCACGGCCAGCTGCCGGTCCCGTCGGTCACTGCGCCCGAGCACGGCAGTCCCCATCGGTTCGCCCTCGGCGTGGGCGGCGAGCGAATCGCCCAGCCGACGCCGGAACAGGACCCGGTTGGGCAGGCCGGTCAGGGGGTCGTGCAGGGCCAGGTGCTGGCTGGCGTAGGCGTCTTGCACCAGACGGCGCTGGTACCCCAGGACCATCCGCCAGATGACCGCCACCAGACCCAGTCCGATCACGAAACCGGCCGACGTACCGATCAGCATTCGCGTCGCCCCGCGTCGCATGGCCACGGACTGCGACTGCGCCCGGGCGTGATAGGCCCGACTCACCTCGTCGATGTCCTCCTGCAAGGTGTAGTAGGCGGGCGTCACCCCGATCCGGTCGAGCCCCACGGCGGTCGGGTCGCTGTCGGCGACCAGCGCCAGCAGGCAGTCGGCGAGCCTGCGGTAGGCCTCCTGTTCGCCCATCAGCCGCTGCGCGTCCTTCCCGGCACCCTCGGGGTCTCTGGCCATCGCGTGGCGCAGCGCCGGCAACACCCGAGCGGCCGTCGCCCGGTACCGATCGAGGACCGCGACCGACGGCTCCACCTGGTAGTGCCGGACATGGACCTCGTCCTGGGCGATCGCATTGCCCGCCTCGCTGAACCAGGCGTCCACGTCGAGCGCCTGGCTGTGACGACGCGCCTGCTCGGTCGTGACGGCGCTCCCACCGATGGTGAAGGCCCCCAGGGCGAGGAGCACGCTGGCCAGCGCGCCGGTCGTCCCCAGGCTTCGGCGGCGGACGCCGGGGGAAGGCCCGTCCGTGGACGGCACGCGGTGAGGGCGGCGACGCCGCGCGCGCCCGTCCCGAGCACGCCCCTCCTGCGCTCGCCGAGCGGGACGAAACCACATCGCCCGAGCTCCCCTTTCACTCCGTGATCCGATCCACGTCGTATCGACCTCGGGACGCGCCCCCTTGACCGTGGGTCGCGCCCACCCCGCGGCCGAGCGCCGGCGCTCAAGCCGACGGCGACCCGAGCCGATCTCCAGGTATTGGGCGGACAGGACTGAGGAGTCAGGGTGCGACACGGACGGCGGGGAATGACCCTGGGTGGCGTCGTGGCGACGCTGCTGGTGGCAGCCGGGTTGGCAGGGTGTGGCGGCGGGCACGACGCCGCGGGCACGCCGACGAACTCCGGCGGGGGCGTCGTCCGGTTGGGGGCCCTGCTGCCCCTGTCCGGGCGCAGCGCACCGTCCGGGGAGGCCATGCGGCAGGCGGCACGCTTGGCGATCAAGGAGGCCAACGACGCCGGTGGTGTCCTGGGGCGGCGGGTCGAGCTGGTCGTCGCCGACGACGCCTGCGATCCCGGCACCGCGGTCATCGCGGCCCATCGGATGATCTCCCAGGGCGTGACCGTCTCGGTCGGTGGCTACTGCAGCAGCGCCACGGTGCCGACACTCCCGATCTTCCGAGATGCCAGCGTCCCGATGGTGATACCGGCCGCCAACTCCACGGAACTGCTCCAACCGGGCTATGACAACGTGTTCCTCATCTCCGGCACCGTCGCCGCGGAGGCCCGCTTCGCCGTCGCGTCGATGCACCGGCTCGGCACCGCCAGCCTGGTGATCGTCCACGACGCGACGAGCTTCCCGGCAACTCTCGCGAACGCCACCGCGACGGCGGCCGCCGCCGACGGGGTCCCGGTGACGGCGACCCTGGAGCTGAGCCAGGGAGCTCCGACCTACGCCCGGATCGCCCGCGAGGTCCTGGCCACGCGGGCGAACATGGTCTACTACACCGGCTACTACGCCGAGGCCAACCAGCTCATCCGCGACCTGCGCACCGCCGGGTACCAAGGCAAGATCATGGTCGGGGACGGCGCCGCGGCGACGCCGCTGCTCGGCGGCCTGTCCGCCGCCCAGACGCAGAGCCTGTACGGCACCGCCCTGTTGGTGCCGGAGTTGATGCCCTCACTGTCCGGCTGGCTCTCGCGGTACACCTCGTTCGGTGGTTCGCCGCCGCTGGTCGGCACGGCCGAGACCTACGACGCCGTCACCATCGCCCTGGACGCGATCAAGCGAGCGGGCACGACGGAGCACGCCGCCGTCCGCCGCGCCATCGCACAGACGTCGGGACTGTCACTGCTCTCCGGCCCCGCCCGGTTCGCCGCCGACGGGACCAGGTCCAACCCCTCCTTCCTCCTCCTGGTCGTGCGCGCCGGCCGGTTCGTCGAAGTACCCTGAGTCGGAGCGGCCGGCGACCGCGCCCCGGCTCCCGGACGACGACCGTGACGACGGCCGGGGCCGACCCTCGAGCCGTGCAACGCCAGGGCTCCTCCGGTGCCAGAACCCGCGCGGTGATCGAGGACGCGCACCCGCACCCAGGGGTCAGCCCGGACCTCGGTCACGCCCACCGGGAGTGAGGTACGGCGGCAACGGCTCCGGGGTGACCTGTCCACGGGTTGGGCATCGCGCCTCGGGAGATCCCGACGATCCCGGCACCGGCGAGGGCCGCTCGTTCCCGCACGTCGGCGAGGGACACCTCGGCCGGCAGCGTGTGCACGAGATGGCACAGCGTCTCCGGCGCCACCTCGCGCAGCCAGCCGGGGGGAACGTGCGCCAGGTAGTCCGTCCACGTGCCCTCGAAGGTGATGACGGCGTCGGCCGCCCGGCACCACGACGCGTCCGGGACGACGCCGGGGTTGACCACGACCCGGGTCGCCCCGGCCGATCGCACCCCGTCGACCAGGCGCCGGGCCGCCGAAGGGTCGTCGGGCCGGGAGGTTACCCGGTCGATGAAGACACCGGTGACGCCGAACCACCGGCGCCACCGGACGACGTCGACGGCGACCTCCTCGGCGCAGCGATCCCCGTACGCGCTGTCCACGTACCCCACCAGCGGGACGCCGGCAGCCTGCAGCTCGACGAGGACGTCGACATAGGCCTGCTCGGGCGCCGTCCCGGGGCCGCTGGCCGCGTTGGCGACGACGAATCCGCTGCCGAGGTCGGTGCGGGTCAGCGCCTGCCAGGCGGCGGGTGCGAGCACGGGGTGGACGTACATCGGGACGGCGAGCCCAGGTGCCGCCCGGCGCGCCCCGGACCGTCGGGCACCCGCCCCGCGGAGCAGCCGGCGCGCCCCGATCACGAGGCGCGCCGCAGGCCCGAGCCGGCGAGCGCGTCCCGGACGGCGGTGGCGACGTCGTCGTGCGCCACCCACCCCAACGTGGCCCGGGCACGGTGCACCGCGGGGACGGCGTCCAGCACCGCCGCGGATCGGGCGGAGCCGGGCAGCGTGCCCTCGACCAGGGCGGCGCTGCTGCCGGACTCGCGGAGCACCGTGTGGACCAGGTCCCGCAGCGCCGTGGGGTGACCGGTGCCGACGTTGAACACCCGCTCGCGCACCTGCTCCGGCGCGGCCAGGACGGCGGCGGCGACCGCGCGCCCGACGTCCCGGGCCGAGATGATGTCGCGCCGGCCGTCGA
>DATDMG010000250.1:0-3565 GCA_036518955.1 Kineosporiaceae bacterium | reverse complement strand
CGACGTCGAGCCGCGCCGCCGCGTCCCGTGCGGCAACGCTGGCAGTGCCCGCCCAGACCCTCCCGAGCACGCCCCCGCCCACCCCGGTGGGCCGCGGCCCGGAGCTGGGCGGGGGCACCGACGCGCCGGGCGACCCGCAGGCCCTTCCCTTCGCCACCGGGGTGGGGCTGCTCGGCGTCGGCGGTCTCCTGGCGGCTCGGACGATGCTGCTGTGGCGCCGCAAGGTGCGCCGGCGGGTCACGCGGTGAGCCGCTGGCGAGGCATCGAGCCGGTCGTCACCGCGCTCGCGTCCCTGGCCTGCTTCATGACGGGGCCGGTGCTGCTCGTGGGCAGCCTCCGCGACTCCCCCGCCTACCTGCCGCCCCCGCCGGAGCCGGCCCGAGCCACGCTCGCGGCCCCACCCGGTGGCACCGGCCCGGCCGCCCCGAGCCCAGCCCTCGCCGGCCCCCCGCCCGACGCCGGGCTGACACCCGCCGACGCCCTACCGAACGCGCCGGCGAGCCGGTCAGCCGCCGCCGGCGGGCTCCCGCGCTCCGTGCCCGTCCTCCTGACCATCCCACGCATCGGCGTCAGCACGCCCCTGATCACCCTCGAGTTGCGGCGCGACGGATCACCGGAGGTTCCGCCCCTGGGCGGGCGGTCCCCGGCCGGCTGGGTGGAGGCGCTGTCGACGCCGGGAGAGGTGGGCCCCGCGGTCGTCCTCGGTCACGTGGACTCGGCCGCGGACGGCCCGGCCGTGTTCTACCGCCTCGCGGAGCTGCGTCCCGGAGATCTCATCACCGTCGAGCGGGCGGATCACCGCCTCGTCTCGTTCGCCGTCACGTCGACCGAGCAGGTGGCGAAGACGGCGTTCCCGGCAGCGACGATCTACGGCCCGGTCGACTATCCGGCCCTTCGGCTGATCACCTGCGGCGGCTCCTTCGACCACACGAGCGGCCACTACCGGGACAACATCGTGGTGTTCGCGGCGGCCACGAACCTGTCGGGACGACCCACCGCCGCGCCGCCCGGGTGAGGTGCGGTCCGCAGCAGGCAGCGCCGGATCGCCGCCGACACCTCCGCCCCGTGACCGCGCGTCCGCCACGCCGGTCCCGGACGGCGTGGGCGACCGGGGCCCCGGATTCTCCCCGCTTCAGGCGGTCGGAGTCGGCAGGGAATTCTGCCACGACGTGGCATCGCCCGGATTGCCTTTCAAGAATGGCCCTTTCTGCCCTAGCGTGTCCTGACGCACGGCATCCAGGGCCTGCGACTCATGCGCGGCCGGCTGCGGTGCACTCCGTGGGGGCGGATGGGAGAGGGGGTCTGGTGGGCGCCACGGACCTTCCCGCGCTGCCGCCGGCCCGGACGCCGCTGTCCGCCCGCGCCTTCGGCGACTCCGTGCTGATCGGAGAGATCATCGGGCGGGGCGGGATGAGCCGGGTCTACCGCGGGTGGATCCGGGGCAGCGGTCGAGAGGTCGCGATCAAAGTGCTGCGGGACGACCTCGCCTCCCGGCCCGACGCCGTCCAGCGGTTCGTCCGCGAACGGGAACTGCTGCAGACGGTGGCCAGCCCGCACGTCGTCCAGGTGCACGACCTGGTGGTGCACGGGGACGAGTTCGGGATCGTGATGGACCTGGTCCCCGGCGGTCACCTGCGCCGCGCCGTCCGGTTCCCGTGCACGCTGGGGGTGGCGGCCGAACTCGCCGCGCAGATCGCCGAGGGGCTCGCGGTGGTGCACCGGGCGGGCGTCGTCCACCGCGACCTCAAGCCGGAGAACGTCCTCGTCGAGCAGGCGCGGGACGGCCGGAGCCTGCTGCGGCTCACCGACTTCGGGATCTCCCGGCTGGTCGACAGCGCCGCCCTCACCCAGACGTCCGTGACCGGGACGCCGGGATACCTCGCTCCGGAGGTCGCCGCGGGACGCCGGGCCACCGCGGCGGCGGACGTGTACGCGCTGGGCGTGACGCTGTACGAGCTGTGCACCGGCCGGCAGCCGTTCCACGGGGAGAACCCGCTGTTGCTGGTGATCGCGCACACCCGGCAGGAACCGCCGCGGCCGGTGGGGATGCCCGACGCACTGTGGCAGGTCCTCGCGACGACCCTGGCGAAGGAGCCGACGGCCCGACCCGCGGCGGCCGTCCTCGCCCGAGACCTGCGGGCCCTCGTCCCCCGGCTGGAGGGCTTGCCGCCGTGCCAGGGCGCGGCGCCGGTACCCGTCGGACCGGACCGGGCCGGGCCGACGTCCGCCGCCGGGCCGACGCCAGCAACCGTCGCGACCCCTGCGGCTGCCACACCGGACATCTCGACCGGCACGACGCGCGGGTCCGAGCGCCGGCCCGACTCCGGGCGCCGGCCCGAGGCCGCTCACCTCGTACTGGGCGCGCCCGGATCCCCGGTGGCGCCGGGCGGCTCCCGGCCGGGCAGGCACTCCCCCGGGCACCCCGGGCGCGAGCGCCGTCCGTACCCGCTGACGGCCGTGGTCGGAGCCTCGCTGGCGGCAGTGCTCGCCCTGGTGGTGGGCGCCGTGCTGGCGGCCCGACTGACCGGCGGCTCGCCGTCGGCGGTGGTGAGCGTCGGCAGCCGGCCCGCGCCGACGCCGACCGGACCGACCGGACCGACCGCCGGCCCGGTACCCGGACCACCGGTGACCAGGACGGCGGCCACCAGCCCGACTCAGCGGCCCGCGGTGCCGACCCACAGCCTCAGCCGCCCGTCCGGATCTGCCCTGCCCGACCCGGCCCCGACGCCGTCCGGGCGTTCCGTGGGCCCCTCACCCACCGCCTCCCCCGGCACCCCGACCCTGACCACGGAGGCGGGAACGCCGCAGACCCGGCACTCCTCCGACGGGCGCGCAACGCTGGCCATCGGCAACGTCACCGCGGGCGGCGGGACGATCGGCCGCATCACCGTCCGCTGGACCGCCGACGGCGAGTCCAGCGGTTCCCAGCGCATTCCGGTATCCGACGACCCGGCGCGGACGATGTACCCGACGACGGTGAGGGGGCTGACGAACGGCACCGAGTACACGTTCACCGCCGAGGTGTGCGCGACGTCCGGGATCTGCGCGACGTCCGTGCCGCTGACGTTCACCCCGTACGGCGCGCCGACCGTCACCGCTCCCGAACTGCGGGTGGTCGGGGCGGTCGTGACCGTCACCGTGCGCCCGGTGGCGCGCAACGCCAACCCCGGGACGACGACCTGCACCCTCACGCTCAGCGGGACGCCCGCCGACCCGGGGGCGCCCACCGACCAGCCGGTCGCCGCGGACGGCACCACCCTCAACTACGTGGGCAAGGCGTCCACCAGCTACGTGGCGAGCGAGACCTGCACCACGGACGGCATCGCGGACGGCACCGCCACCTCCGCCCCGGGCGTGACCGGCAGCGGCGTGACCAGCAGCCCGTGACGGCGCGGACCGGCCAGGGCACCACTGCCGTCGCCGACGGCATCGCCTCCGCCGGTAGGCTGCTGCGCTTGTGAGCTCCCCGCCCGAACTCGCCCTGGAGAGCCTGCCCGACCGGGCGGGCACGCTGCGGATCTTCCGGCAGGTGTTCGCCGTGCTCGCGCGCGAGCACGGCGCCATG
>DATDMG010000249.1:0-17477 GCA_036518955.1 Kineosporiaceae bacterium | reverse complement strand
AGCCCGGCACCTCCGGTATGCCGGTCGAGGACCTGCAGCGACACCTGGAAGAGAGGGTTCCGGGTTGCGTCGCGGTGGGGCGCTACCGCTTCGACGACCCGGTGGAACGGTACGTCGCCGTTCTCGTAGACGTCCAGCACCGATTCCGAGACCTGGTCGGCGAGTTGCCAGAAGGTGGCCTCGCCGTCAAGGGCGACCCGCAGCACGGCCATGTTGATGAAGTAGCCGACCAAATGCTCCAGATCGGGGTCGGGGCGGCCAAGCAACGGCATGCCGAGCGGAACGTCGGGCTGGTTCGTGTACCGCGCCAGCACGAGGCCGAGGGCCCCGGCCAGGGCCGCGAACAGGGATGTGTGCCGTTCCGCGCACCGTTGCCGGAGCGAGCGGACCAGCTGCGCCTCCAGCGCGACGACCAGCACGTGGCCTGCGCCGGTCGTACGGTCGCGGCTTCCGTCGGCGGGGAGTTCCAGCGCCGGGAGGTCGGCGAGCTGGGTGCGCCAGAAGGCCAGCTGCTCGGCCCACTCGTCCGGTTCCGCGCCGGTCCGCAACCGGTCGACGTGGGCGCTCCAGGTCACCGGCAGGGGCGCGAATTCGGGCCGGCGCCCGTGGACGAGCGCCGCGTACGCCTCCGAGACCTCGCGCAGCAGCAGCGTGGTGGACCACCCGTCGGTCACGATGTGGTGCAGGCTCACCAGGAGGACCGCCCGGCCGGGTCCCTTCCGGAACAGCACGAACCGGCACAACGGCCCCTCGGCGAGCGAGAACGGCGTCAGCGCCCGCGACGTCACCGCCTCCTGCACCGCCGGGTCGTCGAGATGGGCGACGTCGACCACCTCCAGGGCTGGCCGGCGGACGTCGTGCAGTTGCTGCCGGGGCACGCCGTCGACGTGGTGGAAGGTCGCCCGCAGGGCCTCCTGGCGTTCGAGCACGAGTGCGAGCGCCTCCTCCAGGGCCGGCTCGTCGAGCTCGCCCGTGACGACGAAGGCCTTGCCGACGTTGTACCGGGAACCGGGCCCGTTCAACTGCTCCAGGAACCACAATTGTTCCTGCCCGAACGACAGGTTTCCCGATCCGTTTCCGCTGTTCCTCGGGTGGCCGTGCGCGTCCATGCTGGGAAGCCCTCGCTCTTGATTCCGGGGAGCCCGCAGGCTCTGCTTCGATCGATTCCCGTCACGAATTCCCGCCGCGTCCGTGCCGGGGTCCGCTCGCGGCGGGACCGGCGGTTTCTCCTCGCCTCTGGGATCTCACTGCCGATTCGGGGCCCTTCCTGGTCATGAGCCCCGTCCGAAAAGAGTACGGAGCGAGCGACCCCTGGTCTTGTACAATATTTGCATGACCGATGCCGAGGTGCACGCATGGAGACCGTCGCTGCCGGGCGTCTCCGAGGTATTCCACGCCTACTTCGCACAGTTCTCCTACCCGATGCACACGCACGCCACCTGGACGCTCCTGCTGGTCGAGGGCGGCCAGATTCATTACGACCTCGGCCGGCGGGACCACGACGCGGCCACGCATTCGCTCACGCTCCTGCCCCCGCACGTCCCGCACAACGGGTCGCCGGGGCGACCGGGTGGCTTCCGCAAGCGGGTTCTCTACCTCGAAGAGGGCGAACTCCCGGTCGACGCCATCGGTGCGGCTGTCGACACACCCGACGTCGTCGACGACGTCGCCCGGCGAATGGTGGCGCGCACGCACGACGTCCTGCGCGTCCCCGGTTCGGAGTTCGAGGCGGAGAGCCGGTTGGCTATCGTGAAGGAACGTCTCAGGCGCCATCTGACTCGGCGCGAGCGGCCCGCCCGGCCGCCCGTGCCGGCCCTCGCCCAGGACTTCCGGGACGTCCTCGACGACCGCACCGTCAGCGGCATCACGCTGCGCGAGGCGTCGGCCGTGCTGCACGCGCACCCGGCCCACCTGGTGCGCTCGTTCAGCCTGGAGTTCGGGATCACCCCGCATCAGTACCTCCTCACCCGCCGCGTCGATCTCGCCCGGCGCCTGATCCTCACCGGGATGTCACTGTCGGAGGTCGCCGCCGCGAGCGGCTTCTGCGACCAACCCCACCTCAGCCGCAGCTTCAAGCGGGTCCTCGGGGTCACCCCCGGCCGCTACGCCATGGGCGCCCGGGCCGGGACGGCGTCGTCAGGGGCGCCCCGGCTCTGACGGCGCCTCCAGCCGGTCACCTTCCCCCCGAACCTGCCGGTCCTCCCCGCCCGCGCCCCGACCGGCGGCCTGCAGCGCCACGGTCTCGCCGACCAGTGCGGCGACGACGGCCACGCTCGCGCAGGCCACCCCCGGCAGCGTGGTGAACGGGAGCGCCGCCCCGACGCCGAGGAGGACGGCCAGGTGCACGGCCGCGGCGCGGGGCAGCGCTCCCGCGCTGCCCCCGGCGATGGCCACGGCACGCAACCGGCCGCGCAGCGCCCACAGCGTGGGGGCGAGCACCACCGGGAGGCACCATCGAAGGCCCAGCTCGGCCGGCTCCCGGGGGACGCCGCTGAAGTTCTCCAGGTACAGCCGCGCGAGCGGCGTCAGGGCGACGAGCAGCGCGATCGTCAGCAACCCGCCGCCGAGCAGCACCACGAAGCGCCGCAGCACCGGGGGCGGTCCCCCACGCCGCAGGAAGGCGGCGCCGACCGAGTCGACGTCCGAGAGCGGCACCGTCCCCAGGGACAACAGCCCGTAGAGCGCCGGCCAGACGATCAGGGACGCCGACGCCTGGTGCGACCAGGCGATGACGACCGTGGTGACCAGCGCCGGGCTCATGTTCAGCAGGACGACGGAGGTCATGCGGGCGTGCTGGGCCACCAGCCCGCTCCCGGGAGGCCCCAGGGACACCGGACCGGTCTCGGATACCCCGCGGCACCCCCGCACCAGGAGACCCGCCTCGGCCCAGGCTCCGCACGACAGGGCCACGCCGCCCACTGCGGCCGACGGGAAGGCCGCCCACCGCTCGACGAGCGCTGCCATGACGGTCACCGCGATGCGCACCGCGGTCGCCGTCGCGATCGGGCCGGTGGCGTTGGCGGCGATGAGCCGGCCGTGGAAACGCCGTCGTACGGCCACGGCGAGCGGGGCCGTCGCGAAGGCGAGCAGGCACAGCCGGAAGTCCGCCCGCAGCTCGGTCGGCAGACCGAGCACCGCCGGGAACGCGGCGGAGACGCCGGGGAGGGCCGCCAGCGCGACAAGCGCCGCGCACCCGGTCACCCCAGTGATGGCGGCCTGCCGGGAGAGCGCTCGGGGTCCGCGGGAGTGGATCTCGGCCACCACGAGGGGGGCGAGCGCGAGCGCCGGAGAGTTCACCACGACCAGGACCGCGAGTCCCGCGCCCAGCGCCGCCATCGCCTGCGTCCCCTGCGCCATCCGCCCCACGACGGCGACGACCAGGGGGATCTCCCAGGCGAGGAGCGACGAGCCCAGGGCCGTCGGGGTCCAGGACCGGGCGAGGCGCAGGACCGCTACGCCGTGGCCCGGGTCACCGTCCGGCTGGGCTGCTGCTGGCGACGTCACGGGACGATCGCCCCTCCCGGCACGGGCAGTCCGCACGGAAGTCGAACGGCGTCACGTCGAAGGTCAGCGTCTCGACATTGATGTAGAGGCTGCGGCCGGCGGTCCGCGAGGTGGTCTTGGCCCCCGACACGAGCCCGATCACCTCGTTCACCGCGATGCCCGCCACCATCGCCACCAGCGTCCCCGTGAGGCTGCCCGACTTCTCGGCCCGCAGCACGGTCAGGTCCCGGATGCCCACGCACTCCATGCAGGGTGTCACACCCGGGATCATCGTCGGGCCGACACGCGCCCCCTTGTCGGTGATACCGATCTGCCCGAACGGGACGCCCGTGCGCAGGCTCGCCTCGTTGGACCACCGGATGGCCTGGTTGCGCGGGCGGTCGTAGGCGTTGAAGAAGAAATCGGCCCCGTCGACCAGTTTCACGATGTCGTCGGCGGACTCGATCCGGGTGCTGTGCGGGATGAACCGTGAGCGGGAGCTCTGCAGCGGCAGGTGGCGTTGCAGCGCCTCCAGCTTGGGCAGGCCGATGTCCGCCTCGTCGAAGGTGGGGTGCGTCGGCAGGTTCTCCTCCGCGAAGGTGTCGAAGTCGATCGCTTCGAGGGTGCCGATCCCGGCCGCGTTCAGCAGCCGCAGCAGGGTCGTTCCCCCCGCGCCCGTGCCGATGACGACGACGCGGGCCTCGCGCAGGCGCCGCATGCCCTCGTAGCCGTCCCAGCCCTCTCGGTCGTAGAGCCGCAGGTGGTTGATCTGCCGGCTCCACCGTCGCAGGTCCGCGTCGCTGAGTCCGGTGGGCGGGATCGCAGCGTCGTCGAGGACCCCCTGCGCCGCGAGCGCCTCGAGCCACTCGTCCGTCTCCGGGAACCGTCCCCTCAGCTCCTCCACCGTCGACGAGCCGTCCAGAGCGAGGGCGAAGGAGATCATCTCCTCGGTCGGGTCCGTGATGCGGACCTTCTCGGGGCCGATCCCGATGTATAGGTGCGGATCGCCCGCCACCCGGTGAATCCGCAGGAATTCCTTGATCCTCGGCCTGCGCACGTCGTCTCCCCTCTCGGTGAAGGGTGGTGGCGGGATGTCACCCCCGCCACCACCGTTGGCTGCACGTCAGATGACGTTCGCGTGCCATTCCTTGACAAGACCCGTCTCGCGCACCCGCTCGACCTTCATGGCGTTCCTCCCTTCCTTCTCGGTGGACCGACCTCACCCGCCGTGCCGCCGGCCGCTGACGAGCGGCTCTGGCGACAGCGAAGGGCGCGGACGTAGCAGGAGGTGAGGTGGACGCGGCGCGTCACCGCCTCCGGTTCAGCGGTCCGTCGCGGCCACGGTGGGCGGTCCGGCCCTGACCGCAACGGACCCACTCGGTGCCGGGGCTCCCGGGGCTGCCGCGGCCCTACTCCAGCCGGGCCAGGCCGCCGAGGGTGTCGGCCGCCTTGTCAGGCACAGCGGTTGCCGACCTCCGGGCGCGGCCGCACGGTCCTGCGCTGGGCCGGCAGCAAGAAAAGGGGAACCGAATCAGCTGCTGACATCCGACGACACATGGCCTGGCCCCCCGTGACAAATACAAGCCCGTGACAAATACAAGTAGGACGTGAAAGTTCCCGGAGCTGGCCGACCCCCCGCAGGCACTCGTCGCCCACGTCACCGGGACCCGTGGTCATCCTCACCGGGCGCCCGGCGGATCGTCAAGGGACAACTACTGTGCGACGATTGTATCAACTGCGTGCGCCAGCATGCCCGACCTCGTATCGCAATGACGGATCCGGACGCGGGCGAGCGCGGCGGTACCCACTCCTCGCGATATCCGGGAGGCTCCGGGAGAGTGCGGCCAGGAGGGACCGGACGGCGAACTGGTCCCGCTTCGCCGACAACCGCTAGGATCGCTACAGTTGCTGCCTCAGTGTCATGACCGCTGGGCGGCTGCCTCGCCACCCTGTCGTGACTGCGCCGTGCCCTACGCTCCCTGGAGAGATTGCGTGGACCAGCTCGTCCTTCCGCTGGCGGATCCGAAAACTCCGCTGGTGACAATTCGTTGCCTGGGATACGCACGGTTCCTCGATCGGCTTGCCTCCGCCGACGGCCGCATTTCCGCCGTCCTCGACGGCGGGGTGGATGCCGGCTCGGCCCTGCCGCGGCTCGCGGCGGCCGCCGGACTGACACCTGCCGGAGAGTCGCCCGTCTCCGGCGAGATCCGGTACGTGCCCACGCTGGCGGCCCGGGAGCGGGTGGGCGCCGACCAGGACGGCGCGTGGCCGTCGTCCTTGGTGTCCAGGCATCGGAAGGCGATCCGCCGCACCCGTGGCGTCCTGCTCACCTTTCCGCTGGAGGACGCCGCCGAGGCCGATCCGCCGCTCGAGGTCTTCACCACCGACTGGTCCCCCAGTCCCGCCGCGTGCGCCGTCGCCGTCCACCCCGGACACCCCCTGTCCCGCGGCCTCGGCGACGGGCGCACAGCAGCCTTCACCGGCCGGTACTGCCGTCATCCGCTGACGGGCGACCTGCTGCCCATCTGGACGGCGGGCTGGGTCAAGCCGGAGTTCGGGACCGGCGCCGTCCTGGTCAACCCCGCCCACGATCCGGTGGACCTGGCCTTCGGTCGCGAGATCGGCCTGCCGGTGCGCTTCGCCCTGCACCCCTCCGGCCGTGACGACAGCCCGGAGAACTGGCCGGTGCCGCCGGTCGTGAAGACCGGGACGGCCGTCCGGACCGGGCCCACCGACGGGCTCGACTTCATGTCCGCGCAGGCCGAGTACTTCCGGATCCTCTCCACCCGCGGGCTTGCTCGTGAGTACACCGACTACGGGACGGGCTCCTTCACCGTCGCGACGTTCACGGCCGACGGCCCCGGCAAGGTGGTCTGGGATGAGGACCGCCGTACGGCGGCGACCGCCGAGCACCCGAGCGCCGGCGGCTGGGTGCCCGTGAGCGCCGCCGCCGTTCTCGCCGTGCTCGACCTGCCGACGCACCCGTCCCGGCTCGCAGTGGTGGGTCCGTCGTCGGTGGCGGAGTCCGACCTGCTGGCGTTGCGGTTGCTGCTGGCTGAGCCAGGCCTCGGGCCGCTCGCTGAGAGCGCCCCCGACGTCCTGCTCGTGGGGACGGCCACGGGACGGACGGACGGCGTGGAGCAGGACGTCCTGGAGCTCGCCGTGCTCACCGCCGCCGCGCCGCAGGAGGTGGCCGCCCTCAAGCCGCCGCACCTCGAAACGACGCAGCGCTTCCTGGCCGCGCACGCGGCTCTGGCGGGGGTGGGTGCCGGCCCGGGCGGTGACGACGATCCGGCGACCGTGAAGGTGGGCGGTCAGGTCAAGGCCCTGCTCCGAGACAACGACACCAAGCAGGCGTTCACGCACCTGTACCGGCTGCAGAAGACGTTGGCGAAGTCCGAGGCACCGCCCAGCAGCCACGTCGTCGTGTACGAGACGCTGGCCTGGGTGGTCACGGGTGCGCCGAGCCGGTTCCCCACGGAGCGGTTGCGCGCCGTCTGGGCCTCCCTGTAGCGGGCGTCAGCGGTCGAACGCCGCAACCTGCGACCTCCCGGGCCCCGGAAACGTCGTCGGACCGCTCGAGGTGTCATCCGTCACCTGCGGCGTCGTCCGTGGAGGAGGCGAACGAGACGGACCGCTTGGGCCGGTCGTCGACCAGGAGCTGGAACACGTCCGGCCTCGCGTAGTGGCCGGCCACGTCGAGGTCGAAGTGACCCGCGATCCGGCGGTCGAGGTCGACATCCGCGACCAGGAGGCACTCCCGCCCGTACTCGGGCCCTGCGAGAATCTCGCCCAACGGCCCGACAATCACGCTTCCGCCGCGAATCACGGCGCCGTCCGCGTCCGGCTCGATCGTCGTCCGGTAGTCGGTGGGATAGTCCTCGCGGCAGGCGAACTGACAGGCCGAGAGCACGAAGCACCGTCCCTCGAGTGCAATGTGCCGCATCGTGTGCTGCCACACCTCCCGATCGTCCACCGTCGGAGCGCAGTACACGTCGACACCCTGGGCATACATCGCCTGACGCAGCATCGGCATGTAGTTCTCCCAGCAGATGGCAGCCCCGACGCGACCCGCCGGAGAGTCGACCACGCCGATCGTGGACCCGTCTCCGAAACCCCACACCAGGCGCTCGGCTGCCGTGGGCATCAGCTTGCGATGATGACCGACCAGGCCACGTCCGGGGTCGACCATGGCCGCCGTGCAGTACAGGGTTCCGCCCGATCGCTCGACCATGCCCACCACGAGGAACACCCCGGTCCGGGAAGCGAGGTCCGCCACCTGGGCCATCTCGGGACCGCGCAGCCCCACCGCTGCGCCGCTGTAGCGCAGGTACTCCAGCCGGCCGGCTTCGGTCCGCCGGCCCACCGGAGCGTCGAATGTCAGGCCCTTCGGATAGCCGCCGAGGAAGGCTTCGGGGAACACCGCGAGCCGGGCTCCCTCATCCGCGGCCCGCTCGACAAGACGGCGGAGCCGCTCAAGGGTCCGTGCGCAGTCCCCGTACACGGATCCCGCCTGGACGACGGCAACCCTGATCATGGCCCTCCCCCTCAGCGGTGCACCCGCAACGACCGGCGGGAGCCGGCTACGGGTTCTGACCCAGATCCGCGAGTCGCTGCGGTACCTGGTGCGTGATCTTCAAACAGGAACATTTTTCGGCCTGCAAGGACGGGATTTGCAAGATCGCAATCCCGCAGGACGGAAAGGCATCCGATCGGTGAGTGTACGGGCGTTTCGACCGCAACCGCCCAGCCGGGCGAGGTTACGCCGTTCCCAGCAGCGCCGCCGCGACCACGATGCAGACCACGGCATCACCAAGCTCAGGGCTCGGAAGCCGGACGTCTGAATCGCGGGAGAAGTGGACGAAGCAGCCGCCGGGACCTCCTCGGCGCGGATCGCGCCTCAACCCTCCTCGGGGTCGAACCAGTCGACCTCTCCACGAGCAACTGAGTGATCTTCGGGGCGCTTGGGCACGCGATCAGCGTAGAAGAGGTCCGATCTGCCGGACGCCTGGCTACGTTGCCGTCCCGTGTGCGGCGCTCGAGTCCATGGTCGATGAACCGCCGAAGCCTGGTCTCCCGCACGTAGTCCGCTCCCCATATCGCTACCTCCGGCAACACGCGGATATGCCGCCGTCCGCACGGCCGAGCGTGACCGCTCACTGGCCGCACCGAGTTCGGGCGAAGCACTGACTCGTCAGTCACCAGCTGCGATCGGGTCGCGGCGATGGGGTATTGCCGTCGCCCCACCAGGGTGGCTGGGCGGGGCACCAGCACGGCGTAGCCGCCCGGGTCTGGGATCCGGATGGGCCGCCGGTGGACGGTGGCCAGCGTCGTCGCGCCGGTCTGCAGCAGCGTGGCCGGCAGCGACACGGCGGGTCCGTGCGTGTGGGCACCACCCGGCCGGATATTCGGACCGGCCGCTCGCTACGGGCCCCAGGCCTTGCGGTCGAGGGCGGCGGCCTTGGTGCCGAGCTTGCCCGCCTGGACCATGCTGGCCAGCGTATCCATGATCACCCGAGCGGACAGCAGCGCGGTCTGCTCGGACGTGTCGTACGGAGGTGAGCACTCGACGAGCTCGATCCCGGCCAACCCTTCCTTGGCGATGGCGCGCACCATGTTCAGGCCCTCGCGCGGGAGCAGGCCGCCCGGTTCCGGCCAGCCCGTGCCGGGCACGAAGCCGGCGTCGAAGACGTCGATGTCGAAAGACAGATAGATCGCCGCTGCGCCCTTCCAGGCGACCTCGAGGGCCGTCTCGACGACCTTCTGCCACCCGGTCCGCTCGATGTCGCCGACCGTGATGACTGTGGTGCCGCGCTCGCGTCCTACCTGCACACCGGGTCGGGGTGCCTGCCAGCCACCGATGCCAACCTGGACCAGATTGGTGGCCGGGGCGTTCTTGATGTTGGTGGCGTGGAACCAGGGCGTGGTGTGCATCCGCTCGTCGAGGTCGGTCTCCTGGGTGTCGACGTGGCGGTCGAAGTGGATGATGCCGATGTTCCCGTCGAGGTGCGGTGCCAGACCGCGGATCGTCGGGAAGCCGATCGAGTGATCGCCGCCCAGCACCACGGGCATCGCGCCGGACCGGGCGACGTGCGCCATGGCCTGGCTGATCTGGTCGAACGACTTCTCCAGGTTCCCCGGGATGGTGAACACGTCGCCGAGGTCGACCATGTTGACCTGCTCGCGCAGGTCGACCCCCAACTCGTAGGAGTAGGTCCCGAAGAGGTTCGTGGCGCGGCGGATGCCCTGGGGGCCGAACCGGGTACCCGGCCGGTAGGTCGCCCCGGAGTCGAGCGGGACGCCGAAGAAGGCCACCTCGGCGTCGCCGACGTCATGGACGTCCTCCATGAAGGGTGCCTTGAGGAAGGTGCCGGTCTCGCCGGCGAAGTGCGGCAGCTCGCCGCGGACGAAGGTGGAGATCCGTCGGTCGACGATCGTCGGGGCGGCCTCCAGCCCCAGGGCCAGGCCTCGCGCGATCTCCTCCCGGGCCCGCCGGTCCGGCAGCCGCCCCTCGGCCTGCTGAGCCCAGTAGCCCTCGTCGTTGACGCCCGCGAAGGCGTTGGGTGCATGGTCGGTCATGTGGATGCTCCTCGCGTCGTCTTGTCGCTGACCGGGTACGACGCGCCTCGTCCGGGGAACCCATGACCGGTTCCTGGAGCAGGATTGTTCTGGCTCCGGGCCGGGGATGTCCAGCGATCGGCTCCGGACGTCGGGCGCCTACGACCGAAACCTGTTGTTTACTGTTGCAGGCCGGACCTGTAACGATCGGGGCGTCCACTGTTCTGCGACTCGTATGACGAGGCGTGTCTAGGGTTCCGCCCGTGCCGCAGCAACCGAATGACGTGCGCGGGGCTGGTCCGAGAGACACAGGTGCCGGCCGTGCTCGACGGGCCTGCATTCCACGGCGGGATAAAAGCCCGGGAGATCCGCCGATTCTCTGGGAGGATTTCCGTGGTTGCTCCGACGAGTTCCGACGTCAGCGGTTCCGGGTATCGGCAGGAACTGCACCGTGGCGTGGGTCCGTTCGCATCGTTCGCAGCTGGATTCTCATTCGTCTCGATCCTGACCACGGTGTTCCAGCTGTTCGGACTGGGCTTCTTCCTCGGCGGCGCCTCCTTCTTCTGGGCGTGGCCGGCCGTGTTCGTGGGCCAGCTGTGCGTGGCGCTCTGCTTCGCCGAGCTCGCGGGTCGATGGCCGGTCTCCGGTGCGATCTTCCAGTGGTCGAGCCGCCTGGCCGGAGCGGCCTGGGGCTGGTTCACCGGTTGGATCATGATCGTCGGACAGGTCCTGACCACGGCCGTCGCGGCGATCGCCGTCCAGGCGGTGTTGCCCTCGATCTGGTCGGGGTTCCAGCTCGTCGGAGGCAGCGGGGCCGACCCGTCGCTGCTGTCGCCCACGGGCGCCCGCAACGCCGTCGTCCTCGGTGTCGTCCTGCTTGTCATCACGACGCTGGTGAACGTCTCCGGCATCCGCCAGATGGCTGCGGCGACGAGCATCGGTGTGCTCGTGGAGATTGCAGGCGTCGTGGTGCTGATCGTCGTCCTCTTCGCCCTGTCGGAGCGTGGCCCGCAGGTCGTCCTGCACCACACCGGCTGGGACTCCGCGGCCACGGGGACCAGGACGTATCTGTTCGCCTGGCTGGCATCGGCGCTCATGGCCGGCTACGTGATGGTTGGCTTCGACTCCGCGGGGGAGCTGTCCGAGGAGACGTTCGCCCCCCGAAAGGTCACTCCGCGGACCATCATCCGAGCCCTTACGACGTCAGGGCTGGGCGGCCTGCTGCTGATCCTCGCGGCCCTGATGGCCGCGCGCAGCCTCACCGACGGGCACCTGGCGACCGGTGGACTGGCCTGGGTGGTGACCGACCGGCTCGGAGGTGTCCTGGGCCGGCTCCTGCTGTGCTGCGTCGCGGTGTCCGTCTTCGCGTGCACCCTGGCCTGCCAGACCTCAGGCGCGCGGATGATCTACTCTATGGCCCGGGAACGTGCGCTTCCCTTTCACCGGCAGCTCGCCAGCGTGTCGATCAGGACGGGCACGCCAATCATCACCTCCGTCGTGGTCGGAGCCGGCGCCGCCGGTGCCCTGCTGGTGAACGTCAATTCCACGACGATCTTCACCGCGCTGTCGAGCCTGTGCATCGGGATGCTCTACGTGGCGTACTTCGGCGTCACCCTCCCGCTGCTGGTCATGCGTATCCGCCATGCCCGCACCGACAGATTCCCGGCCGGAGTGGACGAGGACGGCCGACCGTTGTTCACGATCGGCAGGTGGGGAGCGGCCCTCAACGCGGTCGCCGTCGTCTACCAGCTCGGCATGATCGTCAATCTGCTCTGGCCCCGAGCGGTCATCTACGACTTGACGGGGAAGACCTGGTGGCTGCAGTGGAGCGCCCTGCTCTTCGTGGGCCTCACGCTGCTGATCGGCGCCGGGTACTTCGGGCTGCGCAAGCTGCACGTGACGATCGATCTCGTGCACGTTCCGCACACCGCGACCACCTCTGCCGCACTCGACGCCGAACCCGCCTGACCTGGACCGGAGCAGGGTGACGCGGTGTGCCTCGGTGGGGTCGGGGGGTTCCCAGCGGGCGATGAGCCGGCTCAGGACGGTGGGTGGGACGGGGTTGGCGCCCCCGCGGGGCGGGAGTCTGGTGCGGGGCGTGGGGGAGTCCTGCTTACCTGGGTTGGGTTGCGGGGTGTTCTTGCTCGTAGTGGCGGGTCAGGACGTTGCCGGCGTGGCCGGGGCGGTGAGCCATGGTCGTTTGGCGCAGTTGTCAGCGCGCCAAGGGCAATTTGGTCACCTCGACGCCGAAGATCGCCCGAGATGGGATCCCAGAGCCGTACCTGACCGTCGCCGTCCTGGACGGCGAGTCACTCACCATCCGCGGTCGCTAACAGGCGGTGGGCGCGGCTGGACACGCGAAGATCGACCTGGTGTTCGCCGGTCCGCCGTCAAGATCGTGCTCGAGCCGGTCTTCGAGGCGGACTTCTGGGACTGCAGCTACGGGTTTCGACCCCGGCGCAGTCCCCACGATGCCCTCCAGGTCTTGGTCGATGAGTCCTGGCGGGGACGACGGTGGGTGGTCGAGACGGATATCGCCAGCTGCTTCTCGGTGATCCCGCACGCACAGTCTGGCTCATCTCGGATCCACCTCCGCGATTCACGGTAACCGGAACGGATCGCCGGGTGAGGCAGGTCGTGACGGCGCGGTGACGGGGGCTTCGTACCCTGCGAGGGGTGTTGCGAAAGGAATACCCTCGACGCGCCCTGAAGGGCGCGGAAGCTGCAGTGCGACCGGGGAACGGGGACGCGGCGGAGCACGACGCGCAATTGGCCGCCGATCGGGTGCCGTTGTCGCCCGGAGACGTGCGGCGGGTGCGCTCCGCGGGGTCCGGCGACCCCGCGGAGGTACGGATCGCAGCGGAGGGACTCGGAGCCGGCCGTCGGCTCAGCGCGGACGAGCACGGGGCGATGAGCGCGTGGTTCGGGTGGGACTTCTCGCACGTGCGGGTGCACAGCGGGGACGGCGCGGCGGAGGCGGCGGACCGGCTGCAGGCGCGCGCGTACACGGTCGGGTCCGACGTCGCGTTCGGCCGTGGCGAGTACGTGCCCGGCTCGCTCGAGGGGCGGCGGCTGCTCGCCCACGAGCTCACCCACGTGCTGCAGCAGGACGCGCCCGGCGCGGCACGGGCGGTGCAACGGGCGCCGAAGAAGAAGCCCGCGATCGCCGCGCCCAATCTCGCGATCGAGGTCGGGGAGGCCGATCCCGCCCAGGAGGACCTGATCGCGGACATCGTCCTGGCGATGCGGCTCGACCTCGCCTCGCCCGGGAAGCCGCCTCTGCTGCGCCTGCGGCACACGTGGGAGCGCGCGAGCACGCTCATCCAGGACCCCCGGGCCGGCCGCAAGCCCGGCGACGAGGAGCCGTACCCCGAACTGCTGGACGCGGGGATCGTCGCCCGGCTGTCCGCGCTCTCGGCCGACGAGCGGCGCACGGTCGCGGCGGAGGTGGAGCGTCGGCTCGTCGCCGGCCTGCAGAGTCGCAGCGTCAAGGACCTCGGCAAGGAGTACGCGGCGCTGTCCGCTCGCGTGCACGACCTGATGGACGGGAAGTTCCTGTCCTGGGTCGCGATGCGGCAGGGGCTGCTGGCCTGCTTCGTGGACGTCCCGCAGCTGAACGCCTACTTCGCCACACTGGTGCCGGCCGACTTCCCGGTGGCCGGCACTCCCGGTGGCGCCCTGGTGCACCCCGTGCTGAAGGCGAAGCTCGACCGGGCCGTGAAAGTCATCAACGACCATGGCTGGATGCCGAAGGTTCGGGCGGCGCTCGGCCACCAGGGGGTCGGGGGGACGAACATCCGGGAGAACACCGCGCGTCCCGCGGACATCGGGACGCACGCGTTCGGCTGGGCGCTGGACATCGACCCGGCACAGGATCCCGACGTCCGGCCGTTCCCGGAGGTCTTCACCGAGGTGACGAGCGTCGACGCCGGTGCCGGACCGGACGTGGTCGCCCTGCGCGGGGCCGGCCTCCCGACGAACGAAGCGTTGGCCCACGCCCAGGCGCTGCGCAGGACCAGCGACGAGATCGTGGCGGCATTCGCCGACGAGACGAGCATCAAGACGGCGATCGCCGGGTACCTCGCCCGGCACGGCGCCGGCGCGCTGACCGCCGCGCAGCAGACCGAGCTCGAGGCCCTGCTGGACGATGCATCGACGGCCAAGGGACGTGCCCAGACGGAGGCGGTCGGCAGGGTGACCCGGTGGGTGCTGGCGCGGCAGGACGACGTCCGCGCCCGCACGGCCCCACCGGGGGACCGAATGTCCCGCGCGGAGGAGGCCACGCCGTGGGCGATGGCGATGCAGGCGCGGCTCGGCCTCGGCATCCACTCGCCGGACGAACTGGCGGCCAGGCTCGTCCTGGTCGAGCAGCAGATGGCGAATCCCGTGACCAAGCTGCCGAAGGAGGCCGCCGGACTGGGCCTGACGCCGCTGTACACGACGTCGTCCGTCAAGGAGCTCAAGGCCATGGACGCCGCGACGAGACAGCACTCCCTGACGGCGATCCGCAAGCATCTGCAGCTGGCGATGGAGGGTCAGGTGGCGGTCGACAGCACGGCCCGGATCCGCGAGCTGCATCAGGTCTTCCTGGACGCGAAGCGCGCCCGCGGGCACGACCCTGTCGTGAAGCCGGAGAAGAGCCGGGCCGCCGGCCAGATCGCCGCCCACGGCTGGATGGCCCATGCCCCGGAGCTGGTAGCGGCCCTGGTGGGCGGCGAGGGCGCGGATCTGGCCTGGCTGGGCGTCATGCTGCAGAAGGACCACGGAAAGACGGTCGGCTCCAAGGACACGATGCACTTCGAGCTGCGCCCCGCGGACTACCCCGCCCTCCCGGGCGGTTCCTACCCCGCCGTCATCCGCGGCGGCTCCCCGGCAGGCCCGCCCCAGGGAGACTTCCCGTCCCCCGACACGGCGGACTCCGCCTGACCCCTCACGGCGGCGGCCAGTCGGCGTCCGCGAACCTGGGTCGCGAAGTACGCGTACAGGTGCGGCCGCACCAGCGCCAACGTCCGCGGGTCCGCGACGTACGGCGAGAACGCCTCCACGAAGTGGCGCCCAAAAGGCATGCCTCGACCTGGTCGCCACCCATGGGGGACGAAGTGGCAGGTCGTTATCCTGGTTCTTCTGTTTCTGCTGGTCAGCGCCATTCTGCTGGTGAACCTGCAGGAGAAGTGCCGCACCAATGGCTATGCAGTCTTGATATTTCTCAGTGGGTGATCGTGGTGATCTGCCTGGTGCCGAGGTCTGCGATGTAGGCAGGTGCGTGGTGTGAGGGATGGCCCGGTCCATGGTCACCAGCGGTGATGGAAAGGCTTGATCGTCGGTGGGTGATTCGATGAGCTTGCAGTTGCGGTAGATGTGGGTGCGGTAGTAGCCGGGGCGTTGCTCGATGGTGTGCGACAGCGACTCCGACACCGAGGATCGCGACCCGAACAGGGTACTTCATGCCACCCGGGATGGACCTCCTACCCACGCAGATCATGCAGCCGCGTTGAGCACGATCAACTCCGAATCTGATCAACCCGATCGCCAGACCCAAGCCTTTAATCAGCACTGCTCAGGTGTCTCAGACGAGGTTGACAGAGAGGGAGGAGCTTCCCGTTGGGACTGAACGCCACTCCGTTCACGGAGCGGGTGTTGCCGGTCAGGGGCTGCCTGGCCATCGATGACCGTGGACCAGTGGGTGGCGTTCTTTGGCGTGACTCCAGCGTGGCCACGATGACGTCCTCGACCTGGTTCAGCGTGATGGACGCCGGCCGGCCGGGGCGGTCCTCGTCGGCCGGCCCGTCCAGCCGGCGGTCGACGAACCTCGAGCGCCATTTCCCGACGGTGACGGGGTTGCAGCCCAGCTGTGCAGCCACGGTCTTGTTGTCCGCCCCGTCAGCGCACACCAGCACGATCTTCGAGCGCAAGGCCAGCGCCTGCGACGACTTCGCCCATCGCGACCACGAAACCAGTTGCGCCCGTTCACCATCCGTGGGGGAGCCAGACCGAGGATTTCGACGACACGCCGCCGCTGCTGACTCCGGACGCGGCGCGTGGATGCCTCACCGGGATGGGACGGATCCGGCTGATCCCGCGCGGCGGTAGCTGGCGAGGGTCTCCTTCAGCGCCTGCTCGAGGGGAGTGGCCCGCAAGCCCAGCCTGGTGGTGATCTCGCGGCTGTCCACGAGGAACGGCTCGGTGAACTCGTAGAGCATTTCGACGGTCTCGCGCGCGCCGGGGTTGAACAGCCCGGCCAGGCGCAACTGCCAGGCCGGGGTGCCCTGGATCCGGGCAGGCGCCCGGCCGGCGAGGTGGTAGAGGGCGTCGACCAGTTCGCGGGTGGTGTGTGGGGTGGGGTCGTTGGGCAGGTGCCAGACTCGCCCGACTGCGGCGGGGTGGGCGCCGAGCGCGGCGAGCCCTTCGCCGATGTCGGGGAGATAGGTGTAGGTGTGCGGTTGATCAGGGTCGCCGAGCACACGGGCGGTTCCCCCGTGCAGCGCCGGGCCGAGGACGCGCTCACCAAGGTTGGACTGCGACTCACCGCGAGGGCCGAAGTAGTCCGAGGCCCGAGCGATGACCACCGATGCCCGGCCCGCCTCGTGGGCGGCGAGCAACTCCCGGGCCATGGCGGCGCGCACCATCCCCTTGCGGGTGTGCGGCCGCCAGGGGCTGTCCTCGGTGAACGGCTTGCCGGTGTACCGGCCGTACATGTAGACGTTCTCCAGGCTCACCAGACGGGCCCCGGTAGCCTGCGCGGCAGCCAGAATCGCTGCCTGCAGGGCAGGGAACTCGGCCGACCACCGGTGGTAGGCCGGGCTGAGAACCTGGTAGACAACGTCGGCGCCGCGTGCCACCCGGACGCAGAAGTCGGGGTCGGCGGCGTCGCCGGCCACCACTTCGACGTCCTCGGGCACCGGTGCGTGGCCGGTGCGGTTGACGATACGGACGGATTCGCCCCGGCGGCGCAGGGCATCGAGGGTGGCAAGCCCGATCGGGCCGGAGCCGAAGATGAGATGCATGTGGACAGCGTCCGTGCCTCGCGGTGACGCCCGAATCTGTAGTCCCACCAGTCGCCGGCACACCCGGACCCAGCAAGCGTCATCGCAGCCACCTCACCACGAGCGCGGTGCGGGCCGTGAGGATCCCGGGCCGTCAGGGATGCGGGCCGTCAGGGTTCCTCGGCGGCACCCGCATCCGTGGTCAGCACCAGCCGGGCCAATTCGGTCCGTGACCCGATGCCGAGCTTCGGGTAGACCTTGTACAAGTGGTACTCGACGGTTCGAGCGCTGAGGAACAGTTGTGCCGCGATATCCCGGTTCGACGCTCCCGCCGCGACCAGCCGGGAGATCTGTAGTTCCTGCGGCGTCAAGGTGGACAGTCCTCCGGTCGGCGCCGGGCCCGGAGCCTCGCCCAAGGCGTGTAGCTCGCGGCGGGTCCGCTCGCCCCAGGGG
>DATDMG010000248.1:0-59316 GCA_036518955.1 Kineosporiaceae bacterium | reverse complement strand
GGGCCGGCCTGACGATCGCAAGCTAGCCCGATACGCCGCATTCGAACCGGGGCACAGCGGTCCGCCTGTGGACAACTCCGGCAACTATGCACGTCAGGACCGCTCAACACCTAGGAACCCTAGGCATAGGATTCTAGGTATGGACGTGCGAGGGCATCTCGATCTCCTGCTCCTGGCCACCCTTCAACGACTGGGTGAGGCCCACGGGTACGCGCTCATCGCCGAGCTCCGGAGCTCCTCTGACGGCGTGTTCGACCTGGCCGAGGGAACGGTCTACCCGGCCCTGCACCGGCTGGAGCGCGGGGGCGCCGTCACCAGCGTCACCGACCGCACGGCCGCGCGGCCACGACGGATCTACCGGCTCACCGGCGCAGGCCAGACCCTCCTCGCGGACCGGCGCACCCAGTGGCAGGTCTTCGCCGAGGGGATGCGGAAGATCATCGGCACTGTCCCCGCGCGCCCGGCCGGCCCGGCGAACCCGGCGGTGACGTGGTGAGCGGCGCCGAGACCACGGACGAGACCGGAGCAGCGCCGAACGACCCGGTGGAACGCGCCCTGGACGGCCGTGCCGGCCGGCGCCGCCGCGGCCGCCCGGCGTCATCGCCCTGCCGCTGGACGGCCTGTTCGCGGTCGCCGGGCTGGGTCTCGGTGCCCTGGTCCTGCTCGAGACGGCGTCCGGCGACCACCAACCACTCGGGGGCTTCCTGGCGACCTTCGTGGCCGCCCTCGCAGCCGCGATGATCAGAGCTCTCGTCGCGCGGAGAGCCATGAACGCTCCGTCCCGGCCCACCGACCGGCAGACGGGAGCCCACTGAAGCCGGCCGTCGAGGACGCGGCCCAGCCACCACCCCGCAGCGCACCTGCATCACGCCCGACTCGGCCACGCCACCCGATGCCCCGTTACGATCTTGTCGAGAGCGCGTCACCATCCAGATTCGGCAAAGTCCGGGATCGGCCAAGGCCAGAGATTTTTCACGCCAGACGCCCTGGCTATCCTTGCAGGGCCGGAGTGGGCTCTGCCGCACCGGACGAACACCGAACAGAATGTCGAACCGACGCATCCCTTGGAGAACGGCATGGACTGGAACAGAAGGCTGAACATTGGGCGCACTCCTGTGGTGGGTACCCTGGTTGCCCTTGGAGTAGTCGGCGCGACTCTGCTGGCCGGCCCCGTGGCCAGCTCACAAGCGGCAGGGGGTGACTACCCCAACGGGGGGTTCTGCTACCAGAACAAGGCCGGGAAACAGAACATCCACCGGCTGTACTTCTCCGAACCAGGATACTCCTCCGACTCTGACTACATCTTCTTCTCCTTCATCACCCAGAAATGGGATGACTCATCCAACCAGTACCAGGACGAGGGGCAGGCCACCAGGGTAGCGCTGAACAAGCGACACATGCAGTCCGGGGGCGTCTACCACAACGACGCGAATTACTTCTGCAAATCCACGACCGAAGACCCGGGTATCTCTCCGCATCTGGGAGGCGAGGTGTACCGCTACGGCGAGTACACGTCAACGCGAACCGCCTGACCGGGCTGGACGCCGATGCGCTGCGGGACGTCGTCAGCACGATCCCCGGCCCGGTCACCGAACCGCTCCAGGAGGCCGCCCGGGATCTCGGCGTGCACCTGGTCCGAGGTACTGACGAGCGCGGGGGCCGAGCGCGGCGTCGTGCACAACTCCTCGGTCCTGATCCTCGGTCCTGATCGGACCTGATGGGGACGTCCTCGGCGTCCACCGCGAGACCCATCCGTCAAGACCCATCCGTTCCGCACCGAGCTACGGTCCCGGGCGGATGGGTGACCTGCGGTGACGAGGTGAGCGTCGTCCGGACCCCGCTCGGCCGGATCGCCAGGTCATCTGCTTCGACGGCGACTACCCGGAGCTCTGCCGAGTGACCGCGTCCGCGGGCCGAGCTCATCGGGCGACCGTCCGCGCGCCGCGCCCGGCGGACATCCGGAGCTGACCAACCGCGCCAGGGCCTCGTGGTTCAGGCGTAGAGGTCCACGCCGCCGCTCGCGTCGATGGCCGGCGTCCCCTGGCCGGAGATGCCCCGGTCGGCCGCCTGCACGGCCGCCGCCTGCTGCTGGAGGACCGCCGGGCGGGCGGCCACGATCGCGGTGATCTCCTCCCGGGTCGGCGCCGGCACGGCCGAGGCGACGCCCGCCACTCCGGTGATGCTCATTCCGGCCTCCTCGCTGCTCGCCGGACGCGGCCATCGGCCGGCGGTCAGGCGTACCTGTTCAGGGCAAACTGTACGGACGGTGACGACATCGAGTCCGAGTCGTCGGGCTTCGGCAGCGTGCCGAGGCCGAGCATCGCCCGGATCTCGGCAAGGGTCAGCCCCTTCAGCGGGGGGAGCGGTTCCGGCTTGGGCGCCTCCGCGGTCGCTGGGGCTGCCGCGGCCTCCTTCGGCGCCGACCTGTGCCGGGCCCCCGGCAGGCGCACGACCGCACCGCCGTCCGTGGCCGGGTCGGCGGACGGGTCGCCGGCGGCACCGGCGGCGTGCGGTAGGGGCACCGGGACGGGGAGCGGGACGGGGAGCGACGCCGCCCCTCCCACGCCGTTGACGCTCATGGCTCTGCTCGCCTCCTCATCGAGTCCTGTCGCTGTGTCGGAACCTGGATCACGGCCGGGGCTTCCGGCTTACGCGCATCATCGGCGCACCGGCGCGCGGGGCGGAGCGCCCGGAAGAGTGATCCTTTCCGGTCCCGACCGGAACGCCCGGTTCGACCCGGCCCGCGGGAGCCGGGCGGAGGGCGGCGAGAAGGATCATGCGAGGATCTCGCCGTCCATTCGCGCGGCCACCCCCGCCCACCCCATACTTGTAGGCCGCCCTGAAGACATGGCATCACCCCGTCACCCGTGCGGTCCGGGCGGCACGGGTGGGTCGCCGGCAACCGCAAGGAGGGCCTCGCTGAGCACCTCGAGCCTTCAGCAGGAACTCGACACCGAACAGAGCTACGTGACCATGCTCTACACGCAGCTCGACACCCTGCGCGAGCGCGCGGCGCGGGCCCTGGAGGAGGTCCGGCGCGCGCCGCTGGTCCCGACCCCGGCGGGGCGTGCCGAGCGGGACGCCTTCGACGCCTGGCACAGCGAGCGTGTCGAGCGCCTGGCCGCCGTCGAGGACCGCCTCGCCTTCGGTCGGCTCGACCTGGCCGACGGCGAGCGCCGGTACGTCGGCCGGCTCGGCCTCTCGGACGACAGCCAGCGGCAGCTCCTGCTCGACTGGCGGGCGCCGGCGGCGGCGTCCTTCTACCAGGCGACCGCGGCCACCCCCCGGGGCGTGGCCCGGCGCCGGCACATCGCCACCCGGGGACGCCAGGTCACGTCCATCGACGACGAGCTGCTGGACGCCGACGCGCTGGACGCCGCGGGGCTGGCGGTGGTAGCCGGCGAGGGCGCCCTGATGTCGGCCCTCACCGCGCACCGGACCGGCCGGATGCGTGACATCGTGGCCACCCTGCAAGCCGAGCAGGACCGCATCGTGCGGGCCCCGCTGGCCGGCGTCCTCGTCGTCCAGGGTGGCCCGGGCACCGGCAAGACGGCGGTCGCCCTGCACCGCGCCGCCTACCTGCTGTACACGCACCGTGACCGGATCGCCCGCAGCGGCGTGCTCGTCGTCGGCCCGAGCGCGGTGTTCCTGCGGTACATCGAGCAGGTGCTGCCGAGCCTCGGCGAGACCGGGGTGGTGATGGTGACGCCCGGCCAGCTCTTCGCGGGGGCCGAGGCGACGGACGTCGACCCACCGGCGGTCGCACTGGTCAAGGGCGACCTGCGGATGGCGGAGGTGCTGCGCCGCGCCGTCCGGGCCCGGCAGCGGCTCCTCCGTGACCCCGTGCCGGTGGTCGTGGACGGCGACGAGATCGTGCTGCGGCCGCGGGTGGTGGGCGACGCCCGGGCCCGCGCACGGCAGACCGGCAAGCCCCACAACGAGGCCCGCAACACCTTCGTCAAGCACCTCCTCGACGACCTCTCCGCGCAGCTGGCGAAGGCCCGGGGCCTGGACGCCGTCGAGGAGAAGCCGGAGCTGTACGCCGAGCTGCGCGACCACCCCACGATCCGCCGCGAGATCAACCTGCTCTGGCTGCCGCTGACCGCCACCGGGCTGCTCGGCAGGCTGTACGACCGGCCGGACCGGCTCGCCGAAGCCGCGGACGGCGTGCTGAACACGGCCGAGCGCGCCGCCCTGCGCCGAGCCCAGGGCTCCGGCTGGACCGTCGCCGACGTCCCGCTGCTCGACGAGCTGGCCGAGCTGATCGGCCCGGACGTCACGGTCTCGGCCGCGGCCCGGGCCGCGGCCGCCCGTGCGTCCGCCGAGCGGGCCGAGGCACTCCAGTTCGCCCGCACGGTGCTGGAGTCGTCCGGCGAGGCCGCCGCGATGATGACGCCGGAGATGCTGGCCGACCGGTTCGCCGGCGGCGGGCCGGCCCGGTCGGTGGCGGAGCGTGCCCGGGACGACCGCACCTGGACGTTCGGGCACGCCGTGGTCGACGAGGCGCAGGAGCTCTCGCCGATGCAGTGGCGGCTGCTCGTCCGGCGGGTGCCGAGCCGGTCGATGACGGTCGTCGGGGACGTCGCGCAGACCGGATCCGCGGCCGGGACGACCTCGTGGGCGCGCGTCCTCGACGTCCATGCCCCGGACCGCTGGCGGCTCGAGGAGCTGACGGTCAACTACCGCACCCCGGCGGTGGTGATGGAGCCGGCGGTCGCCCTGCTCGCCGCCGCGGGGCTACCGGTGAAGGCACCCCAGTCCGCGCGCGAGGGCGACTGGGCGCCCACCGCGGTCGGCGTCCCGGCCGGTGACGACCAGGCCCTCGTGGACGCCGTCCAGCAGGCCCTCCGGGCGGACGAGGCCGCCCTGCGCGGCGGCCGCTTCGTGGTGGTGACGCCGCGAGGCCGGCACGCGGCGCTCGCCGCCGCGGTCGGGGACCGCCTCACCGGGTCCGAGCTCGCCCAGCGCACCGAGGTGATGACCGTGGACGACGTCAAGGGGCTGGAGTTCGACACCGTGATCCTGGTGGACCCAGGGCGGGTCGTCCGGGAATCCCGACGTGGCGTCAACGACCTGTACGTGGCGATGACGCGGCCGACGCAACGGCTCACCGTGCTCCACCACGACGACCTGCCGCCGGGCCTGGAATCCCTCCTCCCGGCCTGAGGCCTGCCCGACATCCCGGTACCGCCGGAGAGCGGTGGTCCTGCGCACGTCACCGGCCTTCCGCCGGCCGCCTGGAACGGATCTACACCAGGGCCCGACCAGGCCGGAACGCCAGCCGCAGCTGACGCTGCAGGGCGTCGATCTCCTCGGTCCGGTACTGCGTGGAGGCGAGCCGGGCGTACTCGTCGGAGGCGTCCAGCAGGTCCAGCTGGGTGCGGGCCACCCGCGCCCCGGCCTCGAGCAGGGCGTCCCCGGGCAGCGGCCGGTCGGGCTGCGCAGGGACCGCCCGCTCGGCGTCCACCGGCGTCCGCGGGCGCGGGACCTCGGCGGGGGCGTCACCGGCGTCCGCCAGCCACAGCCGGGACAGCACGTCGTCCCGGACCCATTCCGGGTCGGCGTCCGAGGTTTCCCGCAGCGGCAGGTTCTCGGGCTGCCGGCGGTAGACCGCGACCCCCGCGGACCCGGTCCGCGACCGGGTCCCGGCCGACGCCTCGTCGGTGACCAGGGCGAGCAGCAGGCCGTAGTCGCGGGCGAGCTCGGTCGCGCCCCCCTCCGGCACCCGGGTGTCCGGCGCGAGCGTGGGTCGCAGCCCGATGACCGTGATCATGTCGGCTCCGGACAGGTCCCACTCCCCGGACCGGACGGTCCGGCCCTGCCGCGAGATCCACTCTCGCCGGGTCCGGTCCGCCGCCGCCAGCTCCCGGTGCACGACCTCCAGCGCCTGTCCGAAGGTGACCACCTGGGCCGGGTCGTCCCCCATCCGTAGCCCCGCGAGGTACTGCTCGGCGCGTGCCGAGAGGTCGGCGATCAGCGCCGCGGTGCGGGGGTGCGCCCGGTCGAACGCGCGGCGCAGGCTGCCGGGCGCCGTGGACGGCGAACGCGAAGCCGTCCCCTCCGGCGGGTTCACGGACCGGACCGACCACAGCGGCTGCGGGTGCCACGGGGCCCACAGGGCCACCGCGACCTCCGGTTCGAGGTGCCCGCCCTGGTCGTCCACCACGACCCCCTTCCGGACGGCGGCGCTCAGGGTCAGGGCCGTCGTGGGCAGGACGTAACGCAGAGGGATGGCCGCGGGCGCCGACATGGGACTCCTCGAGGACACGGCCGCACGCGCCGGCCGGAGGACAGGGACGATGCCCCCATCGGCTGCACCCGCCGGGAACCTGAGCGCTCCGGCCAGCGGGCCGCGCCGCCGGCGGGGCGCCACGGCCCGGCCCGCTCAGCGCCGGCGGACGGTGAGCGCGGGGCTCGAGGCCGACGAGTGGGCCCAGGTCGGTGCCGTGGTGACCTGGTACGTCTCGGTCTGGCTCCGCTGCGTCACCGGCAGGTCGACGACGCCGCGCGCGGAGGTCTCCCGGCTGGCCAGCACCGCCGTCCAGCGCCCGGACCCGGCCACCCGCCACAGCGTCACGACGCCCGGGACCGGCGACCCGGTGGCGCCGTCCGCGAGACTCACCCGCAACAGGATCCGCGCGTGCCGGCCATGCCCGGCACGGCCGGCCACCCCGAGCGAGACCATCAGGGGCGTGCCGCCGGGACGCGCCGCGTCCGCTCCCGCCGGCGTGCGGGACGCCCCGGCCGTCCGACCGGGCGACCACCCGATCGAGCCGGCCGACGCCCCGGACGGGACGGACGGCGCGGCCGTCGACAGCGCGACCGGACGGACGGCGTCCGGGCCGCCTCCCGCCGGGCGGACCAGCGCCCGGCCGCCCACACCGGCGATCACCGCGACGCTCGCCGCCATGACCGCAGCCCGTACCCAGACCTGCCACGACATGCGCGCAGCGTGCCACCCCGGCGGTGTCCCGCCGGGGTGGCACCCGCGCCGGGCGGAGCAATCAGCCGTAGTGCCGCGGCCCGCGTCCGTCGTCCGGCCGGAGCCGCGTCACCCGGTCGGACGACGTCCGGCCGGATTGCGGTCAGGTCGCCGGCGGCAGCGCCGATGAACCAGGTGCACGCCTACCGGCACCGCCCCGCAGGATGCGCGCCGAACGTCGATCACGGAGGAAGACGTCCATGTCCAAGCTCACCCTCGGCGTCCTGGCCGGGATCGCCATCGCCGCCGCCGTGCCCGCCCTGGCTGTGACCGGCTCAGCCGACATCGTGCTGAACGCGGGCGCCGCCACCACGCCCCCGGCGTCGTCCACCGCCGCGCGGACGAGCGCGTCCGGCACGGTGGCGGCCAAGACGGTCACGAGCACCAGCACGAAGCCGTTGGTCCGCACCGTCAGGGCGGTGCGCTCGGTCAGGCTCGTGATCCCGACGGCCACGAACAAGGTCGGTACCAACGTGACGGGCTACATCCAGGTCGTCGACACGGCCGGCTCGGTCGTCACGCCGGTGACCGGCGTGGAGGTCGGCCTGCAGCAGCTGCGCGGCAAGACCTACGTCGAGATCGCGGACGGCACGACCGACACGGGCGGCACGTACCCGATCGCCTTCACCAGCGCGACCAACATGAGCCTGCGCGCCGTCCTCAAACCGACGAACGGCAAGCCGGTGTACAGCGCGGCGGTGCCCACGCTGGCGGCCTCCCACGTCACGTGGGCCGCGCGGCCGACGATGGAGACCACGGCGAAGACGAGCGTCTCCTACTCCTTCCGGGTCGACCCCGAGTCGGGCAGCGCCGTGCTGCAGATCGCGAACAGCAGGACACCCACGAAGTGGACGTCGACAAAGGCGGTCGCCGTGCCGACCACAGGGGTGGTGAATGCCTCCGTCACGTTCCCGTCCGCGGGCACGTGGGTTCTTCGGGGCGCGTCCGTGGCCAGCAAGACCAACGCGGCGGGCTACACCTCGACGCTGACGGTGACCGTGCACTGACGTCGACCACGCCCGTTCGACGCCGCGGCTCCCTGGACATCGGGAGCCGCGGCGGACTTTTGTCTCCGGCCCAGTTGGTCGGCCGGGGGCGAGGTCCTTCCCCGAACGGACTGACCACTGTCCGGTGCTCACTCACGCAGGGAAACGGACGCGCTGTTCCCGCGACACCCTCGCCCACCGCGTGACCCGTTCGGGGCACCCGCCGCGCCGTGATGTGACGGGCGGTCACGACCTTCACTGATCGCGAATCCAACCGGGTGGTGCTCGACCGAATTCCTGCACGACGCCGGAAGCGGGGCCGATGAGGCAGCTGAGGGCGATGAAGACCCCGGGCTCCGGGGTCCAACGGACCCCCGAGTCATCCATCTCACGGAGGAGAGACCCCCGTAATGAGCATCCTCAAGAGCGGTGCGAGGTCGAATCTCGCTCGAGTCGGCATCACCGTCGCGGCCGTCGCGGCCGCGGTCGGCGGCCTGGCCACCTCGGCGTCCGCCACGAACCCGGCCATGACGCTGAGCGCGACGACCGGCCCGGTCACCGGTGCCAACACGCTCACCCTGACCATCGCGTCGACGGCGACGACGAAGTTCTCGTCCGGCAACATCGGTGTCGTGTTCTCGGCGTCGACCGCGACCGGTGCGGCTGCCGCGAACTGCCCGGGGACGTCGGCCACGTCCAACCTCACGACGTCCGGCCTCACGCAGTCGGCCACGACCGCGACCGCGGGCACGCTCATCCCGAACTCGACCGGCAACGTGCGCTACCTGGCCACGACCAAGGCCTCCATCGTCGTCCCCGACCTGCGCTTCGGCTCGGCGGTCGGCCCCACCACCTGGCTGGTCTGCGCCTACAACAAGGCCGCCTCCGGCAACGCGATCGCGAGCGGTGCGACCCTCATCGGCAAGGCCGTCTACACGGTGGCGCTCGCCCCCGAGATCGACGACCACGTCGACCACAGCGGCAGCGGCGGCACGGACTTCAGCGCCTCCAGCAACCTCGGCGTGACCCCGGCCAGCGGGCCCGCCTTCGGTGGCCAGACCGTGACCATCTACGGGGCCAACTTCCCGACCACCATCTCCTCGTCGAGCCCGCTGACCGCTACCCTCGGCGGCGTGCCGATGACCGGCATCACCGCCGGCAGCGCGAGCTACTTCACCGCGGTCACCCCCCCGCACGTCGCGAGCAGCAGCCCGGTGTCGCTGACCGTCACCACGAACGGCGGCACGGCCACGTGGACCGCGGCCTTCACCTACAAGAACGGCATCACCGTCTCCCCGAGCACCGTGGTGAGCGGCCAGTCGGTGGACGTCGACATCCAGGGTGTCGGGTTCAGCAGCCTGACCTTCGTCAGCGCCGACACCTCGGGCGTCAGCTCCGGTGACGGCACCGCGGCCGGCACCAACGCCAACACCCCGCACGTGTACCTGGTCCCGGGCACGTACGACCGCACCTCGTACGCCTCCGGCGTCAACAAGACCAAGGGCCAGTCCGCCGAGTGCATCAACCCGGTGGTCATCAGCGACACCGAGCTGATCTGCACCGTCGACGCCGGGTACAGCGTCGACTCGACCACCTCGGCCGGTACCTACAGCTGGAGCACCACGGACCTGGCGAACGGCACCTACACGGTGACCGTGGTCGACAAGGGCTCCGCCGCCCCGACCTACCAGACCGTGCTCTCCAGCGGGGCCACGTTCACCGTCGCCGACTTCTGACCGTGACGCGTTCCCCGCTCTGAATCCGCACCACCGGGAGGCCCGGGCCCCACGGCCCGGGCCTCCCGCCGTGCGCCGCGCGACACGCGCTCAAGTCGCCTGCTCCGCCGGCCGATGTCGCTACGACACCCCTGCACCCGTTCGGAGGATCCCGGTGAGCACCACGGAGGAACTGACCCCGCCCGTCGAACCGACCGCGCCGGTCGAGCTGACCGCGCCGGTCGAGCTGACCGGACCCGTCGACGACGCCGCGCCCGTCGACGACGCCGCGCCCGTCGAGCCGACCGGGCCCGTCGACGACGCCGGTCCCGAAGCCGACGGGGGATTCCCGGCGCGCCCGTCCCGCACCCGGGTCCTCGTCGTCATCGGCCTGGCCGTGGTGGCGATCGTCACGATCATCGGCGTCCGGCTGGGCCAGCACGACACCCTCCCACCCACGACACCGATCACCCTTCCGCAGCGGGTCACCGGCCTGGACCAGCTCCCGGTCCCGAACGACCCGGTCCGGAGCCAGCGGTGGCAGGACCGCGCCGCCGCCGCCCGGCACGGCGCCACCTTGGCGGCGGTGACCTACGGCACTCCCGGCGGGCGCACGATCCGCGTGGTGACGGCCCGGACCGACCTGTCCGGTGCCCTGGATCTCGGCATGGCGATGGACCAGGGCCGGTCGGCCGGCGATGATCAGTGCAGCCAGAACGTCCGGCTGGTCCCCCACGGTCCGGCCCGGGTGCGTCCGACGCTGTCCCTCTGCTGGCGGGTCACCTCCGGCTTCACCGCCTACGCCCTGCTCATCGACCCGAAGAATGCGGTCTCGCCGACGCAGGCCGCGGCCGCCCTCGACGAGGTCTGGGACGCCGTCCCGCGCGAGTCATGAACGTCGGATGGTGCGGCCGAGCGCAGCCGTGGTCGTCGACGGACGCCTCTGCCGGGTTTCCCCGCTGGCCCGGTGCCCTCACCCCTGACCAGGGGTGCACTCACCGGAGCGGCCGCGGAGCGCCCCCGCACGCCGCACGGGTCGCCGACCGCTACGACGCGGGGCTGGACGCCGCGGAACCGCACTCGGCGACCGCCGGCGACCCGTCGGGGACCTCGACGTCCGCGCCGACCGTGCGGTTCGTCGTGAACCCGGGCACCGCCCAGGTGGCGAGCCTGTCCCTGCCGGATCTGCGGCAATCCGTGGACGAGGCCGTGGACGCCGCCCTGGGGGTGGCCTCCGGGACGGTAGCGAACCTGACCGCGGCGGGCGGATCTCTCAGCGAGATCGCGATCAGTAGCGGGAGCACCCGTGACGACGTGATCGCCGCCATCCGGCAAGGTCTGCCGGGGACGCTCCAGACGTCGGCGGCGGGGCGCGCCCTGGCCCGACGGATCGCCGACACCCACGGCCCGATCGACGCCGACACGCTGAAGCTGCCGGTGACCACCGGTGGCGGCGCGGCCACCCAGACGATCGACCTGACCCTGACATCGGTGCGCACGCTCCTCGGGATCGGATCCCGCGACCTGCGCGCCAAGCTCGCCGACGGCATCTCGCTCACGGCCCTGGCCGACGCCCGCGGCATAGGTCACGATGACTTGATCACGGCGATCGAGAAGGACCTGCCGGCAGAGACACCCGGGTGGAGCGACGTGTCGACGTTGGCGGCGCAGATCGCCGACGGCACCGAGGGCCAGCCGGTCGGGGACACCCCGCCCACGTGGCCGGTCGCCGGACCGGGATCGAGCGGCTCCCGGACACCGGTCCAGCGCTTCACCGTGAACCCGGGGGTGGCGCAGGTGGCCGCCCTGACGGCGGACGACGTCGAGGCCTCGGTACTCACCGCGCTCACCGGCCGGCTCGGGCTGGACGCTGACGAGGTGGGCGCAGAACTGGACGGGGGTGCGACGCTGAACGCCGTCGCCCACGTCGCGGGGGTGTCGCACGACGACCTGATCAACGCCGTCCGGACGGCGCTACCGGGCACAGCGAGCACGTCGAGCGTCGGCACGGCGCTCGCCGAGCAGATCGCCCGCACCCCGGGCCGGCTGACCGACGCGGCACTGCGCCTGCCGACCGGGGCCGGCGGCGCCGACGCGCGACAGTCGTTCGACACGTCCCTCGCCACGGTGGCCACGCTGCTCGGCACCCGGCCGGACCGACTGATGCACCAACTCTCCCGAGGGGCATCCCTGGACGACCTGGCGGAGAACAACGGCATCGCGCACGACGACCTCGTCGCCGCCATCGAGACCGACCTGCCCGACGAGACGGTGGGCTGGGCCGACGTCAGTGCGCTGGCGGAGCAGATCGCCGCCGCGACGGACTCCGTACCGGTCAGCCGCCGACCCGATCCCTGGTCCGCCCGGGTCCACCGCTCCTACGGGCTCGAGGGGCACGGCTGGTCCCCCACCGGAGCGTGGGACTGGTAGCCCTTCCGCACCGCCTCCGGGTGGACAGGGTCCATTAGCATCACGACCCATGACCACGCCATCCCTGCCGTCCCGGGGTCCGCTCGCCGGGGTCGTCGTGGTAGACCTCACCCGGGCCCTCGCCGGCCCGCACGCCGGGATGATGCTCGGTGACCTCGGCGCCCGGGTCGTCAAGGTGGAGACGCCGGGGAGCGGCGACGACACCCGGAGCTGGGGACCGCCGTTCGTCACCCCGGCGGAGGGCGGGGAGCGGGAGTCCACCTACTTCCTGTCCTGCAACCGGAACAAGGAGTCGATCGCGCTCGACCTCAAGGCGGACGACGACCGGACGGTCCTGGAGCGGCTGGTCGAGCGGGCCGACGTCCTGCTGGAGAACTTCCGGCCCGGGGTGCTGGACCGGCTCGGCTTCGGCGCGGCCCGGCTGCACGAGCTCAACCCGCGACTGGTGATCCTGTCGATCTCCGGGTTCGGGCACGACGGCCCCGAGGGCGACCGGCCCGGCTCCGACCAGATCGCCCAGGGCGAGGCCGGGGTGATGTCGCTGACCGGCTCCAACCCCGACGACCCGCAGCGCGTGGGCGTCCCCATCGGCGACCTGCTCGCCGGGATGTACGGCGCCTACGGCGTGCTGGCCGCGCTGCTCGAGCGGGAGCGGACCGGGCGCGGCCAGGTGGTGCGGACGAGCCTGCTGGCGGCGCTCGTCGGCGTCCACGCGTTCCAGGGCACCCGGTACACGGTCGCCGACGAGGTGGGCCGGGCGGTCGGCAACCACCATCCCTCGATCGTGCCCTACGGGCTCTACCACTGCCGGGACGGCGCGCTCCAGATCGCCGCGGGGAGCGAGGGCCTGTGGCGGCGGCTGTGCCTGGGGTTCGGGCTCGACCCCGATGCCCCCGGGATGGCCACCAACCCCGAGCGCGTCGCGAACCGGGACGCGGTCACCGCCGCCGTCGAGGCGGCCTTCGCCAACTGGGACGCCGCGCCGCTGCTCGCCCGCCTCGCGGAACTGGGCATCCCGGCCGGCAAGGTCCGCACCCTGGACGAGGTGTACGGCTGGGACCAGACCCGCTCCCAGGGCCTGCTCGTGGACGTCGAGCACGCCACGCTCGGCCACCTGGTCCTGCCCGGACCGCCGCTGCGGTTCTTCGCGGACTCCTCCGACGGCTCGCTGGTCGAGGTCACCCGCCGGGCCCACGACGCCCCGCCCACCCTGGACGAGGACGGCGCCGCCGTCCGCGCCTGGCTCGGGCTCTCCTGAGGCGACGGCCCTGCGGTACCAGCCGGCGGAAGCGGACTACGACATCACGACCCGTCCCCACCTGAAGGAATGCTTCAAGGGTGACGGGTCGAATTCTGTCCAGGACGCGCCACGTCCAGGACCGGACGGCGCCCAGGGACATTTCGGGCCAGCCACCCTGGTTACTCTTGGCGCGTCGGACAGGCCCGATGCATTCAGACGAATACCGGACGGAGTGCTGGGCCCGATATGAGTCTACCAGAGGACAGCTGATGACCTGGAACATAGCGTTCCGGAGGGCGCGCATCACCGCACTGGGCACCGCAATTGTCGCCGGGGTGGTCGGTGCGGCCCTGCTGGCCGGCCCCCGAGCGGGGGCGCAGGCAGCGCAGTACCCGGAGAGCTACTTCAACGGAGGGTTCTGCTACCAGCACCCGGACGGACAGGAGAACAAGTACCGGCTTCAGGTGACCGAAATCAACTACGACCCCTCCGACGAGTTCGCTCGGTTCTCCGTCCTGCCTCAGAAGTGGGACGGCAACTCCAACCAGTACCGCGACGACGCACCCGCCTTCCAATCACGCGGCGTATCCAAGCTTCTCCTGGTGGACAACACCCGCTTCGGGAACCCGAACTCGTTCTGCCACGACCTGACCAATTACGACCCGCACTTGCGGTTCGATCAGTACTCCTACGGCGTGTGGACATCCAGGCACGAACCGGGAGGTTCACCCGCACCCGCCCGCAGCGGGGGCGCGCCCAACGGTTGAGGTCGGCAAGCCACCAGTTCCACCATTCTCACGATGGGGTGACGCTGTCGCCCTGACCACGAACAGCGACCGGCAGTGTCACCCGTGGGTGACGAATCAACCGCGATGAGCAGGGTTTCGTCCAGGTAGCACTGAGCGGAAAATTGCGGCTCTTGTGACCCGTCCGTGGGTGGGTCTGGGCCGGGTGATCACGACACGCCGTCTTCTGTCTAGGTTCTGAGCTCGGACCGGTGACGGGAGAACGACGTGTCTGGCGTCAGGGTACGGCGCGAGGTGCTCGGGGTCGAGCACGCGGCGATCGAGAAGATCGAGTTCGTATCCGGACGCAGCAGGTTCCCCTATTCGCGCTGCAGGAGTGAAGTCGCCGAGACCGCCGGCGGTGGTCTCAACAGCTACTGACTCTTACTGGCGAGATCGCCAACTGGTGAGGGTGCACGAGCCTCAATGCCTACGACGTAAGGAGCTGAACATGAACGGTTCCACCGGTGGCCCAACCACCGACCCAGGGCGGGCCTCTCGGCGGGTGCGGGTCGGTCTGGTTGCACTCGGCGTTCTTGCAGCCTCGACCCTGATCCCTGTCGCCACGTCGGCGATGGCCGCCGACCCAGTTGCCGCGCCTGCACAGGCCCAGGACTGGACGGGGGTTTCGAACAGGACTGCCTGTACAGCTACCGGCGGCGCTCACTGTCTGGCTATCGTCAACAGGTCAGACAGGCGGATCCTGAGCTGGATTCTGAAGATTCTCAACCCGCAGACCAACACGTATGATAGTATCGGCTGTCTTTCCGTGCCCGGGGATAACGGTTCCGGAACGACGTTCTTCCCGGCCGTCCACCTCGACGAGGGCCAGCAGTTCGTTCTGGAGGGCCGCCGCGATCGCAAGGGCTGCCTCGCCGATATGTGGGCCGGGCAAGGTTTTACCATGGGTGGATCGGACGGCGACAACTACTCCTTCGCTGGTTTCACCGCGAGGAACCCCGACATACCGTAACATGATCATAGGGCGCCGCTCCCGGACGAGGGTGACGAGCTGTCGTTCCTCTTTGACGGCGGAATCCTGCCCGGGGCAGGGGTTGAGGGTCTGGTGCTGGATCCGGGTGAGATCGCCGAGGTCTGTTGGGGCGGTTGATGCGGGCCGGCCGCCCCGCCGGGTGTGCTCGCGGTCGAGGCGCTGAGGGCGGGGGCGACGGTGTACGCCGAGCACCGCGCCGTCCCCCGTCCCTGCCTGCATCCGGGGCCCCGTCGGCCACCGCGACCGCGTCCCCGAGCAGCCGCAGCAGCGCCGACCCGACAGGGGAGACCACGCCTTGGCCGCCGCCCGCACCGACAGATCACGGGCCCATCCCGTACGCTGGCGCACCGGGAAGTGCACCCTTCCACGCCGGTCCTGGACCTTTGGCAAGTCCCATTATCGCAGCTCAGAGGCACCTTTTTCACGTAGTTGACCAGACTATCGCGGCGCACCCGGGAACAGCCGAGGCCTGGACCACGCCGCCACCGACCGTACTTCGGCCGCCACCGACCGTACTTCGAGCCACCGGTACCGTGGTTCGGCCGGCGGCGACCGCGACACCCGCCTGTTCGGGGGCCGCAGGGCCTGAACCCGAGCCACGAGAAAGGTGACCCCGTGCCTGACGCCATCGAGGTCCGCAAGGTCCCGCTCCACGGAGTCAGCGATGCCTCCGGGTTGGCGGACCTGATCGACACCGGCGTGATCGAGGCGGACCGGGTGATCGCGGTCATCGGCAAGACGGAGGGAAACGGCGGCGTCAACGACTACACCCGGATCATCGCCGACCGCGCCTTCCGGGAGGTGTTGGCGGCCCGGGGAATCCGCGACCACGACGCGGTGATGCAGGTGCCGATCGTGTGGAGCGGCGGCACGGACGGCGTGCTGTCGCCGCACGCCACGATCTTCGCCACGCTGCCGCCCGACCACCCCGACGCGCGGCGCGGCCGGGACGAGCCTCGGCTGACCGTCGGCTTCGCGATGAGCGAGCAGTTGCCACCCGAGGACATCGGCCGGCTACCGATGATCGAGAAAGTGGCGGACGCCGTCCGGGTCGCGATGGCCCGGGCCGGCATCACCGACCCGGCCGACGTCCACTACGTGCAGACCAAGACGCCGCTGCTGACGATCCACACCATCCGGGATGCCACCTCCCGCGGCAAGACGGTCCGGACCGAGCACACCCACGAGTCCATGGACCTCTCCAACGGGACGACGGCCCTCGGCATCGCGCTGGCCCTGGGCGAGATCGACAAGGTCACCGACGGGCAGGTGATGCACGACCGGTCGCTGTACTCGTCGGTCGCGTCGTGCTCGTCCGGGGTGGAACTGGACCGGGCCCAGGTGGTCGTCGTCGGCAACGCCCGCGGCGTCGGCGGCCGCTACCGGATCGGGCACTCGGTGATGCGGGACGCGCTGGACGCCGACGGGATCTGGGCCGCGATCCGGGACGCCGGCCTCGACCTGCCGGAGCGACCCCACCACGGCGACCTGCGCGACCGGCTGGTGAACGTCTTCCTGAAGTGCGAGGCCAGCCGGGACGGCCAGGTCCGCGGCCGGCGCAACGCGATGCTCGACGACTCCGACGTGCACTGGCACCGGCAGATCAAGGCCTGCGTCGGTGGGGTGACCGCCTCGGTGACAGGTGACCCGGCGGTGTTCGTCTCGGTCTCAGCCGCTCACCAGGGCCCGGACGGCGGCGGTCCGGTGGCGGCCATCGTGGACCTGGCCGCCGATGACTGACCCTCCGGACCGCTCGCCGCACCACCCTGCGCACCCACATAGTCACCAGGCGCACTCCCTTGTCCGGACGGAACGGACCAACAAGGCTCACCAGGGCATCTCGACAGGAGGAAACCGTGGCAAATACCTCGTCCCGCACCGGTCGTGACGTCCTCGTCCTGTCCGCCGTGCGTACCGCGATCGGCAAGTACGGCGGGAGCCTCAAGGACGTGCCACCCACCGATCTCGCGGCGCACGTCGTCCGGGAGGCCGTCAAGCGCGCGGACGTCGAACCGGCTGCCGTCGGTCACGTCGTCTTCGGCAACGTCATCCACACCGAGGGTCGGGACATGTACCTGGCCCGGGTCGCCGCGCTGAACGGCGGGCTGCCGCAGAGCACCCCCGCCCTGACCGTGAACCGCCTCTGCGGCTCCGGCCTGCAGGCCGTCGTCAGCGCCGCGCAGACGCTCACGCTCGACGAGGCGGAGGTCGCCGTCGCCGGCGGTGCCGAGTCGATGAGCCGCGCCCAGTACTGGCTGCCCGACCAGCGCTGGGGGCAGCGGATGGGGAACGGCAGAACGGTCGACGCGATGATCGCCGCGCTCACCGACCCGTTCGACTCCGTCCACATGGGGGTCACCGCCGAGAACATCGCGAGCAGGTGGCAGATCTCTCGGGAGGACCAGGACGCCCTGGCCGTACAGAGCCACCGGCGGGCTGCCGCGGCCGCCGCGCAGGGCCGCTTCAAGGAGCAGATCGTCCCCTTCGAGATCAAGGGCCGCAAGGGCACCACCGTCATCGAGGCCGATGAACACGTCCGGCCCGACGTGTCGATCGAGGACCTGGCGCGGCTGCGTCCCGCCTTCGCCAAGGACGGGACGGTCACCGCCGGCAACGCCTCCGGCGTCAACGACGCCGCGGCCGCCGTCGTCCTCGCCACCCGCGACGCCGCCGCCGCGCGCGGCGCGGAACCGATGGGCCGCCTGATCGCGTACAGCCACGTCGCGGTGGACCCGAGGTACATGGGGATCGGGCCGGTGCCGGCCGTGGGTGCCCTGCTCGAGCGGACCGGACTGGCCCTGGACCAGATCGATGTCTTCGAGGTGAACGAAGCCTTCGCGGCGCAGGCGCTCGCCGTCTCCCGGGATCTCGGCCTGCCCGACGAGAAGACCAATCCGAACGGCAGCGGCGTCGGGCTCGGGCACCCGATCGGCGCCACCGGCGCCATCCTCGTGGTCAAGGCACTGCACGAGCTGGCCCGGAGCGGGGGCCGGTACGCGGTCGTCACGATGTGCATCGGAGGCGGTCAGGGGATCGCTGCGCTGTTCGAACGGGAGTGATCCAGGTGGCCGAGGGCACCACCCCACTGGCCACCCCACTGGCCACGGCCTACCGGGCGTACGAACAGTTCGAGGCGCAGCTGGCCGCCGCCCTCGACCACGTGGTGGCCACCAACGGGTTCGCCGATCTGCTCGCCACCACGGCCACGAACGTGATGGCGCTGACGCGGATCGTCAACGGCTCGGTGGACCGGATGGTCCGGTCCACCCGGCTGGCCGCCCGACAGGACGTCACCGACCTGGCGCGTCAACTGGCCCGGACCGAGGACAAGCTCGAGCGGCTCCTGCAGGCGGTCGAGTCCGTGCAGGAGCAGCTCACCCACGAGAAGGCCCCGGCGCCGTGACCGGCCCGCTGGGCCCGGCGACAGCGGCCGTTGCGGCGGCGGTGGACACCGTGCGGCAGACGGCGCGCCTCCCGATGACCCTGCTGCGGACCACGAACATCATGCTCACCACCGACGACGCCGTCATCGGGGCCACCCCACGGCAGGTCGTCTGGACGCACCGCAAGACGACCCTGTACCGCTACCACAGCGACCGCCGCGAGCACGCCGTCCCGATCCTGCTGGTGTTCGCGCTGATCAACCGGCCCGACATCTTCGACCTCCGCCCGGGTCACTCGTTCGTGGAGTTCCTGCTCGACGAGGGGTTCGACGTCTTCCTCCTGGACTGGGGCGTGCCCGGCGAGGAGGACGACGACCTCGGCCTCGCCGACTACGTCTGCGACGAACTGCACCGGGCGATCCGCGAGACGGCGCGCGCCAGCGGGCAACACGAGGTCAGCCTGATCGGCTGGTGCATGGGGGCGACGCTCGCCGCGATGCACACCGCACTGTACCCGCAGGGCCCGGTCCGCAACCTCGTCGTCCTCACCATGCCGATCGACACCCGCGGCAGCACGTACCGGCAGTGGGTGGACCGTCCGGGGTTCGACGTCGACGTGATGGTGTCGAACGGCGCGGTGCCGGGCGCCCTCATCGACGTCGCGAACAAGCTGCTCAAGCCGGTGACCAACCACGTGACCACGCGGCGCAAGCTGGTGGAGTCGGTGCACACCGGCACCGTCGACCGCCTCGCCTACCAGGCGATGGCGAAGTGGGTCGGCACCAACCCGCCGTTCCCGGGCACCGCCTACCGGGAGTGGATCGTCGCGCTGTACCGGCAGAACGCTCTCGTCGAGGGCACCATGCTGCTGCGGGGGCAGCGGGTCGACTTCTCCCGGATCCGCCGCCAGGCGGTCCTGGTCGTGACGGCCGACGCCGACCACATCGCCCCGAGGGCGGGCACCGTCCCGTTCCTGACGATGCTCGGCTCCCAGGACGTCACGCACTTCGACCGCACCGGCGGTCACATCGGCCTGATGGCCGGGTCCAGGGCAAGGTCGCAGATCTGGCCCGACCTCGCCGAGTGGCTCGCCGGGCGCTCCCACGCCTGACCCGCCACACGTCGGCCGGCTCGGCGTCAATCTCCGGTGCCGCCCGTGCGTCCGCCGCCGACCGTCGTCCGAACGTTCCGCATCCCCGCCTCCTGGAGAGGAACACCCCTGATGACCACCGCAGAGACCACCGCAGCACGCCACCGGGACGTCTCGGCCCTGCATGCCGACCGCGGCAGGCTGGCGGGGCGCGTCGCGTTCGTCACCGGCGGGACGCGCGGGATCGGCGCCGCGATCGCGCGCAGCCTGGCCGACCAGGGCGCCGCGATCGCGGTCGGCTACAGCAGCAACGACGAGGCCGCGCACGCCTTCGCCGCCGACTTCCGGGCCCAGCACCTGAGCGACGGGGTCAAGCTCACCATGCACAAGGGGAACATCGGCGTCGGCGACGACTGCCGCCGTGCGGTGACGGAAGTCATCGAGCAGCACGACCGGCTGGACATCCTGATCTGCAACGCCGGGATCACCATCGACCGCATCGTGACGAGCATGTCGGACGAGGACTGGAACAAGGTCATCGCCGTGAACCTGTCCGGCGCGTTCTACCTCTCCCAGGCGGCTCTCGCACACATGGTCGAGCGCGGCACCGGCCGGATCGTCTTCGTCTCGTCGCTCATCGGCGAGGTCGGCGCGATCGGCCAGGCGAACTACGCGGCATCGAAGTCCGGCCTGTTCGGCCTCACCCGAACCCTGGCGCGGGAGGCGCAGTTCCAGTTGCAGCGCAACGGGAGATTCGAGAACAACCCGATGGGGATCACGGTCAACTGCGTGACCCCGGGGTATGTGCGGACCGAGATGGTCGGGTCCATCCCGGAGAAGGTGATGGAGCGCATCAAGGCCGGGATCCCGGTGGGCCGGCTGGCCGAACCCGACGAGATCGCCCGCGTCGTCCACTTCATCGCCGCGGACGCGTCGGGCTACATCACCGGGCAGGTCTGGGGGATCAACGGTGGCTCGCACATGTGAGCCAGCAGACACGCACCACCGTTAGCAGGTTAGCAGCATATTGCTAACGTCAGCGGACATGACGTCAAGGAGGCCTCGATGACCAGCACGAATCCCACCTCCCAGGAGCGCCCGCTCGGCCTGGACCTCGGCCCGTACGAGGAAGCGGCGCAGCGGATCCGGGCGCTCAACGAACGCCTGATCGAGAGCGCCAAGGCAGCCGGAAACACCACTCTGGACGCCTACGAGAAGGCACTGACCAGCATGGTCGACTTCGAGGAGAAGGTTGCCGGAGCGAGCCAGCTGGAGTGGGTGTCGGCCCTCGCCCAGACGCACGCGGCGTTCGTCCGTGACCTCAGCGCCGCCTACACGAAGGCGGCCCGCGAGCTGTTGAGCTGAGCGACCCGGCGATGAGCGACAACGGGTACAGCGGCCGACGCGCCGCCGTCGTCACCGGGGCCGCCAGCGGGATCGGCGCGGCGATCGCGACCCGGTTGGCCAAGGACGGCATCGACGTCCTGGCCGTCGACCTGAACCCCGCGGCGGACGGGCCGGGGATCCCGTTCGCCGCGGACCTGGCCACCCGAGAGGGCAACCGGGCCGCCGTCGACGCGGCGCTGGAACGTTTCGGCCGGCTCGACATCATGGTGCCGAACGCAGGCTTCCAGCACGTCGCGCCGATCGCCGACTTCCCCGAGGACCGCTGGGACGCCCTGCTGGCCATCCTGCTCACCAGCCCGTTCCTGCTGGCGAAGTACGCCTGGCCGGCGCTGGTCACGTCCGGGCGGGGTCGCATCGTCATCGTCGCGTCGGCGCACGCCCTGGCGGCGTCCCCGTTCAAGGCGGGCTACGTCTCGGCCAAGCACGGTGTGATCGGCCTGGTCCGCACGCTCGCCCTGGAGGGCGCTCCCGTCGGCGTCACGGCATCGGCCCTCTGCCCCGCGTACGTGCGCACGCCGTTGGTCGAGGCGCAGATCGCCAGTCAGGCGCGTGTGCACAACCTGCGCGAGGACGAGGTCCTGGAACAGGTGATACTGGCGCCGCAGGCCGTCAAGCGGCTCGTCGAACCGGAGGAGGTGGCCGAGATGGCGGCCTTTCTCGTCGGACCCTTCGGCGGTTCGGTGACCGGGGTCGCCGTCCCGATGGACCTGGGCTGGACGGCGCGATGAGTACCGGTGCCGCGCCGCGTCCGCGCACCCCGACGCAGCGCAGGACCGAGGAGCGCCGGGCCGCCGGGACGACCAAGGTCAAGAGGACGCCGACCGTGCGCCCACCGGTCCGCACCCTCGGGCCGCCGCCGGGCATCCTGGACGCCGGGCTGGAGTCCATGTACGAGATCTTCGGCACGATGCTCACCAGCTCGGCGGACTACCTGGCGAGCCTGGTGGAGCGCCGCGCCGGGGCGGTGGACGTCGCCCGCGACCTGACCACCTGGATACGGCTCGTCACCGAGCGCCACCCGCCGACCTGGGCGCACCCGAACCTCGTGGTACGCACCTATCCGGCGCACGCCCCGATCGCCCGGCTGCGGCACGTCGACCCGGACAACGCGCCGCACGACACGGTGCCGACCCTGGTGCTGCCGCCGCAGGCCGGGCACGACTCCTGCATCGTGGACTACGCCCCCGGGCAGTCGCAGGTCCTGACGGCGATCGAGGCCGGCTGCGCGCCGGTCTATTCGATGGACTGGATCGGCGCCACGCGGGAGACCAGGGACGCGACCGTCGAGGACTACGTGGACGCCGTCCATGACGCCGTGCAGCACATCGGCGGTCACGTCAACCTCGTCGGCGACTGCCAGGGAGGCTGGTTGGCGACCATCTACGCCGCGCTGCACCCGGAGTCGGTGCACACCCTGTCGATCGCCGGGGCGCCGATCGACTTCCACGCCGGCGAGCCGCTCATCCAGGACTGGCTGCGGGTGCTGGCACCGCTGGGGTCGCTGAACGTGTACCGGGCGCTGATCGCGGTGAACGGCGGCGTCCTGCCCGGGGACCTGATGCTCACCGGCTTCAAGATCATGCAGCCGGAGGCGGAGATCGACCGGCAGCTCGCGCTGCTCGCGCACGTCCACGACGAGCGGCACGTGGAGCGGTACCGGCGGTTCGAGAACTGGTTCCAGTGGACGCAGCCGATCGCGGGGGCGTTCTACCTCTGGATCGTCGAGCACCTGTTCCTGCGCAACGAATTGCTGCACGACCGGCTGTACGTCGGCGGTCGGCACGTGGACCTGCACGAGATCCACTGTCCGCTGTACCTGCTCGCCGGGACGCACGACCACATCACGCCACCGGCCCAGGTGTTCGCCTTGGCGGACTTCGCGGCGACACCGGAGGAGGAGGTCCGCCGGCTCATCACCGACGGCGGCCACCTCGGCATCTTCATGGGGCACCAATCGCTGCGGACGTGCTGGCGCCCGCTCTTCGAGGACATCGCCGCGCGTTCCCGACACCGGGTGCACCCTGACGGCGCCGGGTGAGCCGGCGGACGGCGGAGCACACCCCTACCGCCTCCGCGCCTGCTGGGCCCGGTGCCGGCGGACGGCGTTGGCGTCGACGAACGCCTGGTACACCTCGGCCAGCGCCCGCCGCTGCGCCGGGGTGAGCTCCGCCGCTGCGGCGATGGCCCGGGTGAGGGAGCCGTCGCCGTCGCCGTCCACCGCGGACGGCGGCACGAACCCCGCCTCGGCGTAGAGGGCGTCGACCGTGGTCTGCAGGGAATCCGCGATCGCGGTGACGACGGCCTCCGACGGCGCCCGCAGGCCCCGTTCGATCTGGGACAGGTACGGGTTCGAGATCCCCACAGCGGCGGCCAACTGCCGCATCGGCAGCTCGGCCAACTCGCGCTGCCGCCGGATGATCGCCCCGAGCGGCGAGGGCGACGAACTCGGCGAGGCCATTCCCCCAATCTACGGGGCGGGCAGACCAGGGGGCGGGCAGACGCTGACGACGACCTGGACCCCGCTCGGCCCGACCGCCACCCCGGCGCCCGCCGTACCGCCCGGTGGGCATGCTCCCACCTGGACCGCGATCCCGCCGGCCGAGACCCCCGCCACCACGACGACACCCCCCGGTCCGGCACCCCGCGGCCCCGACCCGGCCGACCCCGCGGGGACTCCCCCGGCCGTCACCGGCGAGGGTGGTGACGTCGGGTGCCCGCCGGTGCTTCCGGCCACCGGCCCGGTGGTCTGCTCCGGCCGGCCGCCCTGACCTCCACCGGGTCCGCCGCCCGGACCACGCCGCGGCGAGGGCGCCGGAGGCGAGCGCCTCGGCGGCGGCGCAGCAGTGGGCGCGGCTGCCGACGACGCGGACGAGCCGCCACTCGGCGAGCGCGTCCTCCGGCCCACCGGCGACGCCGCGAGCCTGGCGGTGGGCGACCCCGCGAGCCTGGCGGTGGGCGACGCCGCGAGCCTGGCCGTGGGGGCCGCCGCGAGCCTGGCCGTGGGGGCCGCCGCGCCGGACTCGCTCCCCCACCTGCCGGACTCGGAACGACCGGGGACGAGCCCGGATCCGAGGACCGCGACCGCCGCCATCGCGGCGGCGCCGGAGCCGGCCACGCCCAGGAGCCGCCCGCCCCCCCGCGGTCGCGGCAGGCGCCCGAGGAGGCCGAGGGCGGGCGGCTGCGCCGCCGGAGCGGCGAGCGGCATCCCGGCCTGGGTGAGCGCCGACCGCACCTGGTCCTTGAGGGCGACCGCCGCGGCCGCCACGGGGAGGGACGAGAACAGCACCTCGGGCCGGGTGCGGCGCGCCAGGTCCTCGGTGCACGCCGTGCACCGGCGCCGGTGCCGTTTGATCTCCGCCGCCAACCCGGCGTCGAACGCCGCCCGGACCCCTGGAAGCCGCGCGAGCTCCCGGCACACCGGCTGGCCCCGGTGCCAGAGCAGGACCGACTCCACGACGTCGCGGAGCTGGCCCCGCAAGCGGTAGAGCAGCTGACTGGCGTTGTTGGACGTGATCCTCAGCTCGCCGGCGATCTCGGCGGGTCCGAGCCCGTGCCGGAGGTGGAGGTCGAGCAGGCTGGCGTTGCGGGGGTCGAGCGCGGCCGCGGCCGTCCAGACGAGCTCGCGCTGGTCGCCCTGCTCCGCGCGGGTGTCCGGCCCGGCGGCAGGGTCTGGGACCGCCATCGGCTCCTGGGTGTCGATCGGGTCGTGGGCTCGGAGCCGCTCGCGCTCCAGCCGGTGGAGCGCCCGGTTCCGGGTGGTCCGCAGGGCCCAGCCACCGAACGCGGCCGGGTCCCGGAGGTCCGCAAGGTGCTCCCAGCAGGCGAGGAACGCGTCCTGGGCGACGTCCGCCGCGGTCTCCCGGTTGCGCACGATGTTCCAGGCGACGTCGAAGCAGCGGACGTACCAGCGCTCGAACAACTCTGCGTAGGCGTGGGGCGCCGACCCTCTGGCCGCGTCGACGAGACTGGCGTCGTCCCAGCCGACGAAGGCGGCCGACCGATGCGTCATGGCAGATCCTTAGCACCTCAGCAGCACTCTCGGTGGAACTTGTTCTGATCTGCTACCGGGTGGCACTGCCGCCTCGGCATCGAGGGATCGCTCCGGAACGCCCACCCGGCCCACCGGGATCGCCGCGCAGACCCCTGCGGCCCGCACCCCCCGAGAGCCCGTGCCGCTGTTGTAGAGCACCGTGGCGAGCACACCGGCCAGCAGGACGGCGAGTGCCGCGGCCACGGCCATCCCGATGCGATCCGGCACGGTGAGCCGGTCCGGCGTTCTGGTCGCGTGACGCATGGGCGGTCCTTTCGCAGTGGCCCCGTGCCTGGCAGGGCCCTCGCCGGTCCTGACCGGCGAGCCCAGATGCCCTTACGCCCCTTGACGCGGGCATCTCCGCGATGAATACCTGGCGTATACCTGCACACCGGAAGGCCGGGCAGGGGTGTGAACTGGCACGGCGAAATTACCCGTCAGTAGACTCACAGCGAGGTCGCCGGGCGTGAGGCGGAGCCGGCTCCCGGCGGCCCGGTGAGGCCGGCGCAGGCTGTGCGGCCCGGGCGAGGCGGTGTGCCGGCGTCCACGTCCCGCACCGTTACCCCCACCACATACGCACCGCTGCCTGCCGTCCGACCCCCCAACTAGAGTTACCCGCACCCCCGCACCTCCACCCGGGGGTCGACTCGAGGAGCCACCGTGAGAATCGCGATCAGCCTGCTCATCACCCTCGTGGGGCTGGCCCTCGCCGGGCGCCGGCTGTGGTGGGTGGTGCGGCTCATCCGCAGCGGGCAACCGGCGAACGGCCGGTTCGACGACGTGGGCACCCGGGTCAGAGTCGAACTCGCCGAGGTGCCCGGCCAGCGCAAGCTGCTGAAGTGGACCGTGCCGGGCCTGGCTCACTTCTTCACCATGTGGGGCTTCTTCGTCCTCACCCTGACGATCATCGAGCTCTTCGGGTCGGTCTTCGACGAGGAGTTCGCGCTGCCGGTCATCGGCAGGCAACCGTGGCTCGGGTTCATCGAGGACTTCTTCGCCGTCGCGGTGCTCGTCGCGCTGGCGGTCTTCGCCGTCATCCGACTGCAGAACCAGCCGGCCACCAAGCACCGGGCCTCCCGCTTCTACGGCTCGCACACCGGGGCGGCCTGGGTCATCCTCGCGTTGATCAGCCTGGTGATGATCCTTCTGCTGGTCTTCCGTGGGGTGCAGACCCAGATCGAGGGGCACTTCCCGTACGGCCAGACCTGGGCCACGTTCGCCTCCAGGGCGATCGGCACGCTCTTCGCCGGGCTCAGCACCTCGACGCTGAAGGCGATCGAGCTGGTCCTGATCTGGCTCCAGCTCGCCGTCCTGATGAGCTTCCTGGTCGTCGTCTCCTACTCCAAGCACCTGCACATCGGCGCAGCGCTGTTCAACGTCGCGGCGAAGCGCCAGCCGAAGGGCCTGGGCGCCCTGTTGCCGATGGAGTCGGGGGGCAAGCCGATCAACTTCGAGGACCCGGGCGACAACGACATCTTCGGCCGCGGCAAGATCGAGGACTTCACCTGGAAGGGCATGCTCGACTTCGCGACCTGCACCGAGTGCGGGCGCTGCCAGAGCCAGTGCCCGGCCTGGAACACCGGCAAGCCGCTGTCCCCGAAGCTCGTGATCATGGATCTCCGCGACCACCTCTTCGCGAAGGCGCCGTTCCTCCTGGCCGGCGGCGAGGGGGCGGCCGAGCTTCCCGCCGACGCGCTCGAGACGGTGGGTGGCGACCGCGCGAACGGGCACCACGGCGTCCCCGAGTCCGGCTTCGGCCGGATCCCCGCCCCCGGCCCCGCGCAGAACGCGCGGCCTCTGGTCGGCACCGCCGACCAGGGCGGCGTCATCGACCCCGACGTGCTCTGGTCCTGCACCTCCTGCGGGGCCTGCGTCGAGCAGTGCCCGGTCGACATCGAGCACGTGGACCACATCGTGGACATGCGCCGGTTCCAGGTGCTGATGGAGTCCGCGTTCCCGAGCGAGCTGGGCGGCCTGTTCAAGAACCTGGAGAAGAGCGGCAACCCGTGGGGGGTCGGCGCCCGCACCCGGATGGAGTGGGCCAAGGACCTGCCGTTCGAGGTCAAGCAGGTGGGCGCGGACGTCGAGGACCTCACCGAGGTCGACTACCTGTTCTGGGTCGGTTGCGCGGGTGCCACCGAGGACCGGGCGAAGAAGACGACCCGGGCGGTCGCGGAACTGCTCGACCTGGCCGGAGTCACCTTCGCGGTGCTCGGGGAGGGCGAGTCGTGCACCGGCGACCCGGCGCGCCGGGCCGGCAACGAGTTCCTGTTCCAGATGCTGGCCCAGCAGAACGTCGAGGTCCTCAACGAGGCCAAGGCCACCAAGATCGTCGTGACCTGTGCGCACTGCTTCAACACGCTCAAGAACGAGTACCCCCAGGTGGGCGGACAGTACGAAGTGGTGCACCACACCCAGTTGCTGAACCGGCTGGTGCGCGAGGGCAGGCTCACGCCTGTCGCGCCACCGTCCGGGGCCACCAGTGGCACGGTCACGTACCACGACCCGTGCTACCTCGGCCGGCACAACAACGTCTACACCCCGCCGCGGGAGTTGATCGGCGCGTTGCCGGGCCTGACCCTGGCCGAGATGCCGCGCCACGGCACTCGCTCCTTCTGCTGCGGCGCGGGCGGTGCCCGGATGTGGATGGAGGAGAACCTCGGCACCCGGATCAACAACAACCGTGCCGACGAAGCGGTCGCGACCGGCGCCGACAAGATCGGGATCGGCTGTCCGTTCTGCCTGGTCATGCTCACCGACGGGCTGACGAACGCGCAGTCGGAGGGCCGGGCCCGGCAGGAGGTCGAGGTCGTGGACGTCGCGCAGCTGTTGCTCGCGGCCGTGAAGCGAGCCGACGAGGCAGCCCCGGCGACGGCCTGACGGCGACGGCCCGACGACGTCAGCGGGAGCGCGACGTCAGCGGGAGCGCGACGGCGGCGGGGCGGGCTTCGGCCGGGGCGGGGCGGGCTTGGGCGCGACGTCCGGCGTCCCCGTCGCGGGTGCGCCGGCGTCGTCGGCGCCCGAGGGCGCACCGGCCGGCGGCCGGGCACCCGAGGACCGGGCACCCGAGGACCCGGCACCCGAGGACCCGGCACCCGAGGACCCGGCCGCGGGGGAGCCGGCCGCGGGGGAGCCGGACCGACCCGGGCGCGGCGGCCGCTCGCCCCGGCGCCCGGCCGGCTGCCGGGCGATCCGCTGCAGCCGGTCGGCCACCGCGCCCAGATCGTCGACCGCGCTGACCGCGGCCGCGTTGGCGGCCTGCACCTCGGCGTAGACCTCCGCGCGGTGCACCTGGACACTCCGGGGCGCGTCGATGCCGAGCCGCACGGTGTCCCCCCGGACGTCGAGCACGACGACCCGGACCTCGTCCCCGATCACGATGCTCTCGCCGGCACGGCGGGTGAGGACCAGCACTACGGGCTCCTTCCATGGATCCCCACCGCGGACGCCGGCCCCTCGCGGACCGTCAGACGACAGCGGCGCGCACCGGCCACTCGGTCCCGGACAGGATGACCTGAGCGGCCGATCGGGTCCGGGAGTTGATGACGACCGGTGCCAGAAGGTTAGCGGTCGTCGACGCTGAGTCATCACCAATCGTGAGAAGAACCAGGACGAGGGCCTCCTCGGCGTCCACCAGCCCCAGCTCGGCGCAGGTACTCTCGTCCAGCTCGAAGGCGTAGTCCGGGAAGAACACCGTGGGGACGGCGACCAGGAACCGGACGGCGGGCTGCTCCAGGCTGCGCAATTCGTACATCACGGGCTCGACGACGTCGTCCGCGTCGAGCGTCTCGTCCGCCGAGTCGAGCCTGACCAGGACGTACCTCGTCAGATCGGGGAACCCCGGCATCGGCCGCACAAGTTCGATCTGCGGCAGGCCAGAGTCCACCCGGTCCGCCTCCAGCACGCCGTTGCCTGGAACCCACGGCTCGTTCACCGTATCCCGCCGCTCTGCCGTGATCCCCGCCGCGGCAACGGCAGGGCCCGATCGTTCGCTCTGATCCTCCGTGCACGCGGCTGCCGGCGCGTTCACCTGAGGAAGTCCATCAGCGAGACCTGCTGGATCTTCGCCGCCGCCTGCAGCGCGGACTGATAGGCCACCTGCTGCGCGGAGAGGTTCATCATCGCCTCCGGCAGGTCGACGTCCTCGTTCACCGAGATGCGCGAGGTGAGGTCGAGTCGATGAGCGTCGACCAGATCGTGGGTCTGGCTGACCCGGGCGGCCCGCGCGCCGACATCGCCAAGTGCCTGGGCCACCGTCGAGAGCGCCGCGTCGACGGCCGCGAGATCGGTGGCCCCCGCGCCGCCGGCGGCCACGTTGGCGGCGATCTGGGCCAGCGTCCCCGGCACGGTGTCGGCGCCGGCCGCCGTGCCCGGCACGTCGATCCGCACCAGCGCATCCGCGGACACCCGGGCCTCGACCGGCTGGTCGTTCCCCAGGTACGTGCCCGCGGCGTCCACCGTGGCGGACCCGGTGATCGTCCCGCCGAAGATCGGCCGATCCAGGTAGGTCGTGTTGTACAGGTCGAGGACTTCGTCCCGCACGGCGTTCATGTTCGCCGCGATGCCCGCCTGGCTGGCGGCACCGACGGCACCGTTGCGGGACTGCACGATGAGGTCGCGGAAGGCCCGCAGGCGATCGCTGAGCTGGGTCAGCGCGTTGTCGGTCACGGTGAGCCGGCCGCTCGCCGCCTCCATGTTCCGCAGGTACTGCTCGTCCGCCGCCCGCCGCGAGCGCAACGTCATCGACGACACGGTCGCCGACGGGTCGTCGCTCGGCTGCGAGACACGTCGTCCGCTGGACAGTTGCTGCTGGAGGTTCTGCACCCGCGTGAGGTTTCCCTGCAGGCCACGCAGCGTCGTCTCGGCGACCGTCCGTTGCGTGATCCTCGACGAAGTCACCGCTCAGCTCCCTTTCCCAGGCCCGGCCACGCCGATGGGCTCGCCCCGGTCACAGGCCCACCTTGCCGGTGCGGTTGATCAGCGTGTCGAGCAGTTCGTCCGCGGTCGTGATCACCCGGGCCGAGGCCTGGTAGGCGCGCTGGTACTGCATCATGTTCGTCATCTCTTCGTCGAGATTGACGCCGGCGTCGGCCTGCACCGCGTCCTCCGCCGCCGCGACGACCGCGTCCTGCACCGACTGCGCGGTCTTCAAGCTCTGTACCTGGACGCCGAGCGACGTGGTCAGCTCGCGCCACCCGACCGACGGCCCCGGCGATCCCAGTACGCCCTGCGCCACGCTGTCGACGGCCAGGTCACCCACCTGCCGAGCGATCGAGCCGTCCAGGGTGCCCGGCTGCGCGGCGATGGCGAGCGCGGTCCCGGACGTCGGCACGACCGTGATGTTCCTGGCGTCGGTGCCGGAGAAGAAGGTGTTGGCGGTGCTGCCATTCGGTGCGTAGCCCGTGGAGTAGACGGTGTTGACGGCGGTGACGAGCCGGTCGGCGACACCGTCGATCGAGCCGGACAACGACGGCAGGTCCGTCCGCAGGGACGCGAGGAGCCCGGCCGCCGATCCCGATTGCACCGGAACGGTGAACGCGCCCACCGAGAGCGTCGGCGGATCGGACACCGCGGCGGTGATGTCGTCCGCTCCGGAGAGGGTCACCGCCTGCCACTCGTTGCCCGTGACGATGGTGACGCCGTTGATGTTCACGGACAGCCGACCCAGGTCGTCCATGGCCGAGGAAGCACCCGCGAGACTCGCCAGCTGGCGCACCAGCTGGTCCCGGGTGTCGAGAAGCTCGTTGACCGGTTTGCCCGACTGCTGCCCCGCGGCGATGGACTCGTTGAGTTTCGCCAGGTCAGATGCCGACTGGTTGATCCGCGACACGAGGTCGACGAGGTTGCTTCGCGCGGTGGTCCACTGGGCGGAGACGCCGTTGCTCAAGGAATGCAGCTGGTCGGCCACGGCCAGGGCCCGCTGGATGACGACGGAGCCGGCCGCCGTGTCCCCGGGCTTGTTCGCCAGGTCGTGCCAGGAGGAGTAGAAGCTGTCGAGGGTGCTCTGCAGACCCGTGTCCCCCGGCTCCGAGAGCAGCTGCTGGGCGCTGGTCAGGATGTCCGTCTGCGACGTGATCGCCGCCTGCCGCGCGCCGGCCGCGGCGCGCGACGCCTCGAGGAACGCGTTGTGGATCCGGCTCACGTCGACGACGGAGACCCCGCCGATGAACGAGCCGTTCAGCGACGTGTGGATGGACGCCGCGACGGGCATCCCGATCGACTGCGTGAGCACCCGCTGCCGGGAGTACCCGGGCGTGTTGACGTTGACGATGTTCTGGCTGGTCGCGTCGAGGGCGCGTTGGGCCGCACTCATCCCGGTACTGGCGGTGTTGAACGTGGAGAACCCGGTCATGTCGGCCGCCCGTCACAGCGCCCGGTCGACGACGGTCCGCACCTGGCCCGCGATGGTCTCCCGGCGCCCTTGCGCGTCGTAGCCGACGGACGTCGTCCCCTGCCGCAATCCCAGCCCTGCCATCGCCTGCTCCACCGCCGTGAGCCCGGCGGCCATCAGGTGGCGATTGGTCTCCGCGAGGGCGGAGAGCTCGGCCGCGAGAGTGAGCAGCGCGTGCCGGTGCTCGACGAACACCTCGGTCCACGGTGGCTGCACACTACCCGCGATCTCCTCCAGGCTGACCCCGGCGTCCAGGCCGACCTCCGCGGCCACCAGGTCCGCCATCGCGGCGCGCTGCACCTCCACCACGCGCAGCTCGTCGAGCAGCGACTCGACCTCCGCCGTGGCGATGCCGAGGAAGCGGGTGCGGCCGGCAGCCACCAGCAACTGCTCGCACTCCAGGCGGTAGACCAGACGCTCCAGCAGCTCACGCTGGCGCCACAGGACGGCGGCGAGGTCGGGGATGCTCATCGAGGCTCCGTTTCAGCAGTGTCTCGCTTGTCAGTGTCGGCACCCGCACCCCCGACCTGAGGGGATTGCCGGCACGTGGCTTCGGCCGTTCAGGTGATTCAGCCCCCACGGCCACGGGCTCGGGAGGGCGGGACCGAAAGGGCGTCCCCTCCCTGACCGAGAACCCTTCCGTGCCACAGTCACCTGCCACCGTCGATGTGTTGGTCAGCGCCCATCTGGCGTTGGTCGGCCATCTCGTGCGGGAGGCCGCGTCCCGGCTCCCCCGCCACCTGGACTCCGACGATCTCTACGGCGCCGGCGCGCTCGCGCTCGTCCAGGCCGCACAGGCCTTCGACGACACGCTGGGCGTCCCCTTCGCGAGGTTCGCCAGCACCCGGATCCGAGGAGCGATGATCGACCAGATGCGCCAGCGCGACTGGGCGACCCGTTCGGTGCGATCCAGAGCGCGGGCGATCAACCGGGTGGCCGAGGAGTTGACCAAGGTGCTCCACCGCACGCCGACCGAGGCCGAGCTCGCGGCGACCAGCGGGATGACGGAGCAGGAGGTCCGGGAGGTCCTGCAGGGCACCGACCGGGCGTCCGTGCTGAGCCTCGACCCGCTGGCCCCGGACGACGAGGGGCTCGGGGCGGAGCTCGTGGCTGCCGGTCCGGGCCCGGACGAGGCGTTGGTGGCTGCCGAGCGCATCGGGTACCTGCGGGATGCCATCGCGGAACTCCCCGAGCGCGCCCGGCGCGTGGTGACCGGCTACTACCTGGAGAACCGCCAATTGCGGGAGCTCGCGGAGGAACTCGGCGTCACCCAGTCGCGGGCGAGCCAGTTGCGGGCCGAGGCGCTGGACCTGCTGCACGAGGCGCTGTCCCGGCTGCTGACGGACGATGCGCGCGCCGGAACCGGCACCCGAACCGGCAGCCTTCCGGCGCCCGAGGCGGACGGGGTGCGCGCGCGCCGGCGGGAGGCGTACGTCACAGCCGTGGCGACCCGATCGACCGTACGGGACCGCGCGGACGTCCAAGCCTACCTCAACGGGGCGGCCCTGCATGCCGCCCGCGCCGGACGCGAGGACCCGGAACGGACCACGACCGGTACCCCGCCCGGGGTTCACCCGCTCGGCGCATGAGCCAGACCTCAACATCCTTCGACAACCGCCGATAGGAACAACGAGCCGGTCCACGGACGGACCGGTGCGCGACCCGGACCAAGGAGGACATCGTGGGTCTTCGCATCAACAACAACGTCGCGGCCTTCAATGCTTACCGCAACCTGTCTGTGACGGACGGGCAGATGACCAAGTCGCTGGAGAGGCTGTCCAGCGGCTATCGGATCAACCGGGCCGCCGACGACGCCGCTGGTCTGGCGATCTCCGAGAGCCTGCGTTCCCAGATCACCGGCCTGAAGGTCGCCGTCCGGAACGCCCAGGACGGCATCAGCGTCGTGCAGACCACTGAAGGTGCGCTCAACGAGACCACGTCGATCCTCCAGCGCATGCGGGAACTGGCCGTGCAGGCATCGAACGGCGGTTCGGAGGACACCACGGCGCAGGCCGACGCCGACACCGAGTTCAAGCAGCTCGCCCAGGAACTCGACCGGATCGCCAACACCACCAAGTTCGGGGCCCAGAGCCTGCTCAACGTCGGCCTCAGCGGTTCGACCGGCTACGCCGGCATCTTCCAGGTGGGCGCGGAGGCGTCCAGCAGCAACCCGGCGAACATCATCACGGTCGACATGACCGCGTCCGGCGCCTTCAACGGCACCACGATCACCGGCGTCGACAGCCTGGGCCTGCAGCTCAACACCGCGTCGGTGACCCTCACCAGCACGGCGAACGCGACCAGCGCGATCACCTCCCTGGACACCGCACTCAAGGACGTCTCGACCGTCCGGGCCACCCTCGGTGCGTACCAGAACCGGTTCGAGCACACCATCAACAACCTCAACGTCGCCGTGGAGAACCTGTCCGCGTCGGAGAGCCGGATCCGTGACACCGACATGGCGTCGGAGATGGTGAACTTCACCCGGTCGCAGATCCTCTCGCAGGCGGGCACCGCGATGTTGGCCCAGGCGAACCAGTCTCCGCAGAGCGTCCTCAAGCTGCTGCAGTGACCGATTCCTGACAGCTGAGGCGGCGACCGATCGTCCTGACCGGTCGCCGCCTCCAGGTCCCCGCCCCGACATCTGACGTGGGAGGTCAGCGATGTCCCAGATGACCGTCTCCGGGGCGGTTTCCGGTCTCGATACCGCCAACATCATCAACCAGCTCGTGGCGGTGCAGACCAACCAGCAGACGCTGCTCAAGACGCAGCAGTCAGCGGTGCAGCACCGCGCTGACGCCTACGCCTCACTCGTGGGTTCGCTGAGCTCGCTCGGATCGCTCGCCTCCGACCTGGCGAGGACCAGCGACTGGCACGGCTCCACCGCGACGTCCTCGTCGACGTCCGTGACCGCGACCGCGACCGGGAACACGACCGGTTCCCTCACCTTCGACGTCACCGCCCTCGCCGCCGGGCACACCATCATCTCGACGTCCACGCTGAGCTCCCCGGCGGACGTCGCGGCGCACGGCCCGCTGACGCTCACCCGCAGTGACGGCACCACGACGACCATCGACGTCGGGACCGGCTCGCTCAGCGACGTCGTCTCCGCGGTCAACTCCTCGAACACCGGGCTGACCGCTACCGCCGTCCGCACCGCTCCGGGCGAGTACCGCCTGCAGGTGACGTCGAAGAGCACCGGCGCGGCGTCGTCCTTCACCCTCGACGGCCTCGACGGCTTCGCCGGGACGGCCGTTCTCACCCAGGGATCGGACGCCAGGATCTCGGTGGGGACGAACCCGGACACCGCCTACACCGTCACCTCCACCACGAACACGTTCTCCGACCTCGTCCCGGGCCTGGCCTTCACCGTGAGCAGGCTGGAGAGCGGAGTCACCGTCGCGGCGAAGGCCGACGGCAACGCCATCGCCGACAAGGTGTCCAAGCTCGTGGACGCCACGAACGGCATCCTGACGGACATCGCGAGCAAGACGTCCTACAACGCCACGACCAAGACCGGTGGGCCGTTCACCGGCGAGACCACGGTCCGATCGCTCCAGCAGAACCTCCTGTCGGCGGTCTCGTTGTCGAACGCACCCGGTGTGTCCCTCACCAGGGACGGCAAGCTGACCTTCGACCGTTCGGCGTTCCTGTCCGCCTACTCCGCGGATCCCACCGCCGTCGCGCACGCCTTCGGAGGCAACTCGACGTTCACCGCGGCCGGGGGGGCGCCGTCCACGACGGCAACGGTGTCGAACGCGCTGAAGACCGCGCGAGCAGGAACCTACGCGGTCCACCTGGACTCGCTCGCCACCACCGAACAGTGGCAGGTGGCCACCGGCGGGGCCATCGCCGGCCGCACCCTCTCGCTGACGCGGGGGACGAACACCGTCTCCTACCTGGCGAGCAATACCGACACGCTCGCCAGCACGGTGGCCGAGCTGAACAGTCGGGCGGCCTCGGCGGGGCTGGGGATCACTGCGTCCTTGAGCGGCACCGACCTCACCTTCTCGGCGGCCGCGAGCGGCTCCGCCAGCGCCTTCACGGCCACCCTCGACGGCGTCGACGGCACGCGACTGGTCGCCGGGGCGGACATCACCGGGACGATCGACGGCCAGCAGGCGACCGGCGTGGGCGACGTCCTCTCCCTGGCGAGCGGCAGCGGCGGGTCGGTCGGTCTCTCCCTGACGGTGAACAGCACCGGCCAGGACGTGGCGGCGACCGGCGGGGACGTCGGGTCGCTCACCTACAGCCCGGGCCTGGCGCAGCGCCTGTCGACGCTGGTGAGCGAGGCCACCACGTCGTCGACCGGATCGGTCGTCGTCGCCGAGGACGGCGCGACCTCGCAGGTGAAGCGGTTCCAGCAGCAGATCGACGCCTGGGACGACCGCCTCACCGCGTACCGCAGGACACTCACTCTCCAGTTCACCGCGATGGAGACGTCGCTGGCGAGGCTGAAGTCGGCGACGTCCGCGCTGTCCCAACTCACCGGCGCCTCACCCTCGTCATCGGCGTCGTCCTCGTCGTCCGGCGGCTGATCCCGGCGGCACCTCGCGCATGCCCATCCCGTCCCCCGATCGAGGAGACCCGATGTCCTACGGACTCGCGCAGGCCCGGTACGCCAGCGATGCCACCGCGACGGTCCCCGCGGGTCGCCTGCTCACGATGCTGTACGACCGGCTGGTGCAGGATCTCTCGGTGGCCGAGTCCGCGATGCGCGACGGCGACGTCGCGGCGACCGGCGAGCGACTCGGCCAGGCGCAGGAGATCCTGCTCGAGCTGCACGCCACGCTGGACGTCTCGGTCTGGCCGGACGGCGAGGCGCTCGGCCGGATCTACCTCTGGATCATCAGTGAGCTGAACCAGGCCAGGCTCCGCGGCCAGCCCCAGCGGATCGCCGACTGCCGCGAGCTCGTGCAGCCCCTGCGTGACGCCTGGCACGAGGCGGCCCGGACGACCGCGGCCACCACCTGCACGGCCCCGGTCGGCATCGACGGCGCGGCGTGACCGAGCCGGACGGATGGGCGGCGTGGCTGGAGTCCCTCACCCAGGCGGCCGCGGAGTTCGAGCGACGCCTGGACGCCGGCGAAGCCCCCGCGTTCGTCGACCTGCCGTGCCTCCCGCCGGAGGGCGGGCCCCTGCCGGACCATCTGCTGCTGCCGGCCCGCACCCTGCTCCAGGACCTCGACGCGCTCGCCCGGCGGGCCGAGGACCGGCGTGACGCCCTGCGCGACCGGCTGGAGAACCTGGCCTTTCCACGGCCCCGGTCGAACCCGATCCCGGACCACGAGGTGGGTACCTCGTTGGACGTCACCAGCTGAGCGCCGACCCACCCGCCGCCGGACACCGGCCGCGGCGGAACGAGCGCGAGCCACCCCGAAGGATCACGATCCCTCGACCTCGATCCCGTCCTCCAGCGCGCACAACGCGGCGCGGGCCTCGGCGAGGTGACCGGCACGCGCGGCGAGCACGGCCCGGGCCCGGAGCACCGGGCTGAACGGCTGCTCGACGCCTGCGTGATCGACCAGTCGGTCGATACCGCGCAGCAGCTCCAGGGCCTCCTCCCGCCGGTCCAGGCCGGCCAGCGCCTGGGCCCGGATCCACGCCGTGAACCGCCGATCGACGCGCGGGTCCGCGCGAAGCTCCGCCTCGAGCGCCAGGGCCACCTGCTCGAACCCGCCGACGTCGAGCAGGATCTGGGCCAGCAGCCCGGTGGCGAGCCGGCGGTGCGGCCCTTCGGGCGCGATCTCCCGCAGCGTCTCCAGCGCGTCCACGGCCCGCTGTCGCTGCCCGACCTCCAGGGCCGACCTCGCGAGGTCGAAGAGCACTCGCGCGCCGGTTGCCACGTCGTGGGACCTGGAGGCGACGAGGTGGTCGAGCTCGGCCTGGGCGATCGCCAGGTTGCGTTCCGCCTTGGCCCGGACGGTGTCCGCATCCCGATACCCGAGATGGTCCAGGCGGGCGACGTCCGCGGCTACCTGGACCCTGACCAGATCGGGGCGCCCGAACCGCAGCACCTCGTGCACCCGGCCCTCCCAGCGCGCCCCGTCCGTCCGGACGACGCGCACCGAGGCGTGCCCGGCCTGGAACCGGCCGTCCACGCCGCGGCACACCACCTGGAGGATCAGCCCGCCGAGGCGCGCGTGCAGGCCCGGCCCCGCCACGGGACCGGACTGGCCGGGGACATGGCCTGCCAGCACCGCCCGCAGGACGGGCCCGTCGGCGACGAGCCGCTCGTCGGCGTCCACGATCAGAGCCCACAGCGCACGGGTCATCTCGAGGGCGGCATTGCGGGCCCGAGCGAAGTCGTCGTCCCAGTACCCCTGCAGCACCCGGGCCCCGGCGTGCCGGGCGACGTCCGGGGTACCGTCGCGCGAGCCGGTGTCGTACACCACGACCTCATCGACCACGCCGTCGAGGCTGGCGAGGCAGTCCGTGAGCTGGTGAGCCTCGTCACGGACGATCAGCGTCGCCGCGAGGAGCGGCCGAGGTCGTCGCACGCCCGACCCGTCGGCTGCGCCACGCCCCGGTGTGAGGCGGCAACCGGAGGACGGCCGCACGGAAACCGACGTCCGCCGGAGCGGTCGGCGTTACTCCGATCGGTGGAACACGGGCGTCACCTGACCGGCGGGACTCAAGTGCCCGCCGCCCACCGACGAATCCCTGTGCGAGCACGGACCGCTCGCCGGCGCCAGGGAACGGCGCACCCAGTGATCTGACCACCCACCGAGGAGGGGCCACCCCCTCCTTCGACCGGCATGGGGTCCATGATGCTAGAGGACTTCTCCATCGGCGCGCTCCACGCCGCGCTCAACGGTCTCGCGGAGCGCCAACGCGCCATCAGCGACGACATCGCCAACGTCAACACCCCGTTCTTCCGGGCCCGCTCGGTATCGTTCGAGTCGGATCTGAGGTCGGCCCTGCGCAACGGGGAGGACCCGCTCGACGTGTCGCCGACCGTGTCCGTCTCGACCGCTGCCGTGGGCCCGACCTACAGCAACGTGGATCTCAACGCCGAGACGGTGTCGTCCGTCAACACCCAGCTCGCCTACGGCCTCGCGCTGCGCGCCACCGGAGACCGGTTCACGCTGCTGCGCACCGCCGCGAGAGGTGCGTGAGCGGGATGTTCGAGGCACTGGGCATCTCCGGCTCGGCCCTGGAGGTCCATCAGGCGTGGATGGACGCGATCTCCGACAACATCGCGAACGTCAACACCGTGCGCCCGACGAGCGGGGCGGCCTTCCAGTCCCGGTACGTCCTGGCGGCTGCGGTCGAGAACGGGTCATCCGGAGCGGGCGTGACCGAGGTCGGCGTCCAACTGGGCGACCCGAGGGGACGGCTCGTCTACTCCCCCGAGCACCCGCTGGCCGACGCCAACGGCATGGTGCGCGTCCCGGACGTCGACCTGGGCGAGCAGATGACGAACATGATCATGGCTCAGCGTGGCTACCAGGCGAACCTGTCCAACGTCGACCGCGTTCGGGAGACCTACGAGGCCGCGATCCGGATGGGGCACGACTGATGGCGATCCCGATGGTGGGCCCGGTGGCGCCGGTCGGCGCAGGCAGCGCCGCCGAGCAGATGGCGCAGTTGTACCGCCAGCGGATGCTGACCGAGATGACGGCCCTGGACAGCGCGTCGCCCGTCGCCTCGTCCGGCGCTCTCGAGCCCGGGGCCGCGGGTCGCGGTGCCGAGTTCGACGGGATCGTCGGCCGTGCCCTGCAAGAAGTGGATTCGCTCGACCGCACGGCGGCGACCAAGGCCGTGCAGGCGGCGACCGGTGACCTCACCGACGTCCATGACTACGTCATCGCCGCCACCCAGGCACAGACGGCGACCGAGCTCGCGACGACCGTACGGAACAAGGCACTGGACGCCTTCAACGACATCATGAGAATGCCCCTGTGAGTGGGAGGCGGCCCGGCGCCGCCCGGGCCGAGGAGCACGCACGACGGCGAAGCCCGTCGTGACGAGGGAAAGCAGCGCCCGGAGCGCCGCGGCCTCCCACCCACCATCGAGCACTTTCCGCAACGCCTCGGCCGCGACGACAGCCGGACGTCGGAACCGCGACGACTCGCTCGGACGCGGTGACGCGGGGCCCGGCCTCTGCGGCGTCGCCGCCCTCAGGAACGGAGATCAGCGTGAACCGGATGAACCAGTTGGCGGCCCGGGGGCGTCAACTGCTTGCCGGCTTCACGCCCGGACAGCGTGGCATCATCCTGGTGGCGGTTCTCGCCCTCGCGCTGGGGACCGTGGTGCTCGGTCGATGGGCCGCCCAACCGAGCTGGTCGCCCCTGTTCACCGGCCTCTCGGCGTCCGACACCAGCGCCATCATCGACCAGCTGAAGGGCCAGAACGTGCCCTACCAGCTGGCGAACGCCGGAAACACGATCATGGTGCCGCAGGAACGGGTGTACGACCTGCGGGTGGCGATGGCCGCCAAGGGGCTGACGAACACCAGCGAGGGCAGCGGCTACTCCGTGCTGGACAAGCAGGGAATGACCGCGACCGACTTCCAGCAGAACGTCGCCTACCAGCGCGCCCTGGAGAGCGAGCTGAACCGCACCTTGCAGGCGATCGGCGGGGTGAAGACGGCGATCGTGCATCTCGCGATCCCCAAGAAGGACGTCTTCACGACCGACGCGGAGCACCCGACGGCGTCCGTGCTGCTGGCCCTGGCACCGGGGACGGCCCTGAGCAGGTCGCAGATCCGGTCCGTGATGCGGCTGGTGGCCGGCAGCGTGCCGGGGCTGAACCCGAGTGACGTCACGGTCTCCGACGCGGACGGAAACCTGCTGTCCGTGCGTGAGGACGGGGTGGCGGGAGCCGTCAGCGCGGCGAGCGAGGCGGACCAGCAGACCCAGGCCTTCGAGGACGCCAAGAGCATGGCGTTGCAGAAGATGCTCGACGGCGTCCTCGGCGCCGGCAAGGCCATCGTGCGCGTCAACGCGGAGCTGAACTTCGACTCCCGGGAGACCACGAGCCACAGCTACCTGTCGCAGACCGGGATACCCCCGCTGGTGCAGGCGACCAGCAGCGAGAGCTACGGCGGCTCCCCGGGCGCGGGGGGCGCGCTCGGTCAGACGTACCCCTCGCTGACAGCCGCCGGCGGCGGCGGAGGCGGCACCTACGTCCACGTGAACCAGACGGTGAACAACGCCGTCGGCGACGTCACCAGCCACACCACGGCCGCGCCCGGCAGCCCGAAGCGCCTCACCGTAGCGGTCGCGATCGACTCCAAGGCGAACGTCGACACGCAGACCATCACGAACCTGGTCAGCACCGCCGTCGGGATCGACACCACCCGGGGCGACTCCGTTCAGGTCAACAGGATCGCCTTCGACACGACGGCGATGGCAGCGGCGGCCAAGGAGCTGAAGGACGCGCAGGCGGCGGCGAAGACCGCTGCGTACATCGACCTCGGCAAGAAGGCCGGCCTGGTGCTGGCCGCGCTGATCGCGCTGCTGATCTGGCGGCGCCGCAGCCGCCGCGCCACGCCCCGGCAGCTCGAGGCGGTCGCGTCCGACCTGCCCCCGGTACACCACGGGCCCGTCCTGCTGGACACGATGGGCGAGCAGCTCGCCATCAGTGCGGGTGCCCGGGAGCTGAGCGCGACCGACGAGGCGCTCGACTCGAGCCTGGAACGCCAGTTGCTGCGCGACGAGGTCGGCAAGTTCGTCGACCAGCAACCCGAGGAGATCGCCCTCATCGTGCAGAGCTGGCTCGGCCAGCGGAAGAACTGACGGGCGGCCACCGTGGCGATCTCGCAGAGTATTTCCGCGATCGGGATGACCGGCCTGCGCAAGGCCGCCATCCTGCTCGTCCAGCTCGGCCGGGACCGAGCCGTCAAGGTGATGGCCCGGCTGCCGGAACAGATGGTCGAGGATCTCACCGCAGAGATCGTGCGGCTGCGGGAGGTGACGCACGACGATGCCACCTCGGTCCTGCTGGAGGCGCGCACCTGGCTGTCGAGCGCGGACGTCGCCGGGCGCGGCGGCCTCGACCTCGCCCGGCAGCTGCTGGCGGAAAGCGTGGGCCAGGAGCGCGCTGACGAGATCATGGAGCGCCTCGGCGCCACCCTCGCCGAGATGCCGTTCGAGAGCATGCGCCGGGCCGACGCCCGGCAGCTGCTGACGTTCCTCGCCGACGAGCACCCGCAGACCATCGCGCTCGTCCTGGCGCACCTGTCGCCGCAGCAGTCGGCCATCGTGCTGTCCGGCTTCGACCAGCGGCTCCAGGCGAAGATCGCGCATCGGATCGCCCTGATGGAACGCGCCTCGCCGGACGTGATCCGGCTGGTGGAGAAGGAGCTCGATCGCCGGATGTCGACCGTCCTCGGCCCGCAGGAGCTCTCCGCGGTGGGTGGCGTCGAGCCGCTCGTCGCCATCATCAACCGGGCCGACCGGTCGACCGAGCGGATGATCCTCGAAGGCCTGGAGGCCGTCAGCCCGGACCTCGCCGAGCAGGTGCGGGCGAAGATGTTCATCTTCGAGGACATCACCCAGCTGGACGACAAGGCGATCCAGCTGGTGCTGCGGAACGTCCAGAGCACCGATCTGGCCATGGCCCTCAAGGGTGTCAGCGCCGCCGTCCGGGAAAAGATCATGCGTAACCTCTCCACCCGCGCCGCGGAGAATCTCGCGGACGAGATCGAGCTGCTCGGCGCGAAACGCCTGTCCGAGGTGGAGGAGGCCCAGGCCAAGATCGTTGCCGAGATCCGGGCACTGGAGGCATCCGGCAAGATCGTGATCGCGAGGGGTGGCGACGATGCCCTTGTCGAATGAGCGCTTCAGCACGCTCCCGGTGGAACAGCGGACCCCGGTCGTCACCTCCGGGGAGGCCGCGAACGCGGCCCGCGCGGTCAACTTCGACCGGCCGCTCGTCGAGCAGCCGGGGTGGGCGGACCCGCGGATCGGCCGACAGATCGCCGAGGCGCTGCGGGCAGGCCGGCAGCAGGGGCTGGCCGAGGGCTACGCGGCCGGCTGGGCCCAGGGCCGGCGGGAGGCCGCCGAGCGCGAAGCCGCCGAGGCCGCCGAGCGCGCGGCGCGCGAGGAGGCCACCCGCCGGGTACTGGCCGTCCGCACCCAGGGCGCGCTCGCCGCTCTGGCCCGGGCCGCGCGCACGCTGGCGGACGACGTGGCCCCGGCGTGGAGCGGCCTCGTGGACGCTCTGCTCGAGGGCTCGCTGGCCATCGCCGCCGCGGCGCTGGGCCGGGAGCTGGCGGCGGTGGACGCCGACGTGCTGGAAGCGGCCCGCACGGCCCTGCGCCTGCTGCCGCACACCGACACCGTCACGCTCCACGTGCACCCGGCGGACGTCGACCTGTTCGAGGCGTGCGACGCCGGACCGCTCGACGGTGTCCAGGTGGTCCCCGACGACACCGTCGAACGCGGTGCGGTCCTGGCCAGAACCCCGGTGCACGCGCTGCCCGTCCACCTGCGCGACGCGCTGCGCGCCGCCCAGGAGGTGCTCCGCCCGTGACCTCGCCCACCAGACCACCCCACAGGGTCCTCGCCGAACTCGACGAGACCGCCGCCTTCCTCCGCGAACGGCTCGCCCACGCCGCGGAGGCGACGCGGCCGGTCGTGCGCGGTCACGTCAGCGAGGTCCTCGGCCTGGGCATCCGCGTGCGCGGCATCCGGTCAGCCGTGGGTGACCTCGTGACGATCCTGGCCGCAGGCCCACCGCAGCCGGTGCCGGCCCAGGTGGTCGCCGTCCACACCGGTGGTGCCACCTGCCTGGCGCTGGGCTCGACCGTCGGGATCACGCCGGGGGATCCCGTCCTCCCCAGCGGGTCCGCGGCGACCGTCCCGGCCGGCCCCGGTCTGCTCGGCCGCGTGGTGGACGCCCTCGGCCGCCCGATGGACGGCCGCGGCCCGCTCGCCCACGTCGTCGCGGTGCCGCTGGAACAGTCCGCGCCCAACCCGCTGCTCCGCCGCCGGGTCGACCAGGCCCTGGCAACGGGCGTCCGTGCCCTGGACACGCTCGTCCCGGTGGGTGCCGGGCAGCGGGTGGGCATCGTGGCGGGTTCGGGCGTGGGCAAGTCCACGCTGCTCGGGATGGCGGTGCGCGGGACCTCCGCACCGGTGCGGGTGGTCGCCCTGGTGGGCGAGCGGGGCCGGGAGGTCCGCGAGTTCCTCGAGGACACGCTGGACGAGGCCGCGCGGGCCCGGACCGTCGTCGTCCTCGCCACCGGTGACGACCCGCCCATGCTGCGCCTGGCCGCCGCGTTCACCGCGACCCGGATCGCGGAGTGGTTCCGCGACGAGGGGCTGGACGTGCTGCTCGTCGTCGACTCGGTGACCCGGACGGCGCTGGCCCAACGCGAGGTCGCCCTCGCGGCGGGAGAGCCCCCCGCGACGCGGGGGTACCCGGCCAGCGTGTTCGCCATGCTGCCGCGCCTGCTCGAGCGCACCGGCCCGGGCGAGCACGGCAGCATCACCGCCCTGTACACGGTGCTGGTCGAGGGCGACGACCTGCAGGACCCGATCGGCGACACGGTCCGCGGCATCCTCGACGGCCACGTGGTGCTGTCACGGCGGCTGGCGACGGCCGGGCACTTCCCGAGCATCGACGTCCTGGAGTCGATCTCCCGGGTGGAGCGGGCCGTGCTCGAACCGGGGCAGCTGGCGCTGGCGGCCACGGCCCGTCGGCTGCTGGCCGCCTACCGGGACGCCCGCGAGCTCATCGACGTGGGCGTCTACTCGCCGGGCAGCGACCGGGACGTCGACGCGGCGATCGCGCTGCGGTCCCAGTTCGACGCGTTCCTGCGCCAGGCCCCCCACGACGTGGTGAACGTCGACGACGCCTGGGCCCAGCTGGGTGCCCTGCTCGCCGGCACGGGGTCGCCGGTCGGCACCGGCTCGCTCGTCCGGACGGCGTCACCCGTCGGGAGCGCGCCGTGAACCGCCGGTTCCGGCTGGCCACCCTGGAGCGGCTGCGGGCAGGCACGGTGGCCGAGGCGGCGCGCCTCCTCGGTGCCGCCCGACGCGAGGTGGCGGCGGCGATCGCGTACCGCGAGCAACTGCGCGGGCAGCTGCGCAGCAGCGAGGCACCGCGACGGGGCGCCCCCTACGAGCAGGAGTCCGCCGCCGCCCGGCGCGCCCGGCTTCGCGAAGAGCTGGGGCGTGCCGGGGAGCGCGTCAGCGCCGCACAGAGCCGGGAACTAGCGGCGATCGCGGCATGGAACGCCGCTCGCGCCGACCTGAAGGCGGTGGAGGCCCTGCACGAGCGGCACCGGATGCAGGTCGCCGAGGCGGACGCCCGGATCGAGCAGAAGGTGATCGACGAGCTGGCCGCGGCCATGCGCCGTCCTGACCCGGGAGGTGACCTGACATGAGCCTGGCAGAGGTGCAGGGCAGGATCGGTGAGATCCAGGCGCGCCTGGGCCTGCACCCGTTCGGGGTGCTGGGCGCCGGGCGCGCCGCGTCGGTCCCGGCCGCCGGGACGGCGGGCACCGGCTTCTCCTCGACGTTGACGGACGCCCTGGCCGGGATCCCGGGCAGCGGGACCGGGGACCCCTCCGGCCCGCGTCAGACGGTGGGCGAGCGGGCCGTCGCGGCGGCGAGCGACTACCTCGGGGTCCCCTACCTGTGGGGTGGCACCGACCCGGCGAAGGGCCTGGACTGCTCGGGTCTGACCCAACTCGTGTACGGCAAGCTCGGCGTCCGGCTGCCGCGCGTGGCGGCGGACCAGGCGAAGGCGGGGGTGGCCGTCCCGTCGCTCGCCCAGGCGCACCCGGGAGACCTGGTGTTCTTCGGGTCTCCGGCGCACCACGTGGGCATCGTCGTGGGTGACGGGAAGATGATCGACGCGCCGCACTCCGGGGCCGCCGTGGGTATCCATGACATCGCCGGGTACGGACCGATCTCGGCGATCCGGCGCGTGACGGCGAGCACGGTCGAGGCGACCGGCACGACTGCCACGGCAGGTGCCCTCGAGGTGGCGCGAGCACAACTGCTGTCGGCCGCCGGGCTCGCGTCGCTGACCGCGCTGTCGCCGTCGGCATCCGCGCCGGGCGTCGCGGCGACCGGCGCCGGGTTCAGCAGGTACGAGGCCACCGCCACCGGGGCGAGCGGACTCATCCAGCTGATGCCACGCACCGGGCGCTCACCGGACGTCGACGCCACCGACCCGGCCCAGGGCGGGGACGGCGCCGCGCGGCTCAGCTCGGGCCTGCTCACCCAGTTCGGCGGCCGGGTCGACCTGGCCCTGGCCGGCTACACCGCTGGAGCGGGGGCGGTGCGCCAGTTCGGCGGCGTCCCGCCCTACCCGCCAAGCGCGCTGACGTGGACCGTGTGACCCAGGCCTGGGAGGCCATCCGATGACCATCACCTCCACCACCGCGGTGACCGGCCGCGGTGTCGGCCCCGCCGCGGACCTTCCCGGTCCGGCGGCGGACGACGGCCACGAGTTCAGCGCGGCGCTCGCGGAGAGCATGGCAGCCGCGCGGTCGGCGCACCCGTCCGCGCAGGGGACCGCGCATCGGACGTCGAGATCGCCGGCGCCGCCCACGGTGCCCTCCTCGTCCGGGTCCCGTTCGGCATCGGGGGCGACGTCCCAGGCGCGGTCGGGGCAGGAGGGGCAGCGCCACGACGAGCGAACCGAGGCACCAGCGAGCGAGGGCGGATCCCGGACCGCTCGCCGCTCACGGGCCCTCGGTCGGCCCGGCGCGACGAACCGCACCGCCCGGGTCGGGGCGAAGGGCAAGGCGGACGGCGGCGACCCGACCGGCGACCCGACCAGCGACCCGACCAGCGGCCCGACCAGCGGCCCGACCAGCGGCCCGACCAGCGGCCCGACCAGCGGCCCGACCAGCGGCCCGACCAGCGGCCCGACCAGCGGCCCGACCGGCGAGGGCACGCCGAGCGTCCCCCGTCCGGTCAGCACCGCGGCCACCCCGGGTTCTGCCCACGCGACCCCCACCGACGCCGTCACGGCGACACCCCGGGGCGGGACGCCCCGTGGCGTCCCGGAAGGGCTCGGGCTGCCTGGAGGGGCGGCCGGTGATGCTGCCGTCGGCGGTACCTCGGGGACCGGCGCACCCCAACCGGCCGGACGTCCCGCGCCGCTCGCTGCGAAACCGGCCGGGGCCGGCGCGAGATCCATGGACGGAGGGCTGGTGGACTCCGCCTCCCCAGCCACAGCCCCGCCCGCTTCCGGCGGCGGCCTGGTATCGGATCCGGCCGAGCCGGGACGGCCTGCGGCAGACGTCCCGGCTGGAGCGCCGGGGCGAGCCCTCGACGACGAGGCCGGGAGAGCCCGGCCGGACGGCGGCACGGGAAGGCTGCTGGACGTCGGCGGGGGCCCCGCGCGCGATGCGGCCTCGAACCTGGGCGGCGCCCCCGACGTCCCGCCGAACACCGCCCGGTCCGGTGGCCCACGGCCCGGTGCGGTGGCAGGCCCGGCACCGGTCGAGGCGGGCTCGTCGCCGGGCGTCGCCCAGGCCACGTCCACCGACCACGGGCGGGCGCGACCAGGTACCCCGGCAGTGGTGGCGGGGGGCCCCGCGGTGGTGGACGTCGCGTCCATGGCGCGACCGGCCGGCCCGGCGGGCGTGCTCACCTCGACGGGACCCGCCCAGACCGAGATCACCGCACCCGGGACCGGACCGAGGCACCCGTCCGCCGGCCCCGTCCCAGCCGACCTCCCGGGTTCGCGGGCGGAGCGCACCGATCCCATGCCACCAGGGGTTCCGGGGGCCGAGCCGGGTGTTCCCGCCACCACCGAGGCCAGGCCCCGGTCGAACGTCGAGCCTGCGGCGTTGGCCGCGCAGGATGCGATCGCCGGCGCACGTGGGTGGCCCGCCGCCATGGTGGTGGGACCCGGCGGCAACGGACCCGGCGGCAACGGACCCGGCGCGCTGGCCGCGCCCGGCCGCGGCACGGACCCCGCCGGCGTGCCCGCGCGGCTCCCCCTGGAACCGGCCCTGGCCCTGGATCCGGCCCTGGATCCGGCCGGGGCGGCTTCCGGGGCGCCCCCGGCGCGGTCCGATGACAGCCTGGCGCCGTCCTCGGCACCCGTGCCGCTCCCCACATCCTCCTCGCTGCCGGTGTCGAGCGGGGCACCCACGGCACCAACGGCTCCCGGGCGGACGCTCGGCCCGACGCTCGACCCGACGACGCGCGAGCCGACGGGATCGGGCACGGCGACCGCGCGAGGGGACGGATGGAGCGCCCCGGCTCCGACCACCCGTTCGGCTGGCACCGGAGCAGCACCAGGCGGCACGGCGACCCTGAGCGGCAGCGGAGTCGGCAGCGGAGCCGGCAGCGGAGTCGGCAGCGGCGACTCGGGCGGCGACACTCTCGTCACCGCCGCATCGGAGCTCGTTGCCCCGGGCCGGCAGAGCCCGACGTCGGGGCTCGACCCGTCAGCCGCCACCGGGTCGCGGACCGGAAGCCCAGGGGCTCCCGTCCCCCCACCGGTCATCACGCAGATCGCCAAGCACCTGCAGACGATGCGGATCCTGCGTGACGGCACGCAGCACACCGTCCTGCGGCTCTCGCCCGAGCACCTCGGCTCGGTCACCCTCACCGTCGAGGTCCGCGCAGGTGCCGTACACCTGACCGTGGTGGGCGGCGATGCCGCGCTCGCCGCGTTCCGGGACGGCGTCGGCGACCTGCGCGACCAGCTCGGCCACTCCCGTCTCGACCTGGCTGAGGTCACGCTCCGCCACGACACGCCCGACCCCGGCCAGGGTGGCCGTCACGGCGGTCAGGACCCGCAGCCTCCGCAGCAGCCGGATCCGCGGCCGGACACCCGCACGGACATGGGAATGCAGGCCGGTACCCAGCAGCCGGGGTCGCAGCCGGGACCGGGCGACCAGCGGCGCAGCGACCGGGAGCGCAGCGACCAGGGCCCGGGCGGCAGCACCGGGTCCGGGCCCGCGCGGATCGAACGTCCGGGCGTCCCACGCCGTCCCGAACCCCCGGCCCCCGCGGGCGCCGTCCCGACCATCTCCTCCATCGACCTCCGGGTCTGACCCCGGCGACTGCAGGAAGAGCAGACATGACCATCACCTACGGCCCGGTCGGCGGCATCGGCTCAGGCGCGGCGACGACCGGGACCAACCAGCCCGCGACCACGGGCCAGGACCGCATCGACCAGGACACGTTCCTCAAGCTCCTGGTCGCCCAGCTCAAGTACCAGGATCCGAGCAGCCCCACGGACCCGACGCAGTTCCTGTCGCAGACGGCCCAGTTCACCATGGTCGAGAAGCTCAACCAGCTCGCCGACCTGAACCAGAAGGTCTACGACGCGTCCCGGGAGCAAACCGCCTCGTCCATGATCGGCCGGACGGTCACCTGGACGGACGTGTCCGGCACCCGGCACACGGGGACGGTCAGCGGCGTCAGCGTGGGTGCCGCGACGCCCAACCTCACCGTCGACGGCGCCACCGTCTCGCTGGACGCCGTCAGCGCGGTGGCGAGCGCCACCACCCCGGCGAGCGCCACCGGCTCGACGCCGTCCTGAACGCAGCGTGACTCGCCTCACCTCATGACCCCGGCGGCCCGACGCCCCCGGTTCACCTCGGCACAGATGCCGAACCAGCAGACCACGCGCACCTCGAGTGGCGTGGCCCACCCAGGAGGATTCCGTGCTCCGATCACTGTTCTCCGGCATCACCGGCCTGCGGCAGCACCAGACGCTGATGGACGTGGTGTCGAACAACATCGCCAACGTCAACACGACCGGCTTCAAGTCGAGCACGGTCGTCTTCGAGGACACCCTCAGCCAGCTCATGAGGTCGGCCGGTGCGCCGACGGCCATCGCGGGCGGCGTCAACCCGTCGCAGGTCGGACTGGGTGTCCAGTTGGGCACCATCGACACCAACTTCGGCCAGGGCTCGGCGCAGAACACCGGCAAGGCCACCGATCTCATGATCTCGGGAGATGGCTTCTTCCTGGTGCGCAACGGGAGCGAGACGAACTACACCCGGGCCGGGGCCTTCACCTTCGACAGCAACGGGTCCCTGGTGAACCCGGAGGGCCACGTCGTGCAGGGCTGGACCCGCACCAACGGCACCGTGAACACCGACAACCCGGTCGGCGACATCATCATCCCGACGAACACGACGGTTCCCCCGACGGCGTCGACCAAGGTCACGCTCGGGGGCAACATCACCATGCCCACGTCGACGACGATGACGCTGGGCGCCACGGTCTACGACGGCCAGGGTGTGGCCCACACCCTCTCCCTCGTGCTGACGCCGACCGCCACCACGAGCCCGCAGTCGTTCAATCTCGACATCACGGACACGAGCGACCCGGCCCTCGCCCCGGTCACCGGATCAACGGTCGCCTTCACCGCGGCGGGCGCGTTCGACCCGACCACGTCCACCGTCGGGCCGTACCCGACCATCACCCTGACGGACGGCACGGCGATCGCCGTGGACATCTCCTCGCTCACCAACTTCGGCGGAGCCAAGACGATGGGGGTCACCAACACGGACGGCGCGACCTCCGGCACCCTGCAGCAGTTCCAGATCGGTGGTGACGGCTCCGTGCTCGGCATCTTCACCAACGGCCAGAAGCTGACCATCGCGAGGATCGCCCTGGCGAACTTCAACAACCCGGAAGGTCTGGAGAAGATCGGCGACAGCGAGTTCCGCACCACGTACAACTCGGGGCTGGCACAGGTGGGCGTGCCCGCGGGCGGTGGCCGCGGGCAACTGATGGGCGGCACGCTCGAGATGAGCAACGTCGACCTGGCCAGGGAGTTCACCAACCTGATCGTCGCCCAGCGCGGGTTCCAGGCGAACTCCCGGGTGATCACCACCAGCGACCAGATGCTGCAGGACCTGGTCGACCTCAAGAGGTGATGATCCGGACCAGGCGATCGCCCACGGGCAGCTGTTAGCGATCATGCACATCCGCGTCGGCGCCACCCGGAGCGGCGGATGTGCATGATCCCCGGCCGCGGCGACGGACCGCCACCCGAAGGGCTCCTCATGACGCCCAGGACGCCGCCGATGGGACGACCGGGACGAGGCAGGTGCGTCCCCACCCGAGAGCAAGGACGGACGCCGTGATCATGCTGACGCGCCTTGGCGGCCAGCCGATGGCCGTGAACCCGGATCTCATCGAGAAGGCCGAGGCAACCCCCGATACCGTCATCACCCTCGTGGACGGCCACAAATTCGTGGTGGCCGAGTCGGTGCAGGGGGTCGTCGACCGGGTGCGCGAGTGGCGTGCCTCCGTCGCGGCGGAAGCCTTCGCGCTGTCCGAACCCGGGCCCGCTCGGACGACCACGGACCGGGCCGACGCCTCGCACCCGTCGTCAGGCCGAACACCGGCAGTCCGTGAGGAGGGCGGGCTGGCCGCCGACGGCTCGGGTCGCGCTCCGCTCGCGCGCGTACTGCGCATGCCGGCTCGGGAGGAATGACCTGTGGACCCGGCAAGCGTGATCGGTGTGCTCCTCGCCTACGGCGCCGTCCTCACCTCCATGCTGCTCGAGGGGAGCAGCCCACTGGCCATCCTCCAGCCGCCCGCCCTGGTTCTCATCTTCCTGGCCACCACCGGCGCCGCCATGAGCGGCAACACCATCGCCGGGACCCTCGGCTCGATCAAGTGGCTCGCGGCCAGCATGACGGCGAGGAAGCCGGACATGGAGGCCGTGATCCAGCCCTTGGTGAAGATGGCGGAGCGGGCACGCCGCGAAGGGCTGCTCGCCCTCGAGTCGGAGCTCGACACGATCGAGGACCCCTTCATGCGCAAGGGGCTGCAGATGGCTGTCGACGGCACGGACCCGGACGACCTCTTCGAGATCCTCTCGGCCGAGGTGCGGTCGAAGAAGGCCGCGGTGGCGCAGGGGGCCGGGTTCTGGGCCGATGCCGGCGGTTACTCACCGACCATCGGCATCATCGGCACCGTCATCGGCATGATTCACGTGCTCGAGAACCTCAGCGAACCGGCCACGCTCGGACCCCTGATCGCGGGCGCGTTCGTGGCGACCCTCTGGGGCGTGCTCTCGGCGAACGTCATGTTCCTGCCCTGGGCCAAGCGCATCAGGACCATCGGCCTGGCCGAGGCCTCCCGAATGGAGATCATCATCGACGGTGTCCTGGCGATCCAGGCCGGGGCCAACCCGCGCGTCGTGGCCACGAAACTGAAGTCGAAGATGGTCCACGCCGGCCCGGTGACCCCCGACGAGGAAGCGGCGTAGCGATGACGCGCGACCGGGACGACAAGGGGCCGTCATGACCAAGGGGCACGGCGGGCGCGGCCAGCGCCGGGTCCACCCGGTGGAGCAGGAGCACGAGCAGGAGCACGAGAACCACGAACGCTGGCTGGTCAGCTACGCGGACTTCATGACGCTCCTGATGGTCCTGTTCATCGTCCTGTTCGCCATCAGTCAGGTGGACGCCAAGAAGTTCCTGGCGCTGAAGACCGGCCTCACGGTCGGCTTCGGCGCTCCGGTCGACTTCCTGAACGGTGCCGAGGCGCTGCTGCAGTCCGGTACGCGGCTCGGGCAGGACCAGGAGAACCTCGCCGGGGTCGCGGGCAACCGCATCCCGGACCCCGAGGCACAGGCCTCGGCGGGTGGCTCGAGGCCCGAGTCGGTCAACCCGCAACAGGTGGCCGATCTCGTCAACGCCCTCGCCGACGCGCACGTCAAGGAGGAGGTCCAGAAGCTGAAGCAGGCCGAGGCCGCACTGCGCAAGGCGCTCCAGGTGGCCGGCGTGGCCGGCGGTGCGACGTTCAGGTTCGACGAACGGGGCCTGGTGATGTCCATCGCCACCGACAAGGTGCTGTTCGAGAGCGGCAAGGCGCGACTCCTCCCGGTCGGTCACACCATCCTGGACGCGGTCGCGCCGACGCTGCTCGCTCTGCCCAACCGACTCAGCATCGACGGCCACACCGACTCCGACCCGATCTCGACCGCCCAATTCCCCTCGAACTGGGAACTGGCCTCGGCCCGGGCTGACGGCGTGCTGCGATACCTGGCCTCCGTCCACCGCATCCCCGACGACCGGATGGTGGCGTCGTCGTTCGCAGACACCCGCCCCGCGACGCCGGGGCACTCCGCGAAGGCGATGGCGGCTGACCGGCGGGTGGAGATCGTCGTACTCGCCCGGCTCGACAACTCCGACGGTCGGGCGGTCGCCGAGCTCGGCAACTCCGCCACGGCCGGCGGGACGTCGTCCGTGGCCCCGCCGTCCACGACGGCGTCCGCGGTCCCGACCACAAGCGCAGGTGACCCGACGGCGGTGGCGGACCGTCTCGCCCGCTGATCCCCGCCCGACGACGAGAGAGGGACGACCGATGGCGAAGAAGAACGGGGCCGACGACACCGAGGGCGGCAGGGGTGGCTTCGGGGTCACGGTGAAGGTCCTCGTGATGGTCCTGCCCACCGTGCTGCTGATCATCGGCGCGGTCTACGTCTTCGTGCTCGGCGGAGGCAACGGTCGCAGCGGCCCGTCGCCGTCCGGGTCCGCCGACGTCAAGGCCGGCGAGGACACAACCCACTACAGCCCGGGGCAGATCGTGACCGTCGACCCGGTCACGATCAACCTGGCCAACGGGCACTTCCTCAAGGTCGGCCTGGCGCTCCAGGCCACCGCGGACGCCGGTGGAGCGGTTACCGGTTCCAAGGCGCAGGACGCGCTGATCGCCGAGTTCAGCGGAAGGACGGTCGAGGAGATCGCGACCAAGGGGGGGCGCGACGCGGCGAAGAGGGACCTCGTCCAGGCGATCAAGAAGGCCTACGCGAAGAAGGTCTACGACATCTACTGGACAACCTTCGTGATGAACTAGGCCTTCGTGACGAACTAGGCGTCGGGCGTACGGGCGATGTCTCGTCGACTCGCTCAAGCTGTCGGACCGGCTTCCCGAAGCCAGTCTCGTGGCGTACTCCAATCAGGCGACCGCCGACAGGCGACGCCGTCGCGGCGAGGCACGCACGTACGACTTCCGCCGCCCGGTGCGGCTCGCGCGCGAACACGCCCACATCCTCCGCGTCGCGATGCAGACGTTCGCCCGTCAGAGCTCCACGCTCCTGACGACGAGCTTGCGGGTCGTCTGCCAGGTCAACAGCGCCCAACTCGAGGAGCTCAGCTATGACGAGTACCTCTCGGGCGTCCACGAGTCGTCGGTGTGCGCCGTCATCACGCTCGAGCCCTGGCCCGGACGGGCCCTGCTCACGTTCGACACGGTCACCCTCCTGACGATCATCGACCATCAGCTCGGCGGTCCGGGTGGTCCCGACCAACCGGACCGGCCGCTGACCGACATCGAGCAAGCGCTCGCGCGCCAGGTCCTGATGCGCATGCTCCGCGAACTGTCGTACGCCGTCGAACCCATCGGCAAGACCACGCCGGCACTGCAGGCCCTGGAGAGCAATGCCGGTTTCGTCCAGGCTGCCGCCCCGACCGATCCGGTGGTCGTCGCCCGCCTGGAGCTGTCGATCGGCAGCCACACCGCCGAGGCGAGCGTCTGCATGCCCTTCGCCATGCTCTCGCCCGGGCTCGCCGCCCTGTCCAGCAGCTCCGACACCGCGGAGAAGGCCCTCGCCCGGAAGGTTGCGGGGGAACGTACCCAACGCCGCCTGGTGGACGTCGAGGTGCCCGTCGCCATCCGGTTCGACCCCGTCCGGATGCCGTCGTCGGTGATCGGGCGGCTGGAGGTCGGGGATGTCATCCAGCTCAACCACCGCACCAGCAAGCCGCTCTCCGTGACCTCGGCATCCACCACGTTCGCCCGCGCGATCCCCGGCGCCTCCGGGAAGACACTCGCCGTCCTGATCGTCGACCCGACCTGACCGCCTGCGAGGACCCCCATGACCTTCTCCGCTTCGCCGCTCACCCCGGGCCAGCAGGAATCGCCCGCGAACGACGACGCGTGGCACAACGCCGCTCAGCGGGTACTCGCCGCGGTTACCGAGGCCACCCCACAGATCCCGAGCCCGGATCCCCTGATGCCGGACGTCCCGCGCCGTCAGTCGACGCCCGGGAGCATGCCGGACCCCGCGGGCACGGCGGTCACCGCGTACCTGGGCGGGAAGGCGGACGGCAAGGTCCTGGTCGTGGTCGGCGAGGAGCTCGTCACGGCCTTGCAGGGCACACCGTTCGGGGACGTGGAACCGGCACGGGCGCTCGCCCCGGCCCTCGAGACGCTGGCCATCGCGCTGGGGGGCCGTCTGGAGGGCACCCCCACCTCGATCGCCGTCGAGGACTGCCTGGACGTGCTCGCCGGCGGGACGACCGTGCTCGTGCCGCTGCTCGCCGGCGAGGTCGTCAAAGCACTCGTCGGGGTGAGCCTGGTCGTGCCGAAGCCGACCGGCAGCGCCGCCGGCCCGGTCACGTCCACCGAGGTCCAGGGCGGCGCGGCGACGAAGGACTCCAGCACCGAGGCGGCCTCGACGAGCTGGGGCATCGACATGCTCCGCGACGTCGAGATGGAGGTGACCTGCGAGCTCGGCCGTACCCGGATGACGGTCCGGCAGCTGCTCGCCCTCGCCCCCGGGGACGTCGTCGAGCTCGACCGCCTCGCCGGCTCGCCCGCCGACCTCCTCGTCAACGGCACGCTGCTCGCCCGCGGCGAAGTCGTCGTGGTCGACGAGAGCTTCGGTCTGCGGATCACTGAGATCGTCACCCGGGACGCGACATGAGACCCGGGCCGGGGCGGCCCGGATGACCGGCACGTCCGACCTGCTGCTGCTGGCGCGCGTGGCGGGCTCGCTGCTCGCCGTCCTTCTGGTCGCCCTGCTCGCAGCGCGCCTGGCCCGGCGGGCTGCCCGAGGTCGCGGCGGGGCCGCCGTCGGCGTCCGCGAACGGATCGGGCTCACCCGGGACACGTCCGCGGTCGTCGTGCAGGTCGGCGACCGCCTGCTGCTCCTCGGCGTGAGTCCGCACCACGTCACCCTGTTGACCGAGCTCGGGGCCGACCCGCGCGCCGCCACGGCGCAGGCGTTCCCTGCCGCCCCGGCGATCCGCACGGCCCAGGTACTCCGCGTGCCCGGACCGAGCGCTGGAGCGATCCCCGCCCCACGGGCTCACGCGCAGGTGGCGTGCGGCTCGCCGTCCGTGCCGCCGCTCACCCGACGCGAACTGCGCGAGGCCAGCGGGCGGCGCGCCGCCCCGCCCTCCCCCCGCGGCCCCGGCTCGGTGCTGGACCCCCGCACGTGGCAGCAGGGGCTGGAAGCCCTGCGCGACCTCACCGCCCGGCGCGGGTGATGATCATGCCGAGGGTCAACCTCCTGTTCCGCAGCCTGCTGCTCGGCACGCTCGCCGTGGCCGGCGCCGTGCTGCTGGTCGGGGCCGTGCTGCTGGTCGGGGCCGCACCGCCGGCTCGGGCACTGGACGCGGTCCAGGCGGGCGGCGCCCCCCGCGTCGCGGTGCTCGCGGCGCCCGGACCGACGGCACCGGTGAAGCCGACGGCACCGACCACCGGGACGACGGCCGGCGGGCCCAGCGTGTCGGTGGCGATGCCGGGCACGCCGAGCAGCGTGGTCACCGTCATCGTGCTCGTCACCGTGCTCGGCGTGGCGCCCGCGATCCTGCTGATGTGCACGGCGTTCACGAAGATCGTCGTCGTGCTCTCGTTGGCGCGCAGCGCGATCGGGACGCAGAGCATCCCACCGAACCAGGTGCTCGTCGGGCTTGCCCTGTTCCTGTCCCTGTTCGTGATGGGCCCGACGGTCGACGCGATGCAGAAGAACGGCCTGCAGCCGTACCTGGACGGCACGAAGACCCTGCAGCAGGCGTACACCGACGCCTCCGAGCCGCTGCGCGCGTTCATGCTCCACCACACCCGCGACGAGGAACTCGCGCTGATGACCAAGGCCGCCGGGCGGCCGCTTCCCCACGACCGTGACGCGACCGACCTGCGCACCCTCATCCCCGCCTTCGTGCTGAGCGAGCTGCGGGGGGCCTTCATCATCGGCTTCGTCGTCTTCGTCCCCTTCCTGGTGGTGGACGTCGTCGTCAGCGCCATCCTGATGTCGCTCGGCATGGTCATGCTGCCGCCCTCCCTCGTCTCGCTGCCGTTCAAGTTGCTCCTGTTCGTCCTCGTCGACGGCTGGTCGCTGATCGTGACCACGCTGCTCGGCAGCTACCGCTGAGGGAGGCGACGTGGCCGACCACGTCATCCAGATCGTCGCGGAGGCGCTGCTCACCGCGACCAAGCTCGCCGGGCCGGTACTCGTCGCGACGCTCGCGATCGGGCTGGCCCTGTCCGTGCTGCAGTCCGCCACGCAGATCCAGGAATCCACGCTGACGTTCGTGCCCAAGCTGGCCGTCGCGGCCGTCGTCCTCGTGGTCACCGGTGCCTGGAGCCTGCGTGTGCTGGAGGGCTTCACCCGCGAGATCTTCGCCATGGTGCCGCTCCTGGTGGCCTCGTGAACAAGCCCGCGCGGCGGCTGGCCGCCCTCCTGACGGCCGTGACCGCCGGCGTCACCTCGCTGCTCGCGGCGCCGGCCCCGGCGTCCGCGGCGGAGTTGCCCCTCGGCCGACGCACCTACGTCGTCTCGCTGATGGACGGCCGGCCCGGTGCCCTCGCCGTCCGGCTGGCCACGTACGTGTTCGGCACCGACGGCACGGTGACCGAGCGGTACTGGGCCTGGCGGCAGGACGGCGTCAGCGGCACGAACAACGTGCGCTGGACCAAGCCCTCCAGCGGCTACACCACGCTCGGCTGCCCGCACGCCTGCCCGGTCCGGACGCCGGTCGGCTTCCAGTCCGGGGTGGCCCCGCACGTGTGGCGGGGACGCTGGTGGATGGAGTCCGGGGAGGTGCTGGCCATCCGCTGGACGCCGACCTACCCGCTGGAGCGCTGGCAACTGGACGACGGCCAGCCCGGGATCGTCGGGGCCCGCCTCATCGGCGGCCGCACGGGCGCCCTCGGCTGGGGCGTCGGCTCGAACGCCCCGGCGGACCGCGGGCTGCCGCTGTCCACGATCTACGCGCCCGGCCGGTGGATCACCGGACCCTTCGCGGAGAACGCCTACACCGCGCAGACCCTGCACCTCTCGATCGGCTGGAGTGCGGCCGACTACCGGCTCTGCGGCAGCGGCCGGTGCATGCAAGGCACCCGGATGACCGCCGCCGACCGCCGCACCTGGTACCACTCCTACTTCGCCGCCAACCCCATCCGGGACGGCCGCAAGGTCTACTGGAACAACCAGACCGGCGTCGTCCAGCAGCTCGAGAACCCGACCACCGAGTGCATCAGCGCCTCCGGCGGCGGCCACACGAACGCGCTGCTGCAGGCCCTGGACGACGACGGCCAGTTCGTCGGCTTCGTCGGTGTCGAGGCGAGCCTCAACCAGCGCAAGGCCGGGCAGGACGTCGTCGCCGCCTACGCGATGATCGATCCGGCGAAGCTGTCGGCGATCGGCGCGGACTGACGTGCGGACGCCGGGCAGGGCCGGGGCGGCCGCGGCGGCGGGCCCGCGATGACGGGGCTGCAGCTCACGGTCGGCGAGTCCACCCTGGCGTCCTTCCTGCTGGCCGTCGCCCGGACCGTCGGGTTCGTGCTCGTCACCCCGCCGTTCAGCACGCGCAGCGTGCCGACCCAGGCACGGGTGGGCGCCGCCCTCGCGCTGGCGCTCCCGGTGGCCGGACTGCTCCGGACCAGCGCACCCGCGCTCGACTCGGGGGCCCTGCTGGTCGGGATCGTGCTCCAGGCGGCCACCGGCCTGGCCCTGGGCTTCCTGGTGATGGCGGCCGTGTCCGCGATCCAGGCGGCAGGGGACCTGCTGGATGCCGTCGGGGGGTTCAGCGTCTCCATGGCGCTGGACCCCTTGCTGCTCGCCCAGACGTCGGTGCTGGGCCGGCTGCACCAGATCACCGCCCTCACCCTGCTGTTCGTCACCGACGGCCATCTGATGATCGTCCACGGGCTGACCCGCAGCGTGGCCCTGATGCCGGCCGGGATGACGACGTGGGGCGAGGCGGCCCGGTCCGCCAGCGCCGCGGTGGGGACGCTGATGCTCGGCGCGTTGCAGATCGCCGCACCCGTCGTGGCCGCCATGCTGGCGACCGACATCGCCCTCGGACTGCTCACCCGGGCGGCGCCCGCCCTGAACGCGTTCGCGCTGTCGTACCCGCTGAAGATCCTCATCACCCTGCTCCTGACCGGGTTGGTGATCGCCAGGCTGCCCGGCTCGCTGGAGGCCCTGGTCCGGGCGGAGGTGCTGCAGGTCCTCCGGCTGGTGGCGCCGCCGGGAGGGCGGTGACCCGTGGCGGCGGACGACGGGAAGACCGAGAAACCGACCCCGAAGAAGCTCCGGGAGGCGCGCAAGCAGGGCCAGTTCCCGCGGACGCAGGACGCCGCCACGTGGCTCGGTATCGCCGCGGGGGCGGCGCTGCTGCCGCGCAGCTGCGCGCTGCTGGCCGAGCGGTTCCGGGAGCTGCTGGTGCACCGGCTCACCACGGTCGTCGAGGACCCCACCCCCGCCCGGGCCCTCGACGCGGTCGCCGCGATGCCGTCCGCCGTCCTGCTCCCGCTGGCGCCGGTGGCCCTGGCGGCCCTCGCCGGCGCACTGCTCGCCACCGCCGGTCAAGGCGTCCACCTCACCGGCAGGACGCTGAAGCCACGGTTCGCCCGGCTCAGCCCGAAACAGGGGCTGCAGCGGATGTTCGGGGCTCGCGCCGGCTGGGAGGCGGCGAAGGCGCTGGCGAAGGTCACCGCGATCGGCGCCGTCGTCGCCGTCCTCGGCCGCTCGATGGTCCCGTCCCTCGTCGGGCCCGGCGTGATGCCGCTCGGCGTGACCGTGGAGCGCACCCGCAGCGGCGTGGACACGCTGCTCTGGGCGGCGGCCGCCACCGGGCTCGTGCTCGCCCTCGCGGACTACGCCTACCAGCGACGGACGGTGATGAAGCAGCTCCGGATGACGCCGCGCGAGGTCAAGGACGAGCTGCGCCAGAGCGAGGGCGACCCGATGG
>DATDMG010000247.1:0-9083 GCA_036518955.1 Kineosporiaceae bacterium | reverse complement strand
CTCCTCTCCGTACCACAGGAGCAACCCTGCCCTTGGCGCGCACGGCCGAACCGAAGAGGACCGGGTCAGGAGAGGCTGACCTCGCACCAGACGGCCTTGCCGTGGCGGGTCGGTCGGGTACCCCAGCGCTGGGCCAGATGCGAGACCAGCTGCAACCCACGGCCGTGCTCGTCGTCGACGGTGGGCCGCAGCTTGCGCGGCAGGAACGGCGCCGCGTCGTGGACCTGCACCAGCACGCCGTCCTGATGACGACTCAGCCGTAGCTCCGTCGGCGGCCGACCGTGCAGAAGCGCGTTCGTGAGCAGCTCGCTGATCACCAGCGTGACCTCTTCGTGCCGGGTCTGCGGCAGATTCCAGGCATCCAGGATGGCGCGAGCCGACCGGCGCGCGCGGCCGATCCCCGCCGGGCCGTCGTCGACCCTCCAGCTGAACACCGACGAGACCGACGCCCGCCCGCCACACTCGGCGAGCAGGATCGCGACGTCGTCGTCGGGGCCGTCGGGCAGCAGCCCCGCCACGAGCTGCTCGACGCTGAACCCGGGGCCGTAGCTCGCCGCGACCGCCATCGCCAGCGCGTCGATCCCCCGATCGATGTCGACACCCCGCCGCTCGACCAGCCCGTCGGTGTAGAGGACCAGCCGAGCCTCACCGACGAGCTGGACGGTCTCCTCGGTCAGCGTGAACGGCCCGGTGCCCAGGGGCGGCCCGGCCGCCCGGGTCAGGCGGCGGGTGCCTGCTCCCGGGGTGACCAGCAGCGGGGGCAGATGTCCGGCGTTGGCGTAGACGAGGGTCCCCTCCCCCGCGTCGTGGACGGCGTACAGGCAGGTCACGATCTGGTCGTCGCCCAGATCGCGCACCGCGGCGTCCAGCAGCTCCAGCAGGTCGGCCGGCGGCAGGTCGAGCCGGGCGAAGGCGCGGACGGACGCCCGCAGCTGCGCCATGATCGCTGCTGCACCGACGCCCCGACCCATCACGTCGCCGATCGCCAACCCGACCCGCCCAGCACCCAGCGGGATCACGTCGTACCAGTCGCCGCCGATGTGAATGCCCTCCACCCCCGGCCGGTAGTAGGTCGCCACGCGCAGGTGGTCGGGGCTGAAACCGCGCTCCGGGAGCAGACTCAGCTGGAGCTGCTCGGCGATCTCGTGCTCGCGCGCCGCCGCCTCCCGGGCCGCCGCCGTGGCCTCGCGCAGCTCGACCGTCCGCAGCTGCTCGGTAATGTCCTGGGAGCTGCCCCGCAGCAGGCTCGGGCGGCCGAAGGCATCCCGCGTCAACGCGCCGATCAGCCGGTGGACGCGGACCCGGCCGTCCGGCCTGACGAAGCGCACCTGCAGGTCCATCGGGCAGCCGGTGGCCGCCTCGGCGAACGCATTCCGCGCCGCCTGCGTGTCGTCCGGGTGCACGACCTGCTCGAACACCGGCCAGAACCCCGACTGCCGGAGCTGCTCGAGGGTGACCCCCAGCTGCCGGGCCACCTCCCCGGAAGCCGTCGACAGCCCACTGCCCAGATCGATCTCCCAGCTGCCGACCGCGGCCAGGCGCTGGGCCTCGTCGAGCAGGGTCCGGCTGCGTTCCAGCGCGCTGGCGTTGCGACGGCTGCGATCCAGCTCGAGGTTGGCCCGGACCCGGGCGAGCAGTTCCCGCGCCGAGAAGGGCTTGACCAGGTAGTCGTCCGCCCCCGCGTCCAGCCCCTCGACGGTCGCCTCATCGCCTGCGCGCGCGGACAGCACGATGACCGGGATGTCCGCCGTGTCGCGGTCGCCCCTCAGCGTCGCCAGCAGCCCGAAGCCGTCCAGGCGGGGCATCATGATGTCGGTGAGTACCAGGTCGGGGCGGCGTCGCTGGACCTGCTCGAGGGCGGACAGCCCGTCGGCGGCCGTGTCGACGACGTGGAACCGGGACAGCAGCCCGGCAAGGTAGTCGCGCATGTCGGCGTTGTCGTCGACGACAAGCACGCGGGCGGCGTCCGGGTCCTGCCGTCGGGACCCGGCCTGTTCCGGGAGGCGGGCGGCGCCTGTTCCGTCGTCCTCGCCGGCCGTCTCGCCGGCTGGCGACCAGCGCATCGCCTCGGCCAGGAAGCCCGCGGCCTGTTCGCCCGCCGGGGCGTGCTGCCGCGGCAGCGGCAGCGTGGCCACCTGGTCCTCGGGCAGGTGCTCGGTGCCGCACCGCACGGTGACGGTGAAGGTGGTGCCCTGGCCGGGCGTGCTCGACACCGTGACCCCGCCGCCGTGCAACTGCGCCAGCTCGGACACCAGGGCCAGTCCGATCCCGGTCCCCTCATGGGTGCGCGAGCGCGCTCCGACGACCCGGTGGAACCGCTCGAAGAGGCGCGACTGCTCCGCCGGTTCGATCCCGATCCCGGTGTCCGCGACGGTCAGCCGCACCACCTCCCCGGCCGACTCGAGCCCGACCGTGACCCCACCGGTGAAGGTGTGTTTGAGCGCGTTGGACAGCAGGTTCAGGACGATCTTCGCCCACAGCTCGCGGTCCACGTGGGCGGCCAGGTCACCGGCACCGAGGTCGAGCTCCAGGCACAGCCCGGCCTGCTCGAACGCGGGCCGGAACATGCTCACCAGTTCCGCGGTGGAACAGCCGAGGTCGACCGGCTCGTACCGGGCGTTCATCCGGCCCGACTCCAGGCGGGAGACGTCGAGCAGCATGTTCACCAGCTTGAGCATCCGCTGGGCGTTGCGCTGCATCAGTTCGACCCGCTCCCGCTGCCGGGCCGGCAGCGGGTCGGCCCGGTCCACCAGGGAGTCCTCGGCCGGACCGAGCAGCAGGGTCAGCGGGGTACGGAACTCGTGGCTCACGTTCGTGAAGAAGGCCGTCCTGGCCCGGTCGAGGTCGGCCAGCACCTCCGCCCGGCGCCGCTCGGCCTGGTAGGCGCGGACCGCGGCCACCCCGGTGCCCAGCTGCCCCGCGATCAACCGGAGAAAACCGCGGTACTCCTCGTCGTACGTCCGGTACCGGTTCAACCCGACCACCAGGAAGCCGCTGACCGCCTCGCCGCCGGTGCCGCTGAGCGGGACGACGGCGGCCCGCAGCGGCGGCTGCGGCCAGGCGCCCCGGGGCAGCCCGGGGAACCGGACGGCCAGGTCCTCCACGACCACCTCGGTGCCCGAGGCCGCCGCCGCGATCGGCCACCCGGGGTCGGGGTCGCCGCGCCGGATCCGGGTCGGCGCCCCAGGGTGACCAGGGTCGATCCCCGTGGCGCAGGCGAGGTCCGCGTCGCCTGCGGCGTCGAACAGGTAGGTCAGCGTGAACGGCAGGCACTGCGGGTTGGCCTCCAGGTGCACCCGGGCCGCCGCGAAGACCTGCTGCTCGTCCCGGATCACCGTCGGGTCGGTGCCCAGGTCACGCAGCGTGCGCATCCGACGCTCCCCGATCACCCGCTCGGTGTCCTCGCTGACGACGCAGAGCATCCCGGCGACAGCACCGTCGTCGTCCATCAGCGGGCTGTAGCTGAAGGTGTGGTAGGTCTCCTCGACGTACCCGCTGCGCTTGAGGAACAGCCGCAGTTCCCGGTCCCAGGTGGCCTCCCCGGTATGGATCACCCGCTCGATCCTCGGGCCGATATCGGCCCAGATCTCCTGCCACACCGTTCCGGCGGGCCGCCCGAGGGCCCACGGGTACTTCGTGCCGAGCGTGTCCCGCCGATAGGCGTCGTTGCAGAGGAAGGTCAGCTCGTCACCCCAGGCGAGCCACATCGAGAACCGGGAGGTGAGCATGATCCGGACGGCGTTCACCAAGGCCCGCGGCCAACCGGCGGGCGGCCCGAGCGGATGCCCGGACCAGTCGAGACCCAGCAGGTCAGCTCCCACCTGGCCGCTGCGCCGGAGGGCGTCCTCGACCGCAGACGTAGCCTGCTGCATGGCGGGAACCACCTTCCACCCACGGCAGGCCGGCCGACCTGCCCGCATCGGCGCGAGTCAGCAGATCATGGCCCCGGCACCGCCGCACGTCGATCACTCCGGCAACCGATATCGATCACTCCAGCAACGGAGGCGGCCCCGGCCGCTCCCCGCGCGCTCTCCGCGCCGGTGGCACCCACCACGTCGTGCACAGCGCCGCCGAACGCGGGTCATCCTGGCGGGTCAACCTGGCGGGTCATCCTGGACGGCGACGGCAGGGCCGGGCGCACGCGTCCCGGTCCGGACCCGATCGGCCGAGCGCGGCCTCCTCCGAGTGGCCTGTCGCCCACCGCACATGCATCACCTTTCCGTCACGTACCATCCACAGAGCGCACTGATAGCATCCAGCGATGCGCACACGTCTTCCGAATGCGCGACAGAGGCCTCGGGGCGCCCGGGACCCGATACCGCAAGCACTCCATGCCGCACGCCGCAGGAGGGTGCGGATCGACCGCATCGGTGATCTTACCCCGCTCCGCTCGCCGTGTCCGAGATCTTCGGCAAGATCCGCATTTCTCCCCCGGACCCGCCTCGGCAGTGCTGCGGGACGACTGCGGCGGACCCGTCGGCCGAGGGTCGCACCAGCCGTGGCGTAACAAGTGCGGGAGGGCAGAGAAGGTGCGTGACCCGGCGCGAGACGGCGCCACACCGCCGGTCCGGGTGTTGCTGCTGGAGCATGAGCAGACCGACGTGGAGCTCACCCTCTGGGCGCTGGCGCGCCAGGGTGTGACCGTGGGTGCGTTGGTGACCGCCGCCAGCAGGGACGATTTCGAGCGGTCGCTGGACAGCTTCGATCCCGACGTCATCCTGTCGGACTACACGGTCCCCTCCTTCAGCGGTGAGGAGGCGTTGAAGCTCGCTCTGGCGCGCCGGCCGCACGTGCCGTTCATCTTCGTCTCCGGGATGTTGGGCGAGGACCGGGCGGTGGAACTGCTGAAGGCCGGCGCCTGGGACTACGTCCTGAAGGACCGCCTCACCCGGCTCGGCCCGGCAGTCACCCGGGCGCTGCGGGAGGCCTCGGAGGCAGCCGACCGAAGGCGGCTGGAGACCGAGCGCGAAGCGGCGCTGGTGGAACTGCGGGCGAGCGAGGAGCGGCTGCGCTCCGCCCTGGCGCGGTTGCAGGGGCTGCAGGAACTCACCGCGGCGCTCGCCGGCGCCCTGACGATCTGGGACGTCGGCGTGGTTCTGCAACAGGTGGTGGCCCCTCTGCTCGAGGCGACCAGCGGAGCGCTCGCCCTGGTCGACCATGGGGGAGACCTGAGTCGCGCCTACTCCTGGACGGACCCCGACCACCCCGGTTCCACCTCGGATCCCGTGCGCTGCTGGCGGCCGCCGGAGGAGGACCTCGCCCGGTGCCTGCGCGACGGCGAGGTGATCTGGCTGACCGACGACGACGCAGCCCCGACCGGACGGCCGCAGCGGACCCCCTGGGCGAACGCCCGCGCCAGCGTGCTCGTGCCGCTGGGGACGTCGCGACCGATCGGGGCGCTCGCGCTGCGGTGGCCGGAGCCGCGGGAGCGCTCCGACGAGGAGCAGGTGTTCCTGCGGACGGTCGCGGCGCAGAGCACCCAGGCGATCGAGCGCGCCCGGATGTTCGAGAACCAGGCGACCGTCGCGCAGGCGCTGCAGCGGGCGCTGTTGCCCACCGACCTGCCCGACCTGCCCGGCGTCCGGTCGGCCGCTCGGTACCTGACCGCGCACGGCGACGCGGTCGGCGGTGACTGGTACGACCTGATCAGCCTGCCGGACGGCCGGCTGGCGATGGTGATGGGCGACGTCGAGGGCCACAGCACGGCGGCTGCGGCGATCATGGGGCAGGCCAGGAACGTGCTGCGGGCCTACAGCACGGAAGGGCACAACCCGGCGGAGGTCATGCGGCGGCTGAACCAGTTCGTCTGCACGCACACCGACCGCCTGATCACCTGTTGCTTCGCGGAGATCGACCCGGCCGAGCGGATCGTCACCGCGGTCAGCGCCGGCCACCCGCTCCCGGCGGTGGTCGACCCGGCGGGGCATGCCGAGCAACTCCCGGTCGAGGTGGGCCCGCCGCTCGGCGTCGAGGCGCTGACGCACTTCGCCGAGCACACCAGCGTGCTGCCCCCCGGTGGCCGGCTGGTGATGTTCACCGACGGCCTGGTCGAAGGTCCGCTCGCGGTCTACGAGGGGATGAACGCCTTCCTGCGGCGGCTGAGCCTTCCCGCGGACGTGCCGCCGGAGGATCTCGCCGACGCCCTGGTCGCCCGACCGGCGGACGCCCCACCCCTGCCGGACGACGCGGCCCTGCTCATCCTGCAGGTCGATCCGGATGCCGGGGTCGAGCCGGTGCCGGGACGGGCGGCGTCACGCACCTTCCACGCCACCGCCGCCGCCGCCCCCGCCGCCCGCCACTTCCTGGTCGACGTCCTGGGCGCCTGGGGCCTGGCGCACCTGCAGGACGTCGTCGGCCTGGCGGCGTCCGAACTGGTCACCAACGCCGTCCTGCACACCGCGGGCAATGCGCAGGTGACCGTGCGCTGCCCGGACGACGGAGGGCTGTGGATCGGTGTGACCGACGGCAGCGATCGTCTCCCCCAGTTGCACCATGCCGCGGAGGAGGACATCTCCGGACGGGGCCTGGCCATCGTGGACATGATCAGCGACGACTGGGGCGTCGACCTGCACCACGACGGCGGCAAGACCGTCTGGATACGGCTGGCGCTGGCCGAAGCCGGTTGACCAGCCCGGGCACCCGCCGGGTGCCTGGTCGGGCGCCGCTGCGAGCGACCGCGGACGCGCGCGGCGGCACGATGTGCCCGGGGTGATCGGGATGGCGCTCGCCGTGTGCCTTCTCTTCGACCGCAGGACCGAACGAGCGATCCGCGCACTGTGGGACCGGCTCGAGTCGATCGGCGTGCCCAGCCTGCGCTCGCACACGCACGGCCGGCACGTGCCGCACCTGTCCCTCGCCGTGCTGCGCAGCGGGGACCTCAGCCGCCTCACCGGCGCTCTGAACGAGCTGGACGCCGGCGATCCGGTGGAGCTCAGCTTCGACGGGATCGGCCTGTTCCGGCGCGGGCGAGCCTGGCTGCTGGCCGGGGTGGGACCTGACCTGGTCCGGCGCCAGGAGCGGGTCGCCGCCGTCGCCGTCGCCGCCGGGGCCGAACTGCACAAGCACTACCTTCCCGGCACCTGGGTGCCGCACTGCTCGCTGGCACCCCGGGCGCCGCTGGCCCAGCTGCCGGTGCTCGCCGCGACCGTGTACGACGTGCTCCCGTTGCCCGCCCGGTCGGACCGTGCCGCCCTCGTCAACAGTGCGACCGGCGAGCTCTGGCCCCTGGCCCGGCTACCCTGACGCCGACACCGGTCCGGAGAAGCCCGCCGCGCCGGAACGGCCGGCACACCGCTGTCTGGCACACTGGCCATGTGACACAGGGGCAGCCCACGTGGATCCTGCTGACCCGCGACGTCTCCGCCAGGGTCACCATCCAGGGCCAGCCGACCGTGGCGCTGGCGCTCGTGCTCGACGCCGACACCGGGCTGGTCCGCGGGGTGTCCGTCGGCACCACGACCCGCGAGGCATGTGCCGAGGCGTCCCGGGCCGCCTTGACCACCCCGGCCGGCCCGCTGCCGCCGCGCCCGCCGGGGACCGTCATGTACGACGAGACGCACGCCGACGAGATCCTCGCTGCGCTCGAGGAGGCCCTGCCCGACCCGGCGTCCGCCGCCCTGGTCCCGGGCCGGCCACCGGCCGAGGCGGACGAGATCTTCGACTCGCTGCTGGGCCACCTGCTGGGGCGTGACCAGCCCAGCGACCCGCCCGAGCCGGCGGACTGGGCGCTGCTGTACGCACGGACCGCGGCGTTCGAGCACGCCCGACCGTGGCAGCTGTGGTCCGACAGCGACTACCTGCGGCTGGACGTGGACGTGGCCGGCGAGCGCCGGCAGTTCGTCGTCACCGTGCTGGGCCAGGTCGGCATCCAGCACGGCCTGAACCTGCTGCCCGGTGACCGGGCGCCCGAGGCCGCGCACCTGTGGCAGCCGGGCCAGGCCCTCCCCCTGCCGGACGGGACGGTCATCCTCTGGCTGGACCCGCCGGAGGAGACGCCGGAGGAGTTCCGCGCCAAGGCGTATCGCTACGGCTGGCCGGACGAGGCGTCCTTGCTGCCCGTCGCGGCCGTGGTCCGTTCCGGCGCGCTGGCCGATCCGGACCGGACCGCGGTCAACCACCTGACCCTCGCGGTCACGGCGGTGGTGGCGTTCCGGGGTCCGCGACGCAGCAGCACCATGGACGACCGCGTCGTCCTCGCCGATGGTCGAACCGCTCGGTACACGATCGGCGACCTGCCCGCACCGGCGCCGCGCGCGTCGACCACCGGCGCGCCGCCCCGCGCTGCCTCCGCCGCCCCTGCCTCCCCCACCCCGCGTCCGGCGGCGCCGTCACCCGCGCGCCCCCCGGCGGCGGCCTGCCGGGATCCCGACGGCCCGGCTGCGGGTGACCCTGCGCGAGGTGAGCCCCAGTCTGGTCCGGGTGCTCGACGTCCCGTCCACCGCCACGCTCCCGGAGTTGCACGCCATCCTGCAGGTGGGGATCGGCTGGACGAACAGCCACCTGCACGAATTCGTCACCGGCGAGGCCCGGTACGGGCCTCGGGGCGTCGACTGGGACAGCACGGTGATCGACGAGGCCGGGGCGACGCTGCGCGACCTGGGCCACCGGTTCAGCTACCGTTACGACCTCGGTGACCGCTGGGAACACGACGTCGAGCTGATGGGCCCAGGCGGCCCGCGGCCGGGTTGCGTGTACGGGGAGGGCGCCTGCCCGCCGGAGGACTGCGGCGGGCCGCGCGGCTACGCCCACCTCCAGGAGGTGTTGGCCGATCCCGCCCACCCCGAGCACGAGCACCTGCGGGGCTGGGCCGTCCGGTGGTCACCGGAGTGGACCGACGACGACCGTGCCCGCGTGGACGGCGTCGTCCGCGCGATCGTGGGGCAGGTCCCCGACACCGTGCGGCTGCTGCTGGACCTGGTCGGCGACAAGGTCAGGTTGACGCAGGCCGGCCGGTTGCCGCGCGCGCTCGTCCGCGAGGTGCAGGAGCGGCGGCCGGACTGGAACTCGCTGGGCAAGCCCGCCTCCTCCGAGGACGACGTGTACCAGCTGAGCTGCCTGCACGCGCTGATGCGCGAGGCGGGCCT
>DATDMG010000246.1:0-17965 GCA_036518955.1 Kineosporiaceae bacterium | reverse complement strand
CGACGTCGAGGCGCGGGGTGGCCGTGTTCTCGGGCAGGTCCGCCTTGGTGAGCGCGCGGACGTCACGCACCGGCACCAGCCGGCGCCGCACGTCGAGGCGCTCGCCGAGCCGGGCCTCGATCGCGGCCGGCGCGACGAAATGCACGGACGCCGACGCCGCCGTCGTGGGCGAGGCCCCGAACATCGGCCGCGGCAGGACCGGCTGCGGGGTCGGGATCGACGCGTTCGCATCCCCCAACTGGGCCCACGCGATCACCCCGCCCTTGAGCACGAGCTGCGGCCGGACCCCGAAGAACCGCGGGTCCCACAGGACCAGGTCCGCGAGTTTGCCCGGCTCGACCGAGCCGATCTCGGCGTCGAGGCCGTGGGCGACCGCCGGGCAGATGGTGTACTTCGCGACGTAGCGGCGCGCCCGGAGGTTGTCGTTGCCACCGCCCGGCCCGCCCCCGCCGTCCCCGGGGAGAAACCCGCGGCGGTTCTTCATGACGTGCGCCGTCTGCCACGTGCGTAGCACGACCTCCCCGATGCGCCCCATCGCCTGGCTGTCCGAGCCGATCATCGAGATCGCGCCCAGGTCGTGCAGGACGTCTTCCGCGGCGATCGTCGAGGGCCGGATCCGGGACTCGGCGAAGGACAGGTCCTCCGGCACCGACGGGTTGAGGTGGTGGCACACCATGAGCATGTCGAGGTGCTCGGCCAGGGTGTTGACGGTGTGCGGCCGCGTGGGGTTCGTGGACGACGGCAGCACGTTCAGGTGGGAGGCCACCGTGATGATGTCCGGCGCGTGCCCTCCGCCCGCGCCCTCGGTGTGGTAGGCGTGAATCCCTCTCCCCGCGATGGCAGCCAGCGTGGACTCGACATACCCCGCCTCGTTCAAGGTGTCGGTATGGATCGCCACCTGGACGCCGGCGGCGTCCGCCACGGTCAGGCAGGCATCGATCGCCGCCGGCGTCGTCCCCCAGTCCTCGTGGAGCTTGAAGCCCGACGCGCCCGCCCGCAGGTCGTCCCACAGGGCCCGCGACGACACCGTGTTGCCCTTGCTGAGCAGCGCGACGTTGACCGGCAGGCCGTCCATCGCCGCCAGCATCCGGGCCAGGTTCCAGGGCCCCGGCGTCACCGTCGTGGCCTTGGTCCCCTCGGCGGGCCCGGTCCCCCCGCCCACCAGCGTGGTGATCCCGCTGCCGAGCGCCTCCGGCACGACCTGCGGGCAGATCAGGTGGACGTGGCAGTCGACAGCCCCGGCGGTGAGGATCTTGCCGTTCCCGGCGATGATCTCGGTGTGCGGGCCGACGACGAGATCGGGGTGGACGCCGTCCATGGTGTCCGGGTTCCCGGCCTTCCCGAGGGCGACGACACGGCCGTCCCGCACCCCGACGTCCGCCTTGACGACTCCCCAGTGATCGAGGACGACGGCCCCGGTGATGACCAGGTCCGGGGCACCTTCAGCGCGGGTCGCCCGGCCTTGGCCCATCGACTCGCGCAGCACCTTGCCACCGCCGAAGACGGCCTCCTCACCGGCGCGGCCGGGGCCGCCGCAACGGTCCTCGGTCACCTCGATGAGCAGGTCCGTGTCGGCGAGCCGGAGGCGATCGCCGGTGGTCGGGCCGAACAGCTGGGCATAGCGGGCCCGGGATACCTCGACCATTCTCAGTCCTCCTCGTCCAGGGCGCCGGGAGCCGGCAGGGTCAGGCCGGGGACGATCCGCGCGCCGGCGAGCGGCACCAGCCGGACGGACCGTTCCACGCCGGGCTCGAACCGGACGGCGGTCCCGGCGGGGACGTCGAGGCGGCGCCCGCGTGCGGCGTCCCGGTCGAAGGACAGGGCGGGGTTGGCCTGCGCGAAGTGGAAGTGCGACCCGACCTGGACCGGCCGGTCCCCGGTGTTCACCACCGTGAGCTCCGTGCCGGCCGCCCCGTCGTTGAGCTCGATCGTTCCCTCCGCGACGAGAATCTCTCCGGGCACCGTCGACGACGCGGCACCCGGGATCGGGTCGTGCACGGTGACGAGCTTGGTCCCGTCCGGGAAGGTCGCCTCCACCTGCACCTCGCGCAGCAGCTCGGGAACCCCGTCGAGGACGTCCTGCGGCGTGAGGATCTCCCGGCCCGCCGCCATGAGCTCGGCCACGCTGCGCCCGTCCCGGGCCCCCTCGAGCAGGGCGGCCGAGACGACCGCGACCGCTTCGGGATGGTTCAGCCGGTGCCCGCGCTGCCGCCGGCGCCAGGCGAGATCGGCCGCATACGAGATCATCAGCCGTTCCTGTTCGTGCGGGCTGAGCTGCATCGGGTAGTCCCTTCCTAGAGCGCCATCGCGGCCCGGACGTCGTCCGCGGCGGCCTGACCTCCCGCACCGGCAGACGTGACTCGGCCCGATTCCAGCACGTAGTAACGCTCCGCCGCCCGGAGGGCGAATCCCACGTGTTGCTCGACGAGGAGGACGCAGAGGTCACCGGACGCCGCGAGCGCGAGGGTCGTCGCCTCGATCTCGGCGACGACGGACGGCTGGATGCCTTCGGTGGGTTCGTCGAGCAGCAGCAGCTTCGGGCGGGTGATGAGCGCCCTCGCAATGGCGAGCTGCTGCCGCTGCCCGCCCGACAGGAGTCCGGCCTGGCGGTCGAGCAGGCCGGGCAGGGCGGGGAAGAGGTCGAGCGCTTCAGCCATGGCCCGCCGCCCGCTCGCTCTCCCGTCCGCGACCAGTTGCAGGTTCTCCCGGGCGGTGAGCCGGGGGAAGCACTGCTGGCCCTGGGGCACATAGCCGATGCCGCGGGCCACGCGTTCGTGCGGCCGCAGCCGGGTGACGTCCTCGCCGGCGAACCGGACCGTCCCGCGTCGCGGCCGCAACAGGCCCGCTGCGACCCGCAGCATCGTGGACTTGCCGGCCCCGTTGTGTCCCAGCACGGCGCTCACGCCGCCGTTCCGGACGCTCACGTCGACCCCGTGCAGGACGGTCGACCGCCCATAGCCGGCGTGGATCCCCTCGAGCTCAAGCACCCGCGGCCTCGCTCTCCGCCTCGGCGTCGGCGCTGCGGCCGAGGTAGACCTCCTGGACCTTCGGATCAGCCTGGATCTCGGCCACCGACCCCTGGCTCAGCACCTTGCCGGCATGCAGGACGGTCACGGTCCGGGCATAGCGGCGCAGGAACTCCATGTCGTGCTCCACGATGACGACGGTCCGGTCCGCGGCGATGACGCCGAGCAGCTCACCGGTCGCGTCCCGCTCGTCGGCGCTCATCCCGGCGACCGGCTCGTCCAGCAGGAGCAGTTTCGCGTCCTGCACCAGCAGCATCCCGATCTCCAGCCACTGCTTCTGGCCGTGGGCGAGCACTCCGGCCGGCCGCTCCGCCTGGCTGGTGAGCCCGATCGTCTCCAGCGCCCGCTCCACCTCTTCGCCGATCCCGCGTCGCCGGCGCAGCAGGGTGCGTACCCCGCGCCCGGCCCCGGCGGCGATGTCGAGGTTCTGCAGCACGGTGAGCTCCTCGAACACCGTCGCCGTCTGGAAGGTGCGCCCGATCCCCAGCCGGGCGATCTGGTGCACCTCGAGCCCGAGCAGTTGCTGCTCGCCGAACTCTACCGACCCGGTCGCCCTGACCAGCCCGGTGACGGCGTCGACGATCGTCGTCTTTCCGGCGCCGTTGGGCCCGATCAGGAACCGGATGTCCCCGCGCGGGACGGTGAGGTCGACCCCGTCGACGGCGACGAAGCCGTCGAAGACCACCCGCAGGTCCTTGATGGCGAGCCCGGCGTAGATCTGGTCGATCATGAGGTGGCCTCCTGCTCGGCCGCGCGAACCGTCCGCCGGGCCGGCAGCACGCGGCCGAGGGACGCCAGTCCACCGGGGAGGAAGGCGACCACCAGGATGAACAGACCGCCCTGCAAGTAGGACCAGGTGGCCGGGTACTGCTCGGACAGGGCGGTGTTCGCCCACGCGACCGCGATCGCCCCGAGCGCCGGCCCGACGAGCGTCGTCCGGCCACCCACCGCGGCGCCGATGACGAACCCGATCGACGGCACGATGTCGATGGAGGCGGGGTTGATGGCGCGCACCACGCACACGAAGAGCGCTCCCGCCAGGCCCGCCATACCCGCCGCGACCGTGTAGGCCCACGTCTTCACCAGGGCGGGGTCGTAGCCGAGGAAGCGCACCCGCTCCTCCGCGTCGCGGACGGCCACCAGCAGTTCGCCGTACCGGCTCTGGATCAGCTGCCGGGACACGGCGAGCACGGCCAGGAGCGAGCCGGCGACGAGGAAGTACACCGTCCGGCGGTTGACCGGGTCGTCGAGGTCGAAGCCGAAGAACGACCGGATGTCCGTGAGCCCGTTGGTGCCGCCGGTCGTGCCCTGCTGGCCGACGATGAGAATCGCCATCGCCGCGGCGAGCGCCTGGCTGAGGATCGCGAAGTACGGCCCGCGGACCCGGCGGCGGAAGACGGCCGAGCCGAGGAGGAACGCCACGAGCATGGGGAGCAGGACCACCGCCGGGAGCGCCACCACCGGCGACGTGAACGGACGCCACCACGACGGCAGGGCGTCGACCTCGCCGTAGAGCTGCATGAAGTCGGGGAGCTGACCCGCCGGGGTCTCGGCGAGCTTGAGGTGCATCGCCATCGGATAGGCACCGAGGCCGAAGAACACCCCCTGGCCGAGCGTGAGCATGCCGCCGCGGCCCCAGGCCAGCCCGATCCCGACCGCCACGATCGCGAAGCAGAGGTACTTGGCGAGCAGGTCGAGCCGGAAGGCGCTGAGCGCGACCGGCGCCACCCCGAACAGCGCCACCGCACCGAGGGCGAATCCCAGCGCGGTGCGCACCGGTCCCGGGGCGGTCAGCCGAGTCACGCCAGGCTCCTGGTCCGGACCGTGAACAACCCCTGCGGCCGCCACTGGATGAACGCCACGATGGCCACGAACACGATGACCTTCGCGACGCTGGCGCCCACCTGGTACTCCGCCAGCGCGTTGAGCATCCCCAGTGCGAACGCCATGATCACACTGCCCTTCAGCTGCCCGATGCCGCCGACCACGACGACGAGGAAGGCGTCGATGATGTAGCTCGTACCCATGGCCGGACCGATGGCGCCGAGCAGGGTGAGCGCCACCCCCGCGACACCGGCCAACCCGGAACCGATGAAGAAGGTCACCCGGTCGACCCGGACGGTGGGAATTCCGCTCGTCTCGGCCAACTCCCGGTTCTGGACCACCGCCCGGATCCGGCGGCCGAGTGACGTGTATCGCAGCAGCAGGGACAGGCCCGCCACCGCGCCCACGGCGAGCACGAGGATGAACAGCCGGCTGGCCGGAAGGGTCACCGCCCCGAGCTCCACCGCCCCGGTGAGCCAGTCCGGCGCCAGGGTCTGCTTGTTCGGCGCGCCGAAGATGTCGCGGGCCGCCTGCTGCAGGACGAGCGCCACGCCCCAGGTCACGAGCAGCGTGTCGAGCGGGCGGCCGTAGAGCCGGCGCAGCAGGAGCATCTCCAGCACCAAGCCGATCGCCCCGGAGACGACGAATGCCACCGGGATCGCCAGCAGCAGCGACGTCCCGGCTCCGCTGACGGCCTGCTGCAGCACGTAGACCGTGTAGGCACCGGCCATGATGAGCTCGCCGTGAGCCATGTTGATGACGTTCATCTGCCCGAAGGTCAGCGCGAGCCCGAGGGCCACGAGCAGCAGGACGGCGCCGAAGCTGACGCCGGTGAAGAGCTGGTTGATGATCAATGACCTCACCCGGTGTCCGGAGGGCAGGCCCGCCTCAGGCGAGGCCGGCGGCCCAGGGGTAGGACTTCAGGAAGGGGTCCGGCTTGATGGGCTGGCCGGAGTTCCAGACCTCGGTGATCGAGCCGTCTGCGCCGATCTTGCCGATCCGGGCCGTCTTGGAGATGTGGTGGTTGGATCCGTCGACCACCACCGTGCCCTCGGGCGCGTCGAACGTGATGCCGTCCGCGGCCGCCTTGACCTTCTCGACCTCGAAGGAGCCGGCCTTCTCGACCATCTTCTTCCACAGGTACACCGAGACGTACGCGGCCTCCATGGGGTCGGACGTCGGCTTGTCGGCCCCGTACTTGGCCTGGTACGCCTGAACGAACTTCTTGTTCGCCCCGCCAGGCGTGGTCATGTAGTAGTTCCAGGCGGTGAGCTGGCCGGCGAGATACGCCGGGCCGATCGCCTTGGCCTCCTCCTCGGCGATGGACACCGAGATCACCGGTGTCATCGCCGGCGACAGGCCGATCGACTTGTACTGCTTCCAGAAGGCGACGTTGCTGTCGCCGTTCAGAGTGTTGAACACCGCGTCCGGCTTGGCGGCCTTCACCTTGTCCACGATCGCACTGAACTCGGTGTTGCCCAACGGCTTGTAGTCCTCACCCACGATCGTCATTCCGTTCGCCGCGGCGTAGGCCTTGATCTCCTTGTTGGCCGTCCGGGGGAAGACGTAGTCGCTCCCCACGAGATAGATCTTCGTCTTGCCCTGGCTCTTGAGGTAGTCGAGCCCGGGGATGATCTGCTGATTCGTCGTGGCCCCGCTGTAGAAGATATAGGGCGAGGCCTCCAAGCCCTCGTACTGCACGGGGTAGAACAGCAGCGCCTTGTTCTTCTCGAAGACGGGGAGCATCTGCTTTCGGCTCGCCGACGTCCAGCCACCGAACACTGCCGCCACGCGGTCGACGCTGATCAGTTTCTGGGCCTTCTCGGCGAAGGTCGGCCAGTCGGAGGCACCGTCCTCGCTCACCGGCACCAGCTTCTTGCCCAGGACACCACCCGAGGCGTTGATCTCGTCGACAGCCAGCATGAGCGAGTTCTTCACGGTGACCTCGCTGATGGCCATCGTGCCGGACAGCGAGTTGAGCAGCCCGATCTTGACTGAGTCGCCCGACACGGCGATGGCCGCGGCCGGGGCGGACGAGGACGAGCTGCTGGATGAGCCGACCTTGCTCCCGCAGGCCGCGAGCGTCACCACTGCAGCGAGACACGCCGAATACACCGCCGTCCGGCGGCCGCAAACCATGGACATAGAACCCTCCTCATTCCTTGCCGGGTAAGAGATGACTTCGGCTCAGTGTCCAGCCACTTTGTTTCACGATGATTTCCGTTCGCTTAATCTACGGTCTCGCAGAATTCTAGTGAGTGACCAAAAAGCAGAAAGGCTGATCTCTCAAGATCAGCCTTTCTGCAGCCCTCACGACGGGCCCAAAAAGATGCTCTCAACTCTTCACTCTGATCCGGTGCCGGATGACGAGCGAACCACCGATCCGGGCGATCACCGGATCAGAATCCTTCACACAGGAAGCATCTTGGTGCCGACCCTGCGATCGTGTCAAGACGTTCCACCCTCGCCGACCGACACCACCGGCGTCAGAGCTGAGCCGATGTCAGAGCCTGCTGGTAAGCGGCCACAGTGGGGTCTGCGGCACGTCCGTTCGTGACAGTTCGGGATCGTATGGGCGTGTTGCCCGGGGATGGCGACGGGTCCTTGGTAGTGGATCGGTGTCGAATCCGCCCACGCCAAGAACCCGCCGATGCCTGTCTACTGCCCTCGTCGAACGCGCCGGCACTTCCTGTCCGGGGTGCTGGTGTCGTGATCGTGTCCGTTCCTACCCATCGGACCTGACTGATGCGGAGTGGGAGGTGCTGCGTCCGCGGGCGGTGGAGGTGATGGCCGAGCTGAAGCGTGCGACGGGCCGGCCGATGGCGCACGACCTGCGGGCGATGGTGGAGGCGATCGCGTACGTGGTCCGCAACGGCATCGAGTGGCGGGCTCTGCCGGTGGACTTCCCGCCGCACACGGCGGTGTACGCGTTCTTCCAGCGGTGGGCGGCCAAGGGCCTGCCGGCCCGGTTGACCGGGCGGCTACGGCCATGAAGATCTCTAAACCACGTCCGGGCTGGTCGACGTCAGAGCTGCATCACCACGTCGAAGTCGAGGCCGCGGGCCTGCGCGAGGTAGATGCGCTGGCGGACGTGGCGGCGTCGCAGTTGCAGCAGCCCGCGGGGACCCTCGTACGCCACGCCGGAGGCACCGGCGTCGATCGCCCGGACGTCCAGCGTGCGCGCCCGCTCGATGAGTGCCGCGAGCAGCAGCACCCCCTCGTAACAGGATTCGCCCAGGCTGCCGAGCGGCGGGGCCTCCACCCCGAACCGGCTCGCGTAACGCCCGTGGAAGTCGAGGTTCTCGGGCGTCACGAGCGAGGCGAAGAAACCGGCCGCGCTGAAGAGGTCGTCCGTGGCCGCAGTCCCGCTGCCGAGGAGCATGTTCTCGTCCATCAGCGTGCTGAGCCGGACGCACCGCTGATCGAGCCCCCTGCGAGCGAAGGCTCGGTTGAACCGCACGGCGTCGTTGCCGACGAGCAACATGAGCACGGCGTCGGCGTCCGCGTGCTGGATCTGGGCGAGGACGTCACCGAAATCGTGCGTTCCGAGCGGCACGAACCGCTCCCCGCAGATCCTGGCGCCACACTCCCGCGCATACCGTCGCGCCAGGCGTGCGGTGCGCCGCGGCCACACGTAGTCGTTACCGACGACGAACCACCGCCTCAGGCGGCGCTCGAGGGTCAGGAAACGCATCGCAGGGAGCAGTTGGGCATCGGGCGTCTCGCTGGTGAGGAACACGCCACCGCTGCGCTCACCACCTTCGTACAGCGCCGTGTAGACGTACGGAACCCGGTGCGCGACGCGGGGTGCCACCGCCTGCCGGACCGACGAGATGTGCCATCCCGTCACCCCGTGCACGGCCCCCACCGAAACCAGGGCCTCCACCTCGGCGGCAACGCTCTCCGGTGGCGCCCCGCCGTCGACAGTGATCAGCTTCAGCTCCCGGCCGAGAACGCCGCGCGCCGCGTTGATCTCCTCGACGGCAAGCGCGGCGCACAGTTCGCAACTGGGCCCGAACAGGCCGGCCGGCCCCTGCAGGGGAATCACGAGAGCGATCCCGAGCGAGCCGTCCGTGAGGTCGATCAGCTCGTGCGGTAGGCGTGACAGCGCATCGCGGGGCCCAGAGATCGGTGGGCCGATGCGAGGCTGCCAAGCGCGAGCAGGCATGGTCGCATGGTCCCGTGTCGCCGGGCCGTTCTCCAGGTCATTCCGTCGGCTGCAACCGTTCTGTACCATGGCGACCCTCACCGAAACGGAGAGAGACATGACCGGTCAGCCAGGACGTCGGGCCGGTGATCTGGTGCAGGTGCTGAGCCGGGCCGAGCGGCTCATGGATCGCCACCTCGCGACCATCCTCCTGGCGCAGGGCCACTCGCCCGCCTCCTGGCGGGTGCTCACGCTGCTCGCCGTCGAGGGCGGCCGTCCGATGAGTGAACTGGCCGAGCAGGCCGGCTTACCCCCCGCCACGCTCACCAAGCTCGTTGACGGACTCTGCGAGACCAATCTCGTGTACCGCCGGGTCGACGACGTCGATCGGCGCCGGATCCGGGCCTACCTCACGCCGCGAGGGCGCGCGCTGCACACCCGGATCCAGCGCGAGCTCGGCTCGAGCCTGGCCGACCTCGCCCTTGGCGACAGCGAGCAGGAACTGCTCACCGAGCTGCTGACCCACCTGATCGGCGCCTTGGACGGCGCGACGGCTCGCACCGCACGAGGCAACCCTGCCGGGTGAGGTCAGATGCCGCCGACACCACAGTTAAGATCAACCAGAACAGCTCCTGGTGTCACTGAGTGCCACTCGTCGCGCCGGAGGCACCTTTCGACGCCCATCGGCGTAGTGCGACGACTGTGTGACAACCGGACGACTGTGATGACAACCAGGGGTGCGAACCCGTCGGGAGGACCGACGATGGACGCATCACGGCCGCGCTGGTGCCCACGCACCCGGCGCGGCCGTCGCAACGTCCGGACCGGCAGGAGACGCGTTGAGCTCGATGACCGTCCGCCGGCCCGTCGGCCTATTTCTGGCTGCTGACGGCATGACCGTCGTCGCCTTCCCCGATGCCAGGGCCGCTGACTCCGTCGAGCCGCTGTTCCGTCACGCACCGCGCATCTGGTCTCGAGTGGAGCTCCGGACGTCGCGGGGCGACAGCCATCCCACGGTGGTGGCCCCCTGAGGCGACTCCACCGCCGGCAGCAAGCGCTCGCCATGCCGCCGGTCGTACCCGGGTCCTTGGCGTGAGGTTACCTTGATCCGGTGATCAGATGGCTGGCGGGAGTCGGCGTGATCCTCGTGGTCACGGGTCTCGTCATGGTGCCCTTGCCGGGGCCGGGCTGGCTGGTCTTGTCGCTCGGCCTCGTCGTCCTGGCGACTACGGGCGTGGCGCGGCTCGCCGGGAGCCGAGCGATGCCGGGCAACCCTTCGATGCCGGGCAACCCTTCGGTGGCGGCCTGGACGCCCGGTGGCACACTTGTTCGAAGCCATACTCGGTGGCGCAACGGTCCCAGCTGAGCCCTCTTGGTCAGGCGATGTCGTTCAACGACATCGGGGCCAGCGAACTGCGTAACCGTTCCCCTCATGCATCCCTCGCTCCAGATGACTGCTCGATGCAACACGCGGATCTGCCGCCGTGAGTAGGCGCAGGGACGTGTCCACCGCTGTGCGGCTTGTCGCAGAGTGTAATTGGGCGCGCCTGCCACTCGAGCACTGAACATGCTGGCTACACGCAGCGTCGTGAGCTGTCGGGAATCCGACGCGACGACCTCGCCACGTTGCATGGGATGGGTCCCAAGGCGCTGGGCATCATCGAGTCCGCCCTCAAGGAACACGGCATGCGGCTCGAGTAGAAGGGTGCCGAGGGCTGACGCGGACGCACGGTAGCCGCAGCCATCGCTGTTGGTGCGCCGGCCGCCCAGTCGCGCTTCGTGGCCAAGTCATGGTGTCGAGGGACCGACGGCTTCGCGATCGTGCGGGCTACCGCTGGTGGTCCGCTCAGCCGGGGCGGTGGCACTGGTGGCCTGGCCGCGGACTGCGACACCGGTCGTGTTCGGTGGTCTGTCGGGGGCATCCTCTCCGACGCGGTCGAACGAGGTACGGACCGTCCCCGCACGGCCGGCTGAACCCCGGACGGGGAACGGGACCCCGATCACAGAGGACCGACCCCTACCCCAGAGGGGCCGGTCACGGGACGGTCAGCTCCGGGCCGATGCTCGGTGAACGCCACGGCGCCGACCTGACGACGCCGGCCACGTCCTCTACGCTGCCGCGCGTGCACATCCGATTCAGCTGCATCTGCGCGGCCGCTACCGGGCTCCTGCTCGCAGGCTGCGCAACCGGCTCCGCCCTCAGCCCTTCGACCCAGTCCTCGACCGGGTCCTCGACCGGCTCTGCCGTCCCCCGCACCTCGCCCGTCACCACCGCCGTCGACCGGCCCACCTGTACCGCCGACGACGTCACGGTCCAGGGCGCCTTCGGCAAGAAGCCGACCGTGACCATCCCCGACACCTGCGCGCCGCCCGCGAAGCTGGTGACGAAGGACCTGTCCACCGGCACCGGTGCCGTCGTCAAGGAGGGCGACACGGTCCAGACCGACTACCTGCTGGTGACCTGGTCGGACAAGAAGGTCCTGGACACCTCGTTCGGCCGCGGGCCGTTCCCGGTGCAGGACGTCGGCCACGCGCAGGTGATCGACGGCTGGAACCAGGGCCTGATCGGCATGAAGCAGGGCGGTCGGCGTCTGCTGATCGTGCCGCCGGACCTGGGCTACGGGCAGGGCGGCAACGGCATCCAGCCCAACGAGACCCTGGTCTTCGTGATCGACGCGGTGAAGGTCACCTCGTAGCGCAGGAGGTCACCGGCCGAGCTCCGGGTCCGGCCCCGACGACAACGACCATGCTGGCCCGTACATCGGCGTCGCCGGGAACGACCAGCGGAGACGACCAATCGCGGCCAGGTGCCGGAAGAATGATGCTCCCCCATCAAGCAACTGCTTGAGGCAACACCCGCAACTGCCGCGGCGAGGGTGGCCGGTCTCCCGCCGCTCGGGAGCTGCGCAGTCACCGTCCGCGATAGCCGCCACGAGGCCTGACGCCTGAGTAGCCTCGTGGTTGTGCCGGACAAGTCGCAGCGACGAGCGGCGCGTGCGGTGGTCGCGGACTACCACGACGCGCAATTGCGAGAGCCGGTCGCTGCTCGAGGTCGTGGAAGAAGTCGGAGGTGAATCGGACCAGGTGGGGAGGGTTCACGGTTCGTTGCGGGGTCCCCTGGCTGCTGCCTGCTCGCGATCTCGTCGGACGACCCGCGGGGTGAGGCGGGAACGGACGCGGGTGAGGAAGTCGGCCGGGACGCTGTGCAGGTCGGTGATGACGCTGTCTTCGAAGGTGGCCTGACGCCCACCTGGGGTCATCTGTTCGAGATCGGCTGCGGTCACGACCTCGCGGCCGCGGAAGTCCTTCGGCATCGCTCGCCCTCCCCGTTCGTGTCGACGTCTGGTCGATGAGTGTCAGCTCCTAGCCAGGACCACCGACAAGCACGCCGCGCTGCCCGGGAGCCGACCGGCGGGGCCACCTCACCGGCGTCCGACGTCGTCGCCCCTCTCGCCGGAACGGTGTACGACGGCGCTGGTGTCGAGGGCCTGAGCGGCGACCCACCTCGTGTGGCGAAGGCCGCGCGTCGTCATCGCGCCGGGCCAGCCCCGCCGAGACGGACAGTCGAAGCATGACGATCACGAAGCACGACATCATCCAGGCCAGCGCGGCCTCAACTCTTTCCGGATCGGCTTCCGGATCGGCGGCGCACGACGACGATCGTGGTGCGCCGCCGACGGCGCGACCCTCCGCCTCGCCGTCGCCGGCCACCTGGGCCGGTACAAGGGGCAGACCCGGGTCCACACCGCGTCCGACCTGCGCGTGTTCCTGACCTGGTGCGATGGCCACGATCCCCCGGCGGGGAGCCAGCGCTCCCGGGAGAACCACGCTCGAGTCGTCAACGCCAGTGGGCGCGGCCAGCCGGTTCGCCGGGGCAACACCGTGGCCGTGCGCCCCCGCCAGCCACCCGTGGTGTCCGCCGTACGGGTGAGAAAACCTCCAGTCGCGATGCTAGACATCCGAAGATGAGACGGCTAGAGTTCCTACGTCGCGAACGAGAAGGTCATAAAGACGCTGCAGATGACGAACTGCGCGTGGATGTGAGGCACGGCAGAAGGACGTTGCGGGCCAGGCTCCATCCGGGCCGCGACCGCGGCAGCAACAGCGCACCACCAGCAGTACGCACCACCAGCACCACCTGTTGGTATCGGAGAAGAAAGAAGGGGGGACGCCTGTCGGATCGCCCGCTGCCGGCTGGTCTCTCGCCGGGGCGGTTACCGCAGTTCCATCGAGAAAGAGGGTGGTCTCCGGTCACGCATACGCGATCTCCGCACTGCTGCCCGTTCGGGTGGTTCGTGCGGACATGACACCGACGTGAGCGTCGGTCAACGGCGTTCAACCCCTTCGACCCGCAGGGCCCCGGTGCTACGGCACCGGGGCCCTGCCGACGCGAAGGCAAAGATGACGCACAACTGCATAGCCCCCGACGACCAGACGACCAGGGGGACCCTGCATGACCGGTAACGACCGACTCGATGACGATCACTATCCGGCCTACACGATGGGCCGGGCCGCCGAGCTGATCGGCGCCACCCCCGGCTTCCTGCGCAGCCTGGACGAAGCGAAACTCTTCGTCCCCCAACGCTCGCCCGGTGGCCACCGCCGCTACTCGCGCTACCAGTTGCGCCTGGCCGGCCGAGCCCGGGAGCTGGTCGATGCCGGCACCCCGCTGGACGCCGCCTGCCGCATCATCATCCTGGAAGATCAACTGCAGGAGGCCCTGCGCATCAACGCCCAGCTGCACGCACGGTCCCCCGAGCCGCCCGCGCCGCAGTAGCCCCGCCCGCGCCCCCTGGGCTGCCCCGCCGCTGGCCCACCTCCGCCCCCGCACCGACTATCCCACGCAGGTCGTCGCCGCTGTTCCCACACGACCTGGTGGGGACGGCCGGGCGGGGCGTTCACGCGCCAGCACCGCTGACCGGACTTCGACCGCAGCGGCCGATAGCGACCGGCGGACGCACGACTGCGCCCTAACGTCGATTTTCGCGGGCCGTCCGACACGCCGGGATGCCCGGATCCGCTGGGCACACCGCGCTGGCAGGTAGCGTCGATCTTGCTGCGTGCCAACGGGTTGGGCACGGCGCCAGGCTCGCTGGGCCGGCCCCCGGTTGAGGGCGATTCGCTGACTGGTCGTTCCGGCTTCCCGGTGGAGCTTCGAGACCCGCGACGCCGCCGCGATCCTTGCCCTGCGGCGCCATGTCCTGCTCGGCCTTGTCGTGGAACAGGTGAGAACCGCGGCACGTCGCCTACGCCGGTTGGCCCGGGCAGCGGGGTGATCTATGGCGAGGGTCGACCCATCAGCGATGCAGATCAACTGTGGGTAGCTACTCGGCCAAGTCAAACGGTTCCCGTCAGCTCGCCTGGGGGCAGATTCGCTGCGTGAAAATCGGCGCCAAGGGCGCGGGTGATCCGGGCCTGGACGGCTTCGAGTCTGTGCCCGGATCTCTGGGCTCTCGCCGGGAATGCTGGAGCAGGCGGTGTCTGGGATGTCATGGGTGTGGGCGGGGTTGTTCAGCCCCTCAGAGGTCGCGCCAGCGGGTGCGCAGGGTGGTGCGCAGGGCGTCGTGGAACAGCCGGTAGATGGTGACGCCGTCTTCTTGGTCGAGGGTGAGGTAGCCGCTGATCGGGGAGGCGAGCAGGTCGGCGATGTCACTGTCGCCGCGCAGGACGTGTCGCGTGAGGGTCTTCTCGCGCTGATCGTCGAACTTCGGTCGGTGAACGCTGCTCTGCAAGTTCGAGTCGTCGTGCAGGACAAGCGGATCGCCTGCAGGACAAGCGGATCGCGTGCAGGACAAGCGGATCGCCGAGCGGGCCGGCGGATCCAGCACGTCGTGCGGCTGCAGCACCGACCTGGCGGACGCCGCCGATGAGGGCGTGGCCAGGCCCAGATCGCCCGAGGTACGTGATCGTCGCCCTCCCCATGGCCGGGCCGCTCACACCGCAGGGGCGGTTGGAGATCTGCCGCACCAAGCCCCGGAAGGTCAAGGTCGAGTTCAGGGTGGTGCTCAGCGCACAGGGGGGAGCGGTGCTGGCCGCCGCCACCTGCGAGACCTCGCCCCCATGGCCGCTGACGTCCGCTGACGCTCTGACCGCGCCCTGGTAGTCTCGAAACGAAGCCAGAGGCCGTAGCGACAAGGGACTTGGCATGCCCGAAGGTCGAAACGAGCGTCACCGCGTCGCCGCTCTCTTGATGGCACTGGCAGCAGGGACCGCTCTCTGGATCTTCATATTCGCCGACGATCATCTCCGTGCATCGACGTCAGATGGCTCAACGCCTCGCAGCTTCTACGTAGACTGCAGATTGGGATCCGATACAAACACGGGTACCGGCGTGAACGCCGCATGGCGAAGTCTGGCACGTGCTGAGACTGAACAATTGCACGCGGGCGATACCGTGCTGTTCCGTCGTGGCTGCACCTGGGAGGGAAATCTGACCCTCCGCACCGGTGGCACGCCCCAACGGAAGCTGATCGTTACTGCTTACGGAGACGGCAGCCGGCCCGTTCTGACTCTGCCCAGCGACAGCGCTCACGAGGCCATCGTCGACATGTTCGCCGACAACATCATTCTGTCGTCGCTGAAGCTCGCCGGTGCCAGGGCTGCCGGTGTCCACATCCACGCGGGCGCCTCGGACAACGCCGTCGAGGACGTCGAGGTCACCTCCTCGGGCTTCGGCGTCCAGATCGAGGGCGACCACAACCTCATCTCCCACACGAACGCTCACGATCTCCGCATCATTCGAAGCACACCCGGCGGCGACGACGACTTTGGTGCCGTCGGCTACGTGATCAGCGGCGTGGGCAACGAGGTGGCCTATAGCAGGTGCGTACGATGCCGAGCGCCGAGTGACGACTACGGCACCGACGGCGGCTTCGTCGAGATATGGAACAGCGGTGACGACACTTACGTCCACCACAACTACTCGACGGACAACGCCGGCTTCTTCGAACTGGGCGGGGAGAACCTGGCGCATCACGCGAACAACGTCCGGGTCGCGTACAACATCATCGAGGACAGTGGCGGCAGCCTCGACGTGCATACCCAGGGCAAGTTCGCCCTGATCGTGACCGGGCTCCGGTTCGAGAACAACACCGTGATCCAGTCCCGGAAGAGCGAGCCGCAACTCATTTTCTTCGGCTCCACCAGGGCGAGCCTCGCGGTGCGCAACAACATCTTTTTCCTCACCGGGCCGGGATTGACGGTATGGCTCGGTTCTGGCGACTTCGACCGGTCGCACAATCTGTACTACACGTCGAACGGCGCTTCGGTCGGGCTTCCCCTGCTGAGGAGCGAGACCCACGCCGACCCTCAGTTCGTGAGCCCCGAGACAGGAGATTTCCGGCTCCGCGCGACAAGTCCCGCCAAGGATGCCGGCATACCACTCGGCTACTCCATCGACTTCAACGGCGACCCCCTGCCCGATCCATCCGATCCGAGCATCGGCGCACTTAACCCGGTCTCGTGAGGCGAGACTCACCTCCTCGGCCTCGCTGAGCGCGTCGGCAAGCATCAGGCCAGTCTTGATATTTCCCAATACGCGGCGCAATCCCCCAGCGAACTACGCTTGAGCACACGTCATGCCGCGCTGCTCAAGCCGCGGCGCACGCCAGCTGAAGCAATATGCACGGATGCAATATTTCATCCAGGAGGGCCAATGGTTTCCCGTCCCTTTCGAACCACCGCGCCTCAGGGAGGCTCGATGAAGCGCAGACGCGGGCCGCGCCGGAGGACGGTTCCCTGGCCGCGGGTAGCCGTCGTGACGGTCGTGATGCTGACGCTGGGGGCCTCGGAGCTGCGCAGTCAGTCGCCGCGATACCCCGTTCACGAGCGAAGACCCGGATAGCCCTGGTCCAGCGGCGGTCCACGCTTCGACCTTCACGGCCCCCTCCTCGGGGATTCATGCCGTCCTGGGCCACTCCATCGACCGCTGCAAGCCGTCCCGGCGCCCGCCAGGCTGCCGGCGCGCCGGCGTCGTCCACAGCGACGGCGTCCGCGACTTCCCGGCCTGCCCTACCAGCGACACAAGCCCCCGTGCCCGCGTTCTCGCCGGCATCGCCGAGCGAGAAGCAACTCTCGCCGGCCGCCTCCATCTCGGCCGGTACCACCACCGGCTCCACGACGAGCACTACGTCAGTGATGGGGTGCGCCGTCTCTCTTCCCGCCATCTCATCCAAGACGCCCGCCAACGCTTATTACGTGAGCTGCAGGTCCGGCAAGGACACCTCCTCCGGTAGCGCCCAGCAACCCTGGCGCTCCCTCAAGCGGGTAGGGCAGACCAAGCTGCCCGCCAACTCCGGCGTGTTCCCTGGAGCGTGGATTCACCTGGTCGGACGTCCTGGTGGTCTTGGGGACCGGTAGCCCGAGCCAGCCGACGCTGGTCGGCGCCTACGGGAACGGCGCTCGCCCGGTTATCACCGCACCCGACCGAGGGGAGGCATCGGTTGTCGCGCTAATGACCGACTACACACTTCTCGAACGCATCACCGTCAGCGGCGCCCGACGGTATGGCATTCAGATCTTCGGCAAACACGCCGCATTGAGAGACCTCGTCGTCGACAAGTCGGGCAGCGGCGTCCGCGTCATGGGGGCTGGCGCCCTGATCGACCAGGTCCAGGTAATGGATCTTCACATGATCGAAGACACTCCCGGAGGTACCGACGACTTCGGCGCCGTGGATTCGACATCCAGGCCCCTGATGTCGAACTCTCCAAGAGCTCCTGCACGAACTGTCGGGCACCGAGTTATGACTACGGCTACGACGGCGGGTTCGTGGAGATCTCACGGCTGAACGAAGGTAGCTTATTGTCGTCGGCTTGACACTGTGCGCTACCTGGGTCGGGTGCATCCGAGGTAAACCTTCAGCCCGAGCGCAGGGTGTGGGTGTTTCCGGCCGGGGGTAGTGCTGCGTGATGGCGGTCGAGGTGGTCGCAGGAGGCGCGTGTCGGTGCTTGCATGAACCTGACCGGGC
>DATDMG010000245.1:0-4974 GCA_036518955.1 Kineosporiaceae bacterium | reverse complement strand
CGCGACTCTTCCCGGCCGACACGGCCGGGCTCCGTAGCGGCATTGGGGCACCGCGACGGCCGGGTACCGGGGCACCGCGACTCTTCCCGGCCGACACGGCCGGGCTCCGTAGCGGCAACTCGAAGTGCGTCGACCTGCTTGTCAGCCCCAACTCTTCCCGGCCGACACGGCCGGGCTCCGTCGCGGCTGGTGGACCGGCCACCAGTACACCAGCTGCACGAACTCTTCCCGGCCGACACGGCCGGGCTCCGTAGCGGCAGGTGATGCCACCACGTGAGCAGCACATGGTGCTCCGGCTCTTCCCGGCCGACACGGCCGGGCTCCGTAGCGGCCTGTGCCCGGGGGCCAAGCTGCGCCATCGCGTCAGCCTCTTCCCGGCCGACACGGCCGGGCTCCGTAGCGGCTGCTCTGCCGGGGTCAGGCGCCGACGACGCCGGAGACTCTTCCCGTCCGACACGGCCGGGCTCCGTAGCGGCGTACCAGGGGCCTCTGGGGCGGGGGTGGCTGACGACACCTCTTCCCGGCCGACACGGCCGGGCTCCGTAGCGGCTGCTCTGCCGGGGTCAGGCGCCGACGACGCCGGAGACTCTTCCCGTCCGACACGGCCGGGCTCCGTAACAGCCAGGAGTTCGCGATCTTTTTGACCGAGGTGATCGAGCGGCTGCTGGCACCGTATGAGGAGCAGTTGCAGCAGGCCGAGTCGATGCCTGGTTGGGGACGGCGCGCCGCCCAGGACGCCATCGCCGAGACCGGTGTGGACATGACCCGGTTCCCCACCGGCGCGCACCTGGCCTCCTGGGCCGGGCGCACCCCGCTGGACCACCAGTCCGGCGAACGCGCCGGACGTGCCATGTCCAAGAAAGGCAACCGGTACCTGGCCGGCATCACTGGGGAGACCGCGGTGGCGGCGGGCAAGACCCAGACCCGCGAAGGCGCCCGCTACCGGCGGCTGGCCCGCCACCGGGGCAAGGCCAAAGCCCAGGTCGCCCTCGGCAACACCCAGTTGAAGGTCTACCACAAGCTGCTGTCCGCCCCCGGTCTGCGGTATCAAGACCTCGGCGCCGACTACTACGAGCGCCAGGCCAGCACCCGCCGGCAGATCGCTCACCACGTCGGCAAGCTCAGCAACCTCGGCTTCGAGGTCACCTTGTGCCTTCGCCCTGATCCCGACGGGACGGGGCACGCCCCAGCCGCCTGACCCCCACCCTCAACAAGCAAACCCATCCCGGCTCGCTTCGCTCCGCCGGGAGCTGTCGCGCGCCCACTCACCTTGGAGTTTTCGGGTCAGGTACTTCCAGTACGGGTTCCTCAGAGCGGGCTCATCGCAGTCGACCTCGACGTTGCGGTGCCGCAACTACGCGATGGATGCCTGCAACCGTTGGCGTCGCCGGCCGAGTGGTCCAGGTGAGAGTGGCGAGCCGGGCCGAGACCGGTGACAGGCCTGATGTGGTCACCTCAGCCTGCAACCTCGCTGACGTCGCATTGGTTCGATGTGCACTGTCAGCGAGCGCCTGCATACACATCGGGAGGGCCGAGGCCATGGCCAGGGCATGAGTTGGTTCGAGGGAGATGCCAGCTTGGCGCAGCGACGCCAACTGACGGTGGATCTGCTGGGCCTCTGCGAGAGGGAGGCAGCGTCCCCTGCCGGTCGACGTCGCCTTGGGAACGGCCTGGACCACCTCGGCGAGCAAGCGGGCCTGCTCGACGAGCGCGGCGGCTGGTGCCGGGTGTCCGGCGCGGTACAGCGCTTGGCCGGTGTGCTGGGCCGCGACGGCAACGGTCCGTGCGATCTGTCGCCACTGGGCCAGCGACAGCGGCGACAGGTCACTCGTGCCGCGCAGGAGCGCCGCCAGCCGGTTCAGCCCGTCAGGCAGGTCACTCGGGCGGCGAACGGCGATCACCCGCTGCGGAACCGCCGTCAGCCCGGCGACCGGGACAACTGCCGTGGACGCCGGGAGCACCTGCCGTGCCGTGGCGGTCGCCGACGCCGACCGGGCCGAGTCGGGCAGCGCTGAGCCGAGGGTGGTCTGCAGGCCGCGACCGGCAGCGATGGTGGCGTCCAGGGCGATCCGGATCCGGGTCAGCTCCGCCACTCCGTAGGGGGAGCCGATCCGGCGGTCCTCGATCGGATCGCCGAGCCGGTACCCCTCGACGGGGAGGTTCCGGTCGTGCCAGATCTCGTGGACGGCGTGTCCGGCCAGGTGCACCTCGGCGGACACAAGGTCGCTGACGGCGGGGGTCTCGCCTCGGGACGCGGGTCCGTAGTCGGGCCAGAGCGGGGCCCACGCCATCCGGCCGGTGGCGTCCTGGTAGGCGGCAGCCCAGTGCTCGCGGGACTGCGCCCGGTCGAACTCTGCAGCGATCCGGGAGGCCAAGGCCGTCAGGCGGCTCACGACCTGTGCGTCGATGAGCCCCACCTCGGGCCGGGCGGTCAGGAACCGGTTGATGGCATGCAGCTGGGCGGGTGCGTCCCACGACCCGGGGCCGAGACCGCGAACGTGGGTGATGGCGTTCCAGACATGCGCCAGCCCGAGGTAGGCGTTGGTGAGCCGGCGGAGGGCAGCGTCCGTTCCAGGGCGGGGCCCCAGCCGCCGGCGCAGGTGGTGGGCGAGCCTGGCCAGCTCCATCGCCACGGCGGCGTGCTGGGGCGCGGTGAGGCCGGGGCTGCGGTCCAGGAGCACCCGGACCCGGCGGAGCGCGATCGGGATCAGGTGGGCTTCGGTCACCGGGGCGACCCCGAGCACCGGTGGAGCCAGGTGGTACTGGTCGGGCAGGTCTGCACCGTCCAGCGCGGTCACCGCCACGCGGGCGTGCCGCTGCAGCCTCTCCCTGGCTTGCGGGTCAGAGCGTGGCGCGCCGGCGGTAGGCACCGCTGCGGTGAGGTCGGTGTCGAGGTCGGCCAGCGCGCCGGCCAGGGTCGCCAGGTCGACCCCAGCGGCGCGCAGGTCCGTAGCGCTGGTCGGCCCGACCTGGCTGGCCTGCCTCGCGGCGGCCTCGACCTCGGATGCGGCGGCAACCCACTCCGCAGCGGCGCCGGACGTCGGAAGGCTGCCGGGAGGAACGACGGGCGCGCTGCGGGCGCAAGCGAGGAGCGCCGGCACGAGCGGTGCCGCCGCCTCCACGGCATCGTGGTGCCCACCGAGGGCGTCCAGCTGGTCCAGCACCGTTCGCAGCGCCTGCGCCAACCCCGCGGCGACCCGGTCGCGCGCCTCCACGGCGGGGCCCAGGTCGGGCTCCTCGACCAGGTCGTGCTGCCCCTCGCGCAGCAGCGCAGCCAGGTGGCCGGCAGCAGCGGCCAGGTGCTCCGACGTCCTCATGGCGACGGCGGTGCGGCCCGGCGCAGGTGACGCAGCGCGAGCGACACCGCGATCGTCCCCCGGACGCTCGTCTCCAGCCCTGCGGCGTCCTCCAGCAGGCGACGGACTTCGGCCAGTGAGCCCGGCATCTCGGCAACCGGCGCCAGCACCATCCCGGCAGGGACCCCGTCCCGTAGCGCCGCGAGCGCGTCCCCGGCGGCCAGCCGCTCCTCGACATCGCAGGTGTCGTTCCCGAGAACCCAGGTCAGCATCGCCCGGGCCTGGGCCCGGGGCGGCGACTCGGGGTACGTCGACGGTGTCGTCATCACGAACTCCTCCGTGGGTGGTCGTCAGACATGCCGGTCGGGGGTGCACTGGGCGAAGGGGCCGACCCGACCGAGCAGGACGGCGAGGATCGGGTCGAGGTACGTGGTCAGCCAGGTGGCGATCCCGAGGTTGGGGTCCAGCCGCAGTGCCTCCCACGACCGCCAGAGGGCTTCGAGGCGGGTGACGGCCTCGGCATGCTCCAGCCAGCGCGCACACCAGCGGATCTCGCCGCCGACGGGACGGCGGAAAGTGGGCTGGAAGTACTGCTCGACCCACTCCTCCAGGCGCGCGTAGACCGGGCCTACCTCAGCTGCGGGTGGGTCGTCGTCCTGGACGGCGAACTCGGCGGGCAGGACGGCGGTGCTCAGGTCCTCGACGTCGGCGGTCAGGCGGGCGAGCCCGGCGGTGAGTTCGTCGACGCGCAGGGCGAGTTGGGTGATCTCCACGGGATGGTCGGGCTGGCTCATCAGGCGTCCTTCGGCGAGATGGCACGGGCGGTGAGGGCGGCCTCGGCCGCACGGATCTGCGACGAGATCACGGCGGCGTCGGCGCCGGCATACCAAGGGGTCAGGGTGATGAGCGCGGCGCGGCAGCCGGTGGCCAGCAGCAGCGCCCGCCCACGCGGCAGCGCGCGAATGTCCTCCGGCCCGAGGATCCGCTGGCGCCGCACCGACACCGAGGCTGACGTGCGCCGGTCCCCGTAGCTGACCGTGCGCACCGGGACGTCGTGCTCGCCGATCAGCCGGGACAGGTCCTCGGCGACCCGGGCGTCGTCCAGGCCCGGGCCGATCAGCTTGACGGTGGCGGCCGACCACAGGGCGTCCATGCCGTGCTCGCCCCACACCCGCACCCCCTGCTTGGAGGACTGCAGGATGGTGATCGGGGTGATCCCGCGGGATCCGAGGTGGCTGTACAGCTCCGGCAGGTCGGCGATGCGGCAGACGTTGGCGGCCTCGTCGAGGACGACGACCAGCGGCGGGTCGAGACGCCCACCGGCACGCTCGGCGGCGCGGGTGGCCTGACGCAGGATCCGGTCGGTCAGCGCGGCGACCAGGGGTGCGGCGGCTCCGGCGCCGTCCTTGGACAGCAGGTAGACGCTCTGCCGGGACGTCGCGACGGCGCCGGCGTCCAGTTCGTCCAGCCGGCCTGCGGGCGGGGTGACCCAGCGGAGGATCGCCTCGTCGCGCAGGCACTGGGCGGCGGTGCGGGCGGTCTCGTAGACGCCGTCGCGGGTCTCGGGCGCTCCGGCCTGTCGGCCGGCTACGGAGCGGGCGGCGCCGTGGAAGCCGTGCTGGGCCAGAATCCTTGCGGGTTCACGGGCGGTGACGTCGGCCAGCCACGACTGGACGTC
>DATDMG010000244.1:0-2802 GCA_036518955.1 Kineosporiaceae bacterium | reverse complement strand
TGCTGTCTGGGCCGCGCAGAGTCACCAGGGCAGGGCAGGCCCCCGACGTCGTCCAGCTCGGGGGCATCCCGTGGTCGACCTGAAGAACGCCGCAACGGACTGCGGGGCCGCCTCGCTGCACCTCATCTCCGGGCCGGTCGGGTGACGCCCCGGGACGGCCGCGGCTCCCGTGTCCCGGAGGTGGTCCTGGCCGTGGCGTGCGCGGCGCTGGCGGTGGTGGTGGTGGCCACGTGGTGGCTGGGCCGGGAGTCCCTGGACATGACGCACCAGGCGGCGTCGTCGCTGAAGGCCCGGCATCTGGCGCACGAGCAGCGCCGAGCCAGCTATCAGCTGGCGCTGGACGCCAGGTTCCGTGCCGCGGACCTTGAGGGCGGACTCGCCGCCGTGGCGGAGGCGGACCACGCGGTGACGAACTACCTGAACTCCGGCGCCCTCGGCACGGGCGAGCAGCTGCGCCGGTGGCTCGTGCTGGAGAGCACGTGCCTGAGCGCGGTGCTGGCGTATGACCATGCCGCGGGGGCGTTCTCGGCTCAGGTGCGCCGGTCGTTCGACGCCTACGTGAACATGTCCGGCAAGACCCCGCTCTGCGTCGACAAAGGCTGGTAAGCGGCCCCGCACCATGCGGTCGGCCGGCCTGGCGGGGCGGACGGGGACCATGCATTTGAAGAAGTCTTCATGTGATAACGTCCTCAGCCTGAGCGTGAGAGGATTCCATGTCGGTCCCCCTGTACCAGGCCAAGGCCGAGTTCTTCCGCACCCTGGGGCATCCCGCCCGCATCCGCGTGCTGGAGCTGCTGAGCGAGCGGGACCACGCCGTCCACGAGCTGCTCGACGCCATCGAGATCGAGCAGAGCAACCTGTCCCAGCAGCTGGCCGTGCTGCGCCGGGCGGGCCTGGTCTCCCAGCACCGGGAGGGCGCCGCCGTCGTCTACTCGATCAGCGTGCCCGAGGTGCGGGACCTGCTGCTGGCGGCACGCACGATCCTCGCCGCCGTCCTCGCCGGCACCGACCAGCTGCGCACCGAGCTCACGGTCGCGGAGCCGGACGGGGCGCAGGGGTGAGCGTCACCCGCCTGGTGCGTCTGATCACTCGGACCGGCCGGGTGGCCGAGCCCGCGCCCCCGGCTCCGCCCGCGCTGGAGGGTGCGCCGCAGGCGCTGGCGGGTTCGGTCCAGGTGCGGCACGTGGACGCCGGCTCCTGCAATGGGTGCGAGATCGAGATCGCGGGGGCGTTCGGCCCGGTCTACGACGCCGAGCGGTACGGCGCCCGGCTGGTCGCCTCGCCGCGGCACGCGGACGTCGTCCTGGTCACCGGCGTGGTGACCCGCAACATGGCCGAGCCGTTGCGATGCACCGTCGAGGCGACGCCCAGGCCGCGACTGGTCGTCGCGGTCGGCGACTGCGCCCGGGACTGCGGCGCCTTCCGCGGCGCGTACGGTGTCGCGGGCGCGGTCCGGGAGGTCGTCGACGTGGACCTGGAGGTCCCGGGGTGCCCGCCGCCGCCGGACCGGATCGTCGAGGCGCTGCGCCGGGTCAGCCGTCGATGAGGGTCACCGGGGACCACCTGGTCACCGTCGGGCTGCTCGCCCAGCTCGCGCTGGTCGCGGCAGGGCTGGCCGCCGCGGCGCTGCCGGCGTCCGGGCGTCGGCTCCTGGCCGCCGCGGCGGGCGTCGGCGTCGGTGTTGCCGGCGTGGTCACGGGGGCCGCGGCCTGGGGCGGCGCCGCCGGGGCGGTGTCGGTGCGGACGGCGTTGCCCGGCGTCGTCCTGACCTATGCGCCGGACCGGCTCGGCGGGGCGTTCGCCGTCCTGACCGGGACCGTCACGGTGGCCGCCGCACTCTGGTCGGCCGGCAGCGACGGGCCCGATCGGGCCCGGACGGCGGCGGCGGCGCTGCCGGTGTTCGCGCTCGGCCTGCTCGCGGTGACCGAGGCCGCGGACGTCGTGGCGCTGCTGGCCGCGTGGGAGGTGATGGCGGTCGCCTCGACGGCCCTGGTGCTGACCGACCATGCCCGCCGGGGGGCCGTCGTCGGCGCTGGCGTCTGGTACGCCGCGATGACGCAGATGTCGTTCGTCCTCGTGCTGGGCGGGTGCGGCGTCCTGGCGGGCGCAGCCGGTGGCATCCGGTTCGCCGACCTGGCGAGGCTCGACCCGCACCGCGGCGTGGTGGCGCTCGGCGTGGTGCTCCTGGTGCTCGGCTTCGCGACCAAGGCCGGTGCGGTGCCGCTGCACGTCTGGCTGCCGCGTGCCCATCCCGAGGCCCCCAGCCACGCCAGCGCGCTGTTCAGCGCGGCGATGGTGAAGGCCGGCGTGTACGGGGTGCTGCTGGTCGTCGTCCGGCTGTATCCCGGCGGCCCGCAGTGGTGGGGACTGCTGCTGCTCGGGCTGGGCGCGGCGTCGGCCGTGTTCGGCATCCTGCAGGCCAGCGTCGCCGCGGACCTCAAGCGGCTGCTCGCCTACTCCACGACCGAGAACGTCGGTCTCATCCTGTGCGCGGTGGGCGCGGCCCAGGTGACCGCCGCGCGCGGCGAGCCGGCCACGGCGAAGGTGCTGCTGGTGGCCGCGATGCTGCTGACGTTCGCGCACGCAGCCGCGAAGAGCGCCCTGTTCCTCGCCGCCGGGACGGTGCTGCACGGTGCCGGGACGGCGGACCTGGACCGGCTCGGCGGGCTCGCCCGACGCATGCCGGCCACCTGCGCCGTGTTCGGGGTCGCCGCCCTCGGCGCCGCCGGGCTGCCGCCGGCGGCCGGGTTCGTCGCGGAGTGGACGCTGCTGCAGGCCCTGGTGCTGGGCGGCCGGCCGAGC
>DATDMG010000243.1:0-2378 GCA_036518955.1 Kineosporiaceae bacterium | reverse complement strand
ATCCACGCGCCAGACGGCCCTGACCGCATCCGGCGACACCTCCCGGGCGGCCACCGGGAGCCGGGCCACCGCCGCCCGGCGCCGCGCGCGCCAGCAGGAGATCGTCGCCAGCACTCGCGCGCTGTTCGATGCCCGGGGCATGCGCTCCGCCAACATCGACGACATCTCCCGGGCGGTGGGGATCAACCGGGCCATCATCTACCGGCACTTCGTCAGCAAGGAGGAGCTCTTCGCGCTCACCCTGGCCGACTACCTGACCGAGCTCGACGCCGTGCTGGCCGCCGCGGATGACCCGGACGGCGACCCGCACTCCCGGCTGGCGCGGGTGAGCCGCGAGTTCGCCCTCTACTGCCTGCGCTACCCGGCCTTCGTCGACTGCGCCCTCGCCCTGCTCGGCCGGCCCGGCACCGACCTGCTGGAGGAGATCAGCGACGTGGCGCTGGCCCGGCTGCAGGACCTGATGGGCGGCCAGCTGCGTCGCCTCTCCGTGATCCTTTCGGCCGGGCGGCGGCACCGCGAACCAGGCGTGGCGCCCGGGGCCCCGCCCGACGGCGAACGCACGGACCGCGAGAGCGAGCGCGCGGCGGAGGCCGACCTGCTCGTCAACGCGCTCTACATGCAGGCCCTCGGCCTGATGCACCTGGCGCGCAGCGGAGTGGTGCTGCGACCCGACCCGGACGGCGGCACCAGCTGGGCGGTCGTCGACCAGGAACGGATCGTCCAGCTGGTCACCCGGATGACGCTCGCGGTCGCGTTCCCGTCCCGGAGCTAGCGTTCCAGGACGGCGACGACACCGAGGCCGCCGGCGGCGCAGACCGAGATCAGCCCGCGGCCGCCGCCACGCTCGGCCAGCGCCTTCGCCAGGCCGGCCACCAACCGACCCCCGGTGGCCGCGAACGGGTGGCCGGAGGCCAGGGAACCGCCGTTGACGTTGAGCTTGCTCCGGTCGATCGCGCCCAGCGGCTCCTGCCGGCCCAGCCGCTTCGTGCAGAACACCGGGTCCTCCCAGGCCTTCAGGGTGGCGAGCACCTGGGACGCGAACGCCTCGTGGATCTCGTACCGGTCGAAGTCCTGCAGCCCGAGCCCCAGCGAGTCCAGCATCGGCGGGACCGCGTACGCGGGAGCCATCAGCAGGCCCTCACCGCCGTGCACGTGGTCCACCGCCGCTGTTCGGCCGGTGACGAGGTAGGCGAGCACGGGCAGTTCGTGCTCGACCGCCCACTCCTCGGCCGCCAGCAGGACGACCGAGGCGCCGTCCGTCAGCGGGGTCGAGTTGCCGGCCGTCATGGTCGCGGACTCCCCCGAGCCGAAGACCGGCCGGAGCGCGGCGAGTTTCTCCAGGCTGCTGTCCGGCCGCAGGGTGTCGTCGCGCCGCAGCCCGCGGTACGGAGTGATCAGGTCATCGAAGAACCCCCGGTCGTACGCCGCGGCGAGGTTGTGGTGACTGGTCACCGCCAGCTCGTCCTGCTCCAGCCGGCCGATGCCCCACTCGACGGCGGTCAGCGCGGCGTGCTCACCCATCGACAGCCCGGTCCGGGGCTCGGCGTTGCGCGGGATCTCCGGGATCAGATGCCCGGGCCGCACCCTGGCCAGGGCGGACAGGCGACCGCCGAGCGTCTTGGCCCGGTGGGCGTCCAGCAGGATGGCCCGCAGCCGGGGATTGACGGCCAGCGGCGCGTCGGACGTGGTGTCCACCCCGCCCGCGATCCCCGAGTCGATCTGACCGAGCGCGATCTTGTTGGCGACCAGCAGCACCGCCTCGAGCCCGGTGCCGCACGCCTGCTGGACGTCGTAGGCCGGGGTCCACGGCGACAGGGTGGAGCCGAGCACCGTCTCCCGGGCGAGGTTGAAGTCCCGGCTGTGCTTCAGCACCGCACCGGCCACGAACTCACCGACCTGCTCCCCGCGCAGGCCGGTCCTGGCGATCAGCCCGTCCAGCGCGGCGGTCAGCATGTCCTGGTTCGACGCACGGGCGTAGGCGCCGTTGGACCGGGCGAAGGGGATCCGGTTCCCCGCGACGACGGCCACGCGACGACGGCCCCCGGCAGGGGCCTTCCGGGATCCCTTGCGGGACGGTTCGGTCACAGCTTCTCCCGTTCTCCGAAGCAATATGGACAGTCAGTTACACTAAAGGTTACAGTCCCGGCATGGATCCGATCCAGAGCGCCCTCTCGTCGTCCGCAGGCCGAACCCTCGCCCGCCGACTGGGGGTCGCCCCTCCCCCCGAGCTGCGCCGTCACCAGCCGGGGCAGCCGCTCCTGGTCGGCCCCGCGCTGGTCGCCAGCGCCCCCGTCGGTCGGCTGGCCGGCTCCGTCGCCGCGGTCCTCAAGGCCGCCGGTGCCGATGTGACCGAGCTCTCCTCGGGCGGTGACGTGACG
>DATDMG010000242.1:0-19671 GCA_036518955.1 Kineosporiaceae bacterium | reverse complement strand
GACCCGGAGCCCTCATCGGCCGACTCGCCGTCCTTGGCCACGCCGCCCATCCCGTCGTCGTCCGCCGCCACATCGTCCTGCGCCGCCACATCGTCCTGCGGCGCCACACCGTCCTGCGGCGCCACACCGTCCTGCGCCGCCACACCGTCCTGCGGCGCCACACCGTCCTGCGCCGCCACGGGGTCAGCGGCGTCGTCGGGCGCCGCCACACCATCCTGCGCCGCCACGCCGTCAGCGGCGTCGTCGGGCGCCGCCTCGGGCTGGGGCTTGGCCCGTTGGGCACGCTTGGCACCGCCTCCGGAGCGTTTGCCCCCAGCCGGTGTCGAACCCGAGCCGGTGCCGGGCCCCGAAGCGTCGCCGGACGCCGAGCCGGCGCCCGCCGACCGTGCTGAGCCGTTGGGAGCGGTGCCGGGATCGGCCGCACCCGGAACCCTGGCGCCCTCGCGCACCGCGTGGCCGTTGAGTGCAGCGCCGTCGACCGGTGTGCCGTTGACGCCGGCACCGCCGAAGACGTCGCGATCGGCGAGCAGGGGCGTCGTCCGGCGGCGCCCCTGGCGCTCGCCACCCGCGCGCGCCGCCGCTGCGGCGATCTGACGTCGAGCCTGTGCCTTGGTCATGCGTCACTCCCTGCCAAGACCCGAAGCCGATCGATACCCGCGAGCGCCGCGCGCTCGACCCCCTCGATGACATCGGCGGAGAGCGGTCCGGTCAACCGACGGGCACGGACGAAGTCGACGAACGCCTCCCGAGTGGTGTACCTCGGGGTGAGTCCCAATACGGTGCGCATCCGGGTGGTGTCCAGCACCCGGCCGTAGGAGAGAAATCGCAGCTGCTCCCCGGTGAAGTCGACCACACCGAACCGGCGCAGTACCCGGCCCACCATTCCGGTGGCCGGCTGGACGACCGGCACGGTCGGCCGACCCATCAGGCGTGCCGCCTGGCTCAGCAGCAGGACGCCGCCGCCGGCAACGTTGATCACGCCGGTGGCATCGCCGACGGTGGCCAGGCGCAGCGCCTCCAGGCTGTCGTCCTCGTGCAGCAGCTGGAACCTCGGATCGAACCCGAACACGGTCGGCAGCACGGGGAGGCTGAAGTAGTCGGTGAGGGACGTCCGGACCCTTGGGCCGATGATGTTGGCGAACCGCAGCTGGACGACTTTGACGTCCGGCCGGCGCCGGGAGAAGCCGCGCACGTAGCCCTCGACCTCGACGGAGTCCTTGCCCCAGCCGGCATGTGGCAGCACCTTGGCGCCGGTGTCCTCGGTGAACAGTGCGGGATCACGCGGGCTGGAGCCGTACACGCCAGAGCTCGACTTCACCACCAGCCGCCGGACCCCGGCGGCCTTCTGGCAGGCGGCCAGGAGCTGCATCGTCCCGATCACGTTGATCTCTTTCATCGAGACCCGCCCGCCCGCGCTCGTCGGCGTGGCGATGACGTTCATGTGGACGACGGTGTCCACGCCCGCCCTGCTGATCACCTTGGCGATGACCGGGTTGCGGATGTCGGCGCGGACGAACTCGGCGTCACCGATGTCGTGCGGCGGTGGGACGACGTCGACGCCGATGACGCGCGCCACCCCGGGGTCGGCGGTCAGCAGGCGCGCGAACCGGCCGCCGAGGTATCGGGACACCCCGGCGACCAGAACAGTCCTTTCCACTTCACCCCCTGGGCTCGACCCGGCCCGCGGCTGCGAGCGGGGCTCCGACGATCACCTGCTGGCGGCGGACAAGACCTTCACCGCCAGCAGCGGGCCATCGCGACGTCACTTCTTGTTGCGGCGCTGGTGACGCGTCTTCCGCAGTAGCTTGCGGTGCTTCTTCTTGGCCATGCGCTTGCGGCGCTTCTTGATGACGGAGCCCACAGGTCCTCACAGTCGTCAACGGTCGTCGGTGCGATCGGGGTGGTGCAGTCGTTCGAGAGCTTCTCGCCGGGGCCCGGGCGCGTGCGGCGCGTCAGGCCAGGGGGCCAAGCTTACTCGTGCCGCGCGAGCCGTCCGCGCGAGCTCACCACGACGCACGACGCCGTGGGCGGACCAGGGGCCGCCCGAGCGTCAGGCAGTGTCGACGAAGGACTGCCGAAGGTAGTCGTGGACCGCCTGCTCGGGTACCCGGAAGGAGCGCCCGACCCGCACCGCGGGCAGCACCCCGTTGTGCACCAACCGGTACACGGTCATCCGTGACACCCGCATCATGGACGCCACCTCCGCAACCGTCAGGAAGCGAACCTCGGCGAAGTCTCCGGCCATCGCACACGCCCCTCCATCCGCGTCAGCCTCCCGGCCCCTGCACTCTGTGACCACCTTAAACTCTTCCGTAACACCAGGGAATGTTCGGGGCGAATCGGACAGGCGAATAGTGCGAGATCGTGCCGTGACAGCAGGTCAGCGGATGGGGCGGGCGGGACTTCCGGGGCGTTCGAGCAGGACGTCCGATCCGCCGGCCGGCGTCAGCGCAGGCCGGCCACCACTGCTCCGGTGAGCCGCCAACCGGAGATCGCGAGGGCGGCCACCGAGATCAGGTCGGTCGCGGTGATCCCGTGGGACCAGCTGAGGACGACGAGGGTCGGCCCCTCGAAGGGCGTGTTGAACACCAACCACGCGAGTGCGAGCGGGATCGCCGCGAGGGCGGCGAGCCGGTTCCCGCGCGCCGCCATGACCATGGTCACGACCAGGACGCCGAGCAGCACCAGGGCCAGGCCAGGGGCTGCCGACACCACGCCGCGCATCACCCGGACCGGCTGCGCGAACGGCTCGAGCAGGACTCTCGCGGCGTGCCGGGCCAGGTCCACGAGGTGGAGGGTCATACCTGACATGGCATCACGGCCGGAGTTAACCGATGGTCGGCGGCGGCTGCAGGCACGCCGTGCGTCGGCCAGGAACTGGCTGAAGACCGGGCTTCAGTCGAACCAGGGGTCGAGCCCGTGGAGCGGGAACACGGCCTTGCGCGTGGCCATCACCGCCCGGTCGACGGCGTTCTCCGGGTCGTGCCCGGTCGCCCAGGATCGGTACCAGAGCTCGCGACCGTCCGTCATCCGGTGCGGCGAGGGCCGGCCGAGGGCCTCCACCACGTACTCGCGCCAGGACTGCGGCACCTCGGCGGTCGGCTCGATCGGGTGGTGCGCGGCGATGCCGACCAGGTGGGACCACGCCCGGGGGACGACGTCCACGAGTTCGTACCCGCCTCCTCCCACCGCGACCCAACGGCCGTCCGCCACGTCGTGGGCGAGCTCGTGCAGGGCCCGGTAGGACTCCACCTGGCCGTCCAGCGAGAGCGCCATGTGGGCGAGCGGGTCCTGCGCGTGCGAGTCGCAGCCGTGCTGGGTGAACAGCACCTGCGGCCGGAACGCGGTGACGAGCGGCGGCACCACGGCGTGGAAGGCGCGCAGCCACCCGGCGTCCGAGGTCCCGGGCGGGAAGGCGACGTTGACGGCGTTCCCCTCCGCGTTCGGCCCACCGATCTCGTGCGGGTACCCCGTCCCGGGGACGAGCACGCGGCCGGTCTCGTGCAACGAGACGGTCAGCACGCGCGGGTCGTCCCAGAAGATGTGCTCGACGCCGTCGCCGTGGTGGACGTCGACGTCCACGTAGGCGACCCGCTCGGCGCCGGCGTCGAGCACCGCCCTGATCGCGACCGCGGTGTCGTTGTAGACGCAGAACCCGCTGGCCCGGCCCGGCATCGCGTGGTGCATGCCGCCGGTGAAGTTGACCCCGTGCGTGGCCTGGCCGCTCCAGACGGCCAGCGCGACGTCGACCGTACCCGCCACGATGCGGGCGCTGGCATCGTGCATGCCCTCGAAGACCGGGACGTCCTCGGTGCCGAGCCCGCACTCCTCGTCCCGGGGGAACGGCGGCACGGACGACCGCCGCACGGCCGCCACGTACTCGGGTCGATGGACCGTCAGCAGCAGGTCGTCGGGTGCCGGCTCGGCCCCGACCACCTGGACGCCGGCGTGCGCGAGCAGGCCGAGGTCTCGAGCGAGCCGGGCGGTGAGGTCGAGCCGCACCGGCGACATCGGGTGCCCCACACCGAAGTCGTACCGGGTGAACGATTCGTCCCAGACCAGCCGCAGCGCCTCCACCCCGACACGGTACCCAGCGTGGCCCTGGACAGGCAGGGCCACGACCCCGCACGCGCCGGACGGGCGCGGCGGTCGCCGGACGGGGAATCCACCGCCACCACGGATCGTGACGGCCGGCGGGGGCCGGCGGAGGTGGGCGCGGGCCCGGATCGCGGACCCGGAACGGGCCGGCCGACCGGCCGCATCAGGCCATCGCGCCCCAGCAGAGCGTCGTCCCGTTCTGCCGGACGGCGCACGTCCGGGCCTCCTGGACGGTCACCGCCGCCCAGCTGCCCTCGGCACCGACCTGGCCTGGCACGCCCCGCCGGGTGGAGGTCCCGTCGCCCAGCTCGCCGTGCTCGCCGGCACCCCAGCACCACAGTGTGTGGTCGGCACGGACGGCGCAGGTGTGGGTGCCGGTGGCGACGGCGAGCCACGCCGTCCCGGCCGCGACCCGGACCGGCAGGCTGCGCAGCGTGGTCGTTCCGTCACCGAGCTGGCCGAAGCTGTTGTCGCCCCAACACCACAACCCGGCGTCGGCCTGCAGGGCGCAGCTGGTACGGGCTCCGGCGGCCACGGTGAGCCAGCGATCCACGGGAGGACCGACGCGCACCGGGGTCGCGGTGTCCCGCAGGGCGCCGTTGCCGAGTTCGCCACGGCCCCCGGCGCCCCAGCACCACAGGGACGTGTCAGGCCGGACGACGCACTGGTGGCCGGGCGGCGGAGGCGTGACCGACGGCGAGCCGGACGGCGAGGCGCCGACACCCGTGGGCCCAGCCAGGGGCGCCGCGGCGGCACCGCCCGGGTCGGTGGACGCGGCGACGGCACCCTCGGCCGCCGAGCCCTTGCTCGCGCCGGCCGTACTGCCGCTCGCCGTGCCGACCGGAGCCGCCGGGGCACCGTTCGCGGACCACGTCGAGGCTGCCGCACCCGCGGACCCGGACGCCGTGGCCGTGCCGTTCGTCGAGGCGCCCACCGGGCGGCTGCCGAGCCGGCTCGTCGTCCAGTGCTCGGGCTGGGCGGTGTCGGCGGAGCCGAAGACGCCGGTCAGCTGGCGCCCTGCCACCACGCCCAGGACCAGGGTCACCACCCCGAACACGACGAACCAGGCCCGCCGCCGACGGCCCCCGGGGACCTCCTGGTCGTCGTCCTCGGCCAGGTGCTCCGGCTCGACGCGCCACGGCGAGGGGCCGGCGTCCGACGCGTCGTCACCCTCCGAGCGGTGCGGCCGGCCGCGACGCGCGTCGTACGCGCCCCGGTAGCGGGTCAGCACCTCGTAAGCGCAGTTGATCAACTGCGCTCGTTCCGGTGACCCGCCGACGTCGGGATGCGCGCGCGACATGACGCGCCGGTACGCCTGGACGATCTGCTCGGTGGAGGCGTCCGCGGGGACGCCGAGAAGGACGTAGGCGTCGTGGAACCCGAGGTCCGCGATCCGACGCGCGACCTCGTCCGCGCTGCGCAGACCCATCGCCACTCCCCGTGCGGCCGCCGACGGCCGATCGCGGTCCCCAGGATGCTAGTCGCGAAGCGGCCATCCGGCGCGGCCAGCCGCCCGGCGTGTCGCCCCGCAGCGGCGACCGGGCCCGCAGTGAGCGGCGACCCGGGCCCCGCGACGAGCGCACCGACCGGGCGCCGACCGGGCGCCGCGGACGGTCAGGTGCTGCCCGTCGACAGCTCCCGGGACCGGTTGCGCGCCGCCTCCATCGCGGTCAGGAAGGCCGCCCGGACCTTGTGGTCGTCGAGCTCGCGGAGCGCGGCGATCGTCGTCCCCGCCGGGCTGCTGACCTGCTCGCGCAGCACGGTCGGGTGGGTGCCGGTCTCCTTCAGCATCGTCGCTGCGCCGTAGAGCGTCTGGACGACGAGCTCGGTGGCGGTCGCCCGCGGCAGACCGAGGAGCACGCCGGCCTCGATCATGGCCTCGACGACGTAGAAGATGTAGGCCGGGCCGGAACCGCTGATCGCCGTGACGGCGTCCTGGTGGTCCTCGGGTACCTCGATGACCTTGCCGGTGGCGGCCAGCAACGCCTCGGCGCGGGCGAGGTGCTCCACGGAGCAGTGCGACCCAGGTGAGATCGCGGCCATGCCCTGGTCGACCAGGGCCGGGGTGTTCGGCATCACCCGGACCACGGGGACGCCGGGCGGCAATCGCTGTTCGACGAACGCGGTGGTGATCCCGGCGGCGATGCTCACCACGAGCGTGCCGGCCGACACCGACCCCTTGATCTCGGCGAGCAGGCCGGCGACGTCCTGCGGCTTGACGACCAGGACGACGGTGTCCGCGACAGCCGCCGCCTCGGCGTTCTGCCCGACCTTGACCCCGTAGCTGGCGGCGAGCCGCTCGGCCCGGTCCGCGCGGCGCTCGGTGATCACGACGTCGTCCACCGACCGACCGGCCCGGAGCAGCCCGGAGAGCAGCGTCTCCCCCATCACCCCGGCGCCGAGGATGGCCACGGTCTCGCTCGGGCCGGTCGTCGACGTCCAGGCCGGTCGCGGTGCGGTCGGATCGGACATGAGCCCACCCTACGCCGCCGGTCACCGGCTAGAGTCACGCACCGTGCCCGCCCCGGATGCCCCCCGACGCCGTCCGGCGGCGCCCCCCGGCGGCCTGCCGCTCGCCGTCGCCAAGCGGGCGGCCGAGCACCTGCTGTGGGCCCGCGTGGCAGGTCGGCGCCGGGCCCGCGGGTTGCTCCGGCGCGCGGTACCGCTCCCGCCGCCGGTCCCCCCGACCGACGTGCTCCGCAGCGCGGACGACTGGCGGGCCGCGGTCGCCACGGCACGCCGGCTGCACCTGCCGCTGCACCGTGACCTGCCGAAGAACTGGGACGCCCTCGGCGCGGTCTCGACGGTGCTCGCCGAGTGCGGCACGGCGGCCGCCGTGCTGGACGCCGGGAGCGCCCGGTACTCGCCGGTGCTGCCCTGGCTGCGCCTGTCCGGGCTCACCGACCTGGTCGGCAACAACCTGGAGTTCGGGCGGGACGTGCGACGGGACGGCGTCCTGTTCCGGTACGGGGACATCACGGCCACCGACTTCCCCGAGGGACGGTTCGACGCGGTGACCTGCCTGTCGGTCATCGAGCACGGCGTCCCGGTGACGCCGTTCCTCGCCGAGAGCGCCCGGATCCTCCGCCCGGGCGGCGTACTCGTGGTGTCGACCGACTACGACGCGGACCCGCCCGACACGTCGGGGATCACGATGTACGGCCAGCCCGTGCACATCTTCTCGCCGGGCGAGATCACCGACGTCGTCGAGGCCGCCGCCGGCGTCGGCCTCGCCCTCGTCGGCGAGCTCGCCCTGCAGCACTCCGAGCGACCGGTGCACTGGCGCCGCACCGGGCTGGACTACACTTTCATCCGGCTCACCTTCCGGCGCGACTGACACCTTTCCGCTCACGGTCGCTCGGGTTTCCCGGGTGTTAATCACCTCTAATGCGGGCCGGCCGATCGCGGCTCACGGTGCCGCATTCACTACCGACCGTGCCAACGTTGACGATTCTCTCAGTGAACACTAATGTCCGTGCCGCTGCTGGCCCCAGCAACTGCGCGACCGCGGTCGTCCACCCTTCACGACCGCCATCATCATGCTCGGGGCTTCAGGTCGCCCCCGCCCAGGCGATACCCCAGCCTGCCCCGAGCTCCGTCTCGAAAGGGCTTCCATGCGATTCGCTCGTCATTGCCGACCCCTGGCATCGACCGGAATGGTCGGGGTGTCTGCCGCGCTCGTCCTCGGCGCGGGAGTCGGCCAGGCGTCGGCTGCGGCCGACCGGCCGGGGACCAACCCCCCGGCCGGGAGCCACAAAATCGTCTTCCCCACCCGGGAGGCGGTGCAATCCCTGGCGCACACCGCCAACGCGTCCACGCCGACGGCCACCACAGTGGGCAGTGGGCAGCTGGCCTATCGGGGCGGCGTCAACGGGATCGGGGTCACGACCGGGGCACCCAAGGTGTACCTGATCTTCTGGGGTTCTCAGTGGGGCGCGCCCGGGACGTCGCCCGGCGGGCGGGTGACCCTCGCCAACGACAGCGCCGGGATGGCCCCCCGGTTGCAGGACCTGTTCCTGGGCATCGGCACCAACTCCGAGACCTGGTCCGGGGTGATGACCCAGTACTGCGAGGGGGTGGCGACCGGGGCGACGTCGTGCCCGTCGTCCGCACCGCACGTCGGCTACCCGGCCGGCAACGCCCTCGGCGGCGTCTGGGCGGACGTCGCCGCGGCGGCCCCGGCGTCCGCGACCGGACATCAGCTCGGCGCGGAGGCGGTCGCGGCCGCAGCGCATTTCGGGAACACGACGGCGGCGGCGAACCGGAACGCACAGTACGTCGTGGTCTCGCCCACCGGCACGCACCCGGACGGCTTCAACACGGCGTCCGGAAAATTCTGCGCCTGGCACGACTTCACCGGTGACACGACCCTCACCGGTGGCGGGGTGAGTTCCTCCTACGGAGACATCGCCTTCACCAACCTGCCGTACGTCACCGACGCCGGCACCTCGTGCGGCAAGGGCTACGTCAACACCGGATCGGCCGGAAATCTGGACGGCGTGACCATCGTCGAGGGCCACGAGTACGCCGAGACGATCACCGACCAGAATCCCGCCGGAGGATGGACGGACAGCACCGGGTACGAGAACGCCGACAAATGCGCCTGGGTCGGCGTCGGCGGCACCGGCGGAGCGCAGAACCTGACGTTCGCGACCGGCTCCTTCGCGATGCAGTCGACGTGGTCCAACGACGCCACCGGCTGCCAGATCTCCCACCCCGTCGTCGGCGGCGGGTCGGGCGGCGGGGGCAACTGCGCCGCGCCGGGCCAGAAGCTGGTCAACCCCGGGTTCGAGTCGGGCAGCGCATCCTGGACGGCGAGCAGCGGCGTGATCTCGAACGCGACCTCCAACCCGGCGCACGGCGGGGCGTGGTACGCCAAGCTCGCCGGGACCGGGTCCACGCTCACCCAGAACCTGTCCCAGCCGGTGAGCCTGCCGAGCGGCTGCAGCAGCTACACGCTGACCTTCTGGGTCCGGATCACGACCGCGGAGACGACGAGGTCGACAGCCTTCGACACGCTCACCGTGAAGGCGGCGGGCGGCAGCAGGACGACCACGCTGGCGACCTACTCGAACCTCGACGCCTCCAGCGGCTACCTGCAGAAGTCGCTGGACCTGTCCCGCTACGCCGGCACCACCGTGACGCTGACCTTCACGGGCGCCGAGGACTCCTCGCTGGCCACCACCTTCCTGCTCGACGACACCGCGGTCACCATCGCCTGACCGGCCGTCGGCGGCGGCCGGTCCGGCTGATCCGGTCCGGACCGGCCGCTGCCGCACCTGCCCGCGCAACACCGTGCCCGGCCCCGGCGTCGTCGGGACGACGCACGCCGACGCACCTCGGAGGAATCATGCACGCCACCTCGTCCCCCAGCCGCCGACGGTGCCAGGGCGGACGCCCCCGGCTCGCCGCGACGACCCGCCGAACCGGAGCGCTCGGCCTGCTCGCCGCAGCCCTGCTCGCCGGCTGCACCAGCACGCCCAGCCCGACCGCCGACCAGGCCCCGACAACGCCGGCCACCGGGTCCCCGACCGGATCCGGGAGCCCGACCGCCACGGGATCCGGGACCACCTCACCGGCCGGCTCCGCGGCCGCCTCCGGGACGGGATCCACGACCGCGGCGGCGGCGGCAGCCTCCTCACCTCGACCGGGGGGCACGGTGACGCCCGCGACCTCGGCCGGGCGTCCGGCGGCCGGGTCGTCGCCGACCACGACCCGGCCCGCGGCCCCCACCCCCCGGCACACCCCGGCGCCCCTCACCGTCACCGACGTCGCCAACGGGACCACGGTGAACCTGCACGTCGGGCAGACCCTCCATGTCGTCCTGGGCGGCCCCGACCGGGCGGGCTCGACGTACTGGCGGTTCGGGACGCCGCCGTCCCGGCTCCGTGACGCCAGCGTCAGCACGGTGGCCGGCCCGCGGACCGGCCAGTGCGCCCGTCCCGGTAGCGGGTGCGGAACCGTCACCCTGACCGGGCTGGCGGCGTCCCCCGGAACCACCACGATCACCGCGAGCCGGGCCTCCTGCGGGGAGGCGCTGCGGTGCGACGCCGCGCAGGGCAGCTTCCGGCTCACCATCGTGATCAGCTAGCCCGGCCGGCTGGGTGGTACCTGCGGACGGGTGCCGTCAGGGGGTGCGCCGCCGCAGGGTGGCCGCCCCCAGACCGATGAGCACCACCACGAAAGCGAGCATGACCGCGATGTCCTGGGCGACGTCCGCACCGCCGTTGGCGTCGACGCTGATCGTGTGCATGGCGTCGACCGCGTACGAGAGCGGCAGGACGTTCGAGATCCAGTGCAGGACGTCGGGCAGCTGGTCCCGGGGCACCAGCAGCCCGCACAACAGGAACTGCGGCAGCACGAACGCCGGCAGGAACTGCACCGCCTGGAACTCGGTCGCGGCGAACGCCGACAGGAACAGGCCCAGGGCCGTCCCGAGCAGGCAGTCCACCACGGCGACGACGATCAGCAGCCAGGCGTCCCCGGCGACGTCGAGGCCCAGGACATAGCTGGCGAACGTGCTCGCCACCAGGGCCTGCACCGCCGCCAGCAGGCCGAACGCCAGCGCGTAGCCGCCGACGAGGTCCGCCTTGGCCAGGGGCAGCGCGAGGAGCCGCTCGAGGGTCCCGGACTGCCGTTCGCGCAGCGTGGCGATGCTCGTCACCAGGAACATCACCAGGAACGGGAACATCCCGAGCAGCGGGGCACCGATCCGGTCGAACAGCGGGGTCTGGTTGTAGATCCAGGCCAGCAGGCCCATCAGCACGCACGGGACGACGAGCAGCAGGCCCAGGGTGCGCGGATCGTGCCGGATCTGCCGCAGCACCCGGGCCGCCGTCGCCGCTGTCAGCCGCAGGCTCATCGCACCCTCCGGTCATCGGTTCCGCCCGACGGCAGCCGACCGCCGGGCCGCGCTGGACGCCTCATGCCCGCAACCCGGTGCTGGTGCCGGTGCTCCGGCCGGCCGCGCCGGCCGCCGCCTCGGCCCGGTCGACCAGGGTCAGGAAGGCGCGCTCGGCGTCCGGAGCACCGGTCGTGGCGAGGACGCCGGCCAGGGTGTCGTCGGCGAGTATCAGCCCGGCCCGCATCAGCAGCAGCCGGTCGCACCGGACCGCCTCGTCCATCACGTGGCTGGACACCAAGAGGGTCGCCCCCTCCCGGGCGAGCCGGCGGAAGATCTCCCACAGGTCCCGGCGCAGCACCGGGTCCAGCCCGACGGTGGGCTCGTCGAGGACCAGCAGCTCCGGCGTCCCCACCAGGGCCGCCGCCAGCGAGACCCGGGAGAGCTGGCCGCCGGAGAGCGAGGTCACCCGGCTGCCGGCGTGGTCGGCGAGGGCCACCAGGTCGAGCACCCGGTTCACCTCCGCGGCGAGGGCGCCGCGGCGCACCCCGACCACCTGGGCGAAGTAGGCGAGGTTCTCGCGCACGGTCAGGTCGCCGTACACGCTGGGCGCCTGGGTGACGTAGCCGACCCGGTGGCGCAGCTGCTTCGCACCGGCCGGCTCGCCCAACACCTCCACCCTGCCGCCCGCCACCTGTTGCACGCCCACGAGGCAGCGCATCAACGTCGTCTTGCCGCAGCCGCTCGGGCCCAGCAGGCCCACCACCTGGCCGCGAGGCACCTCCAGCGACAGCCCGGGGATGACCGTGCGTCCACCCCGGACGACGCGCAGGTCCTCGACCCGGATGGCCGGCCCGGCGCCCTGGCCACTCTTTACCATGCGGCATTCACCATGCGGCGAAAATACGCCTGACCCGGCCGATCGACAAGGACCGTCCGGCCCGGTTCCCGCCTGTTCTCCGCCTCGTCAACGCCCAGCTCAGCAGGGACGGGCCGCTCCGCTCACCCGGGCTCACCGCCCAGGTAGCGCTCCAGGGTGGGGGCGATGAAGGGGATCAGGTCCTCCGGGTCCGCCGAGGCGAGGGGTTCCAGCTTGACGACGTAGCGCGCCATCATCAGGCCGACCATCTGGGACGCCAGCAGGGAGGCCCGCAGGTCCGGGTCGTCGGCACCGACCGCGGTGACCAACCGGCCGAAGATCTCCTGGGTGAGGAACTGCTTCACCATCAGCGCCGCGCTCTCGCTGGTGAGCACCGAGGACACCAGCGCGACGACCCGCTCGCGGCCTTCCGGCGGGTCCCAGACGGAGAAGAACATGCGCAGCAGGCGTTCGCCCAGGCCGTCGATCCCGCCGGGGATCACCGCGGCCACCAGCTCGCCCGGCCGGGCCGGCAGGTCCATGACCGCGACGAAGACATCGTCCTTGCCCTCGAAGTAGTGGTGCACCAACCGCGGGTCGACTCCGGCGGCGCGAGCGATGCCGCGCAGCGTCGCACCCTCGTAACCTCGGGCGGCGAACTCGCCCCGGGCCGCCGCGACGATCGCGGCCCGGGTGTCCTCCCCGGCCGGGCGGCGGCCGCGGCGGCGGGGTGCCTCCTGGTCGGGCACCGGGGCGGAGGCGTCCGCCGGCTGGGGGGCCCCGGCCACCGTCGCCTCGTTCGCCTCGCCCGCCGCGTCGAACCCGTACGCCGCGGCGCTCATCGGCACCGGCCGCCCAGTGCTCACGGCGCCCGCCTCCCCCGGCTCATCGCAGCCCACCCGCGCTCGCCGTCCCGGTGGCCGGTGCCGCCAGGTGCAGCCGGGCGAACGCCAAGGCCTCGGCGAGGTCGCGCTCCCGTTCCGCCCGGCCGCGCGCCCGGCGGGTGTTCACCTCGACGACGACCACGCCGTCCCAGTCCCGCTCGGCGAGGAGCCCCAGGACGTCGCCGCAGGGCTGACCGCCCCGACCGGGCACCAGATGCTCGTCCTTGGCCGAGCCCGAACCGTCCGCCAGGTGCAGGTGGGAGAGACGGTCGCCGAGCGCCTCGGCGACGGTGAGGCCGGAGACGCCCGCCGTCGCGGTGTGGGACAGGTCCAGCGTGACGTTGCGGTACGGCTGGGGCACCGGGTCCCAGCCGGGCAGGTAGGCGAGCACCTCGCGCTGCCGGGCGCGCCAGGGGTACATGTTCTCGACCGCGATCGTCACACTCATGGCGTCGCTCAGCCGCTCGACACCGGCGGCGAAGCCGGCCGCGTAGTCGCGCTGCCACCGGAAAGGGGGGTGCACGACGACCGCCCGGGCGCCCAGCTGCCGCGCCATCTGACAGGAGCGTTCGATCTTGACCCACGGCTCCTTGCCCCACACCCGCTGGGTGACCAGGAGGGTCGGCGCGTGGATCGCCAGGACCGGCACCCCGTAGTGCTCCGACAGCCGCTCCAGCGCGGCGACGTCCTGGCTGACCGGGTCGGTCCACACCATCACCTCGATGCCGTCGTACCCGAGGTCCGCGGCGATCCCGAAGGCGTCCGAGCAGGTGTACGGGTACACGGACGCCGTGGACAGCCCGACCGGCGCGCGCAACCCCCGCAGCACCGCGCGCTCGGGCGCGGGCCCGGGCTGCGGGACCGGCGACGGGGCAGCAGCCGGGGACGATGTGACGTCCTCCAACGACATGGTCCCAGGCTAACCGGGCAGCACCCCGTCGGCGCCGCGTCGTTGGAGGCCAGCCACCCCCGGCCCGCCGAGCACGTCGAGGCGCCGCAGGATGATCCCCTCCCGCAGCGCCCACGGGCAGATCACCAGCTCCTCGGCCCCGAGCAGGTCCATCGCCGCGTCCGCCACCAGGGCCCCGGCCAGCAGTTGGCCGGCCCGCCGCTCCGAGACGCCCGGCAGCCCGGCGCGGCCCCTCGCCGTCATCGCGGCCAGCCGGGGAAGCTGATCGGCGAGCGCGGCCCGGCGCAGGCTGCGGCGCACGTAGGGGCCCTCGTCGCTCGCGACGGCGCCGCAGATGCGCGCCAGCGAGCGGAACGTCTTGCTGGTGCCCACCGCGAGGTCGGGCTCACCGAGCTTGACGACGTCCCGGACGACGCGGGCGACCTCGGCGCGCACGTACCGCCGGACCGCCCGGACGTCGCCGGCCGTGGGCGGGTCCTCCGGGAGCCGGTCGCGGGTCAGCCGGCCGGCCCCGAGCGGCAGGGACACCGCGACGTCCGGAGCCTCGTCGATCCCGGCAGCGATCTCCAGTGAGCCGCCACCGATATCCAGCACCAGCACCCGCCCCGCGGACCAGCCGAACCAGCGCCGCACCGCCAGGAAGGTCAGTGCCGCCTCGTCGGGACCGCTCAGCACCCGCAGGTCGGTGCCGGTCTCGCCCCGGACCCGGGCCAGCACCTGGTCGCCGTTCGGAGCCTCCCGGAGCGCGGACGTCGCGAACGCCAGGAGCTGCTCGACGCCGCGGTCCTCGGCCACCTCCAGGCAGGAGCAGATGAACTGCACCAGCGCGTCGGCACCCTCACGGGTCACCCGGCCGTCGGCGTCCAGGTGACGGGCGAGCTGGAGCTCGACCTTGTGCGAGATCGCGGGCATCGGACGAGCACCCGGGTGCGCGTCCACGACCAGCAGGTGCACGGTGTTCGATCCCACGTCGAGCACTCCCAGACGCATGCCGGTGACGCTACCCGAAGGCGGCCGGCATACCCTGGCCGGATGGTGACGTCAGACCCGTCGGCGCAGCCCGGCCCGGCGTCGGACCGGCCCGAGGTGCCCCTCGACGCGCTGCGGGCCTGGCTGGAGTTCCCCGATCCGGAGGACGAGGGCGGCCAGGCTGCCGAGCAGGTCTTCCGGTGCGACGTCACCTGGCTCACGTCGTCCTGGGCCTGCATCTTCGGCCGGGGCTGCCGGGGCATCTACGCGGACCGGCCGACCGACGGCTGCTGCACCCTCGGCGCGCACTTCAGCGACGCGGACGACGAGAAGCGGGTCACCCGCGCGGTGCGCCGGCTCACCCCCGAGCAGTGGCAGCACAAGGCGGCGGCCCGCCGCGGCGGCTGGACCGAGACCGACGAGGACGGCGCCCGCAAGACCCGAGTGGTGGACGGCGCCTGCATCTTCCACAACCGGCCGGGATTCGCCCCCGCCGGCGCGTCCGGCGCCCGGTTCGCGGAGGGCTCGGGCTGCGCGCTGCACGTGCTCGCCCTCGCCGAGGGCGTCGAGCCGCTGCGCACCAAGCCGGACGTCTGCTGGCAACTCCCGCTGCGCCGCTCCTACCAGACCGTGGAGCGACCCGACGGCACGAGCTACCTCGAGGTGACGATCGCCGAGTACGACCGCCGCGGCTGGGGCGCGGGCGGGCACGACCTGGACTGGTACTGCACCGGCAGTCCAGCGGCCCACATCGGGTCCGAACCAGTGTTCCGGGCGCTGCGCGCCGAGCTCGTCGAGCTCATCGGCCGGCCCGCGTACGAGGTCCTCGCCGCGCACTGCGAGCAGGTGGTGGGCACGCGCCGGCTGCTGCCGCTCGGCGTGCACCCGGCGACCGCGGCCCGGCACGGCTGACGGTGGGGGCGGCGGCCCGCGGCGTCATCCCCAGCCCGAACATCTGGAACTCCCCCGACGTCTATGAGCTGGAGAACCGCGCCGTCGATCCGGACGGCGTCATCGAGGCGACGATGCGCGGCGTCCGGGACCTGGCGGGTGCCCACGTGCTCGACGTGGGCTGCGGCAGCGGGTTCCACCTGCCGCGGTTCGCGGCCGAGGCGGCCCGCGTGATCGGGGTCGAGCCGCACGCCCCGCTGCGCGCGCTGGCGCGGCGCCGGACCGAGCGCCTGGCGAAGGTCGAGGTGCGGGACGGGACCGCACAGGCGCTGCCCGTGGCCGATGCCTCGATCGACGTCGCGCACGCCCGCTGGGCGTACTTCTTCGGGCCCGGCTGCGAGCCCGGGCTGCGCGAGCTGGCCCGCGTCGTCCGGCGTGGCGGGGTGGCCTTCGTGATCGACAACGATGCCAGCCGGTCCACCTTCGGCGGCTGGTTCCGCCGCGCGTTGCGCGGCTACGACCCAGCGACGATCGAGCGGTTCTGGTCCCTGCAGGGCTGGCAACGGGCGTCCCTCGACATCCGCTGGGAGTTCGCCGGCCGAGCGGAGTTCGAGGCCGTCGTCCGGATCGAATTCGCGCCGCAGTTGGCCGACGAGATCCTCGCCGAGCACTCCGGCTGCTCGGTCGACTACGCGGTCAACCTGTTCTGGCGCCGGTTCTGACCCAGACCGCGGGCAGCGCTCCGCTCGGCGCACGCGGGGCCCGCTCGTCTCGACGAACCGGCGACGGTACCTGATCGTGGAGCAATGGTGACTCCGTCCGGCCGGCAGGAGGATGCGAGCCCGGCGCGGGCCCAGCCTCCGATCCGCTGGTCCCGCCCGCACCCGGTGTCCGTCGCGCTGGTCGCGCTCTGGGCGGTGGGTGCGTTCATCGCGCTCTTCGTGCCCGCGCTCCTGGTCTCGCCCGGCGCCGAGACGGCGCCGCCCCGCGACGTCTGGACCGCGTTCGGCTTCACCGTGGCCGGTGCCATCGTCATGATCCTCGCCTCCGTCGTGCTCTGGCGGCGCCGGGACGACGCCGCCGTCCTGATCATGGGAGGGATCCCGGCGTTCGCCACCATCGTCGGTGGCGCCATCCTCACCGCCAGCAGGCTCACCGGGACCTGACGCCCCTGCCCCGACGCGCCGGTCGCGGGCTCGGCCCGCGCCGCGGGCGGACCTGTCGGTGGTACCGCCTAGGTTTCGGCCATGACGACGTCGACGCGCAAGCCCGGTCCCGGCGAGCCACCGGGCCGGATCCGAGCCGGCGGGCGGGCCGCCCGGGCCGGCTACCGGTGCTCCGGGTGCGGCTGGGCGACCACGCGCTGGATCGGCCGGTGCGGGGAGTGCCAGCAGTGGGGCACCCTCGAGGAGGTGGGCGGCGCCCCGGTGGGCCTGACCGTGGCGCGGCCGGTCACCACGCCGGCGCAGCCGATCGCCGAGGTGGCGGCCCAGGCTGCGGCGACCTGGCCCACCGGCGTCGGTGAACTCGACCGGGTGCTCGGCGGAGGTGTGGTCGGCGGCGCCGTCGTCCTGCTCGCGGGCGAGCCGGGGGTGGGCAAGTCCACTCTCCTGCTCGATGTCGCGGCACGCGCCGCGACCCACCGGCGCACGGTGCTGTACGTGACCGGCGAGGAGTCGGCGGCCCAGGTCCGGCTGCGGGCCGAGCGGATCGGGGCGCTGCGGCCCCGGCTGCTGCTGGCGGCCGAGACGGATCTGGCCAGCCTGCTCGGGCATGTCGAGGCGGTCGCCCCCGACCTGCTCATCGTCGACTCGGTGCAGACCGTGGCCAGCGATGCGGTCGACGGAACCGCGGGCAACGTGACGCAGGTCCGCGAGGTGGCGGCGAGCCTGATCCGGGTCGCGAAGGAGCGCGGCATGGCGACCCTGCTCGTCGGTCACGTCACCAAGGAGGGCACCATCGCGGGGCCTCGGGTGCTGGAGCACCTGGTCGACGTGGTCTGCCAGTTCGAGGGCGACCGGCACTCCCGGCTGCGCCTGCTCCGGGCGGTCAAGAACCGGTACGGCCCGACCGACGAGGTCGGCTGCTTCGACCTCACCGAGACGGGGATCGTGGGGCTGACCGATCCCAGCGGCCTCTTCCTCTCCCGGCACGAGACGCCGGTCGCCGGCACCGCGGTCACCGTCACCCTCGAAGGGCGACGGCCGCTCGTCGCGGAGGTGCAGGCCCTGGTGGCGCGCAGCGCGCTGGCGAACCCTCGCCGGGCGACGTCCGGGCTCGACTCCAGCCGGGTGGCGATGGTGCTCGCCGTCCTCGACCGACGCGTGGGGGTCGGCCTGATCGGTCACGACACCTACGTGGCGACGGTGGGCGGCGTCCGGCTGGGCGAGCCGTCGGCCGACCTGGCGGTGGCGCTCGCGGTGGCCAGCGCGCAGGTCGACCAGCCGCTGCGTCCCGGGCTGGTGGCCATCGGGGAGGTGGGTCTCGCCGGCGAGGTCCGCAAGGTCGCGGGGGTGGGGCGCCGGCTGGCAGAGGCCGCGAGGCTCGGGTTCACGCATGCGATCGTGCCCCGCGGATGTGACGGATCGGCACCCGCGGGGATGGCGGTCCACCAGGCCGCGGACCTCGCCGGGGCGCTGGTGGCGGGCATCCCTGCGGGCGGAGGAGCACACTCGGAGGCGTTGGGCTGAGCGCGACCACACCCGGCCACGCCCGGCGGTCAGTACACTCCTGGCAGGACAGGAGTAGCTGCATGTCCTCATCTACGGGTGCGCCAGCGCGACACCCAACGCGTCCGCACCAGTACAGCCGGCAGGGGGTCTCGTGGCACAGGAGCGCTCCGCCGAGGAGCTGCTGCGCGCCACCCTGGCCGCAGTCGCTCCCGGCACCGAGCTGCGTGACGGCCTGGAGCGGATCCTGCGCGGCCGCACCGGCGCCCTCATCGTCCTCGGCCACGACAAGACGGTCGAGGAGGTCTGCACCGGGGGGTTCGTGCTCGACGTCGGTTTCTCCGCCACCCGACTGCGCGAGCTGGCGAAGATGGACGGCGCGATCGTCACCGACAGTGAGATCACCAAGATCACGCGGGCCGCGGTCCAGCTGGTCCCGAACTCGTCCATCGAGACCAGCGAGTCGGGCACCCGCCACCGGACGGCGGAGCGCGTGGCCAAGCAGACCGGCTTCCCGGTGATCTCGGTCAGCCAGTCGATGCGGATCGTGGCCCTGTACGTGGGCGGGCGCCGCTACGTGCTGGAGGGCTCCGACGCGATCCTGGCGAAGGCGAACCAGGCCCTCGCCACGCTGGAGCGGTACAAGGCGCGGCTCGACGAGGTGACCGGCACGCTGTCGGCCCTGGAGATCGAGGATCTGGTCACCGTCCGCGACGTGTCGATCGTGGTCCAGCGGCTCGAGATGGTTCGACGCATCTCGGAGGAGATCGCGCACTACGTCGTCGAGCTCGGCACTGACGGCCGGCTGCTGTCGCTGCAGCTCGACGAGCTGATCGGCGGTGTCGGGCCGGACCGTGAGTTGGTCATCCGCGACTACCTCGAGGCCGCGCGGCGTGAGCGCATGATGATCGACGTCCTCGACGAGCTCGCCCAGATCCAGGCCAACGACCTGGTCGACCTGACCAACGTGGCCCGGGTGCTGGGGTTCTCGACCGGCGGGGAGGCCCTGGACGCGGCCGTCAGCCCGAAGGGCTACCGGCTGCTCAACAAGGTCCCCCGGCTGCCCGGCGCCATCGTCGAGCGGCTCGTCGACCACTTCGGAGACCTCCAGAAGCTGCTGGCCGCGAACCTCGATGACCTGATGACCGTCGAGGGCGTCGGCGAGCAGCGGGCCCGTGCGGTCCGCGAGGGCCTGTCGAGGCTGGCGGAGTCGAGCATCCTCGAGCGGTACGTCTGACCCGGCCGGAGTCCGGCGGACTCCGGCCGGGCCCGCCTGAGGCGGTGCCGCCGCGTGCGAGGATGCCACCGATGCCGACCCACCCGCTGCACGACCCGACCCTGGCCTGGTACGCCGTCCATGCTCGCGACCTGCCCTGGCGGGAACCCGGCTGCAGCCCGTGGGGGGTCCTGGTGAGCGAGGTGATGCTCCAGCAGACCCCCGTCGCGCGCGTGCTGCCCGCCTGGCGGGAGTGGACGGCGCGCTGGCCCTCCCCCGCCGCGCTCGCGGCGGACCCGCCGGGGGAGGCGATCCGGATGTGGGGGAGGCTGGG
>DATDMG010000241.1:0-6795 GCA_036518955.1 Kineosporiaceae bacterium | reverse complement strand
GCGCGGGTGACCGGGGGGTGGCGTGGACGGTAGCGGGTCGTCGGAGGGTCTTGTCGGTAAGCGGGTCAAGGTGACCTGGCTGGGGCGCCGTCGCCGTGGTCGGGCGTACCCGGTCGATCGCGCCGTCGCAACTTTGGTGGTGTTGCTGCTCTGCTTCCTGGCGCTCGCCGTGTTCATCGCCCTGGGCACCCGCTTACTGGGGCTGGTCTTCCTCGGTGTGGATAGGCCCTTGCCGGGGCCGCCCTCTGGCCCAGATGTCATCACCTACCGTCCCTGGTGGTCCACCTCGATGGTGGTCACGACAGTGCCGGTTCCGCTGCTGTTGGCGGCGGCAGCCGCAGCGGTGGCGACCTTGACCGGCTCGCGGTGCGGAACGCTGCGCCGGGCGGTGGCCGGTCTGGCGGTGCTGGCGGCGGGTGTCCTGCTGTTCGGTGCGGGTCTGTTTGCCCAGGCAGACGTGCCCGCGGCAGTTGGCGCGGCCTGGATCGCGACCGGGGCGCCGCTCGCCGTCCTGGCCGCTCACCCCCATCCACCGTTGCCCGCCCGGGCGCGGGCCATTATCTGGCGTAGCCGGCCGCTGCTGGCGCCGGCGCTGGCGGCCGAGGCAGCGGTCGCGGGTCGCGTGTTCGCGGTGCCGGCAGCGGGGATCGCGATGCTGGTGCTCGTGGTGTTCGCGGGCTGGGCCGTGGCGCAGGTGGTGTCGGTGGCCGTGACTCGCCCGAGCGGTGGCGGGATCGTCCGGGCCGCGGCGTGGACAGGTGCCGCTGTCGGGCTGCTGGGGTCGGCTGTGGCCGTCCTGGGCGACCTACCGGCGGGTGCGTTGCCGATGCGGCTGGATGGCGGTTACGCCGGACCGGTCACCAGCGTGGCGTCGTCCGCGGACGGGCGGGTGCTGGTCGCCGCGACCGAGCATGGCATGGTTCGGGTGACCGACCTGGTAACGGGTCATCAGACCCAGACGTTGCTACCGAGAACGGTGTGGGTACACGCCGGAGCGGATGCCACCCAGATCGTCGTGGGCGAGGCTGCGGGCGAGCTGTACGGCCAACTCGACGTGTGGGATCCCCGGTCGGGCCGATGGATCCGCGGTGGCCTACCGCCGGCGCCGCGGGCAACTCCCGCCCGGGCAAGCTGGACGCAGACGCAAGACTCGATCTACGGGCGGCTGCAGGTGCTGGTGCTCTCCCTGAGTCCCGTGAAGCCAGGATTCACCCAACGGTTGATCACCGTGGATCCGGTTCCGGCGCCCGACCGCACCGTCCCGTCGAGACGGGAACCACAGCTGTCGGCGCTGAGCGTCACCCCGGACGCCCAAGCGCTCATGGCCAACCTGTCTGACGGTCGCGTGCTGCGGTGGGACATCCCTGCGGGCCGCTGGACGCTCGCCCTGCCACCGCCGACCGGTGTCACCGACGTTGCGACCACCCTGGCGGTCTCACCGGACGGCGCCACTGTCGCGCAGGGCTTCCTCGACGGCACCATCCGCCTGCGGGACCTCGCGTCGGGACGCACCCAACGCACCCTGCACGAGTGGGCGGTCACCGGGCACCCCAGCACGCCCCGATCACTGAACTTCACGCCCGACGGGCGGGCCCTGCTGTCCGGAAGCGAAGATGCCATCGTGCGCCGCTGGAACCTGGACGGCCCAGCCACCCCACCATCGGGACACGGTCACCCATAGTAACGGACCAATTGCGGTAACGGACCAATTGCGCCCGTCCGGACCTGGCGCGGGGAGACGAGTATGCATCGGCCATGATCCGCGGAACGCAACCGTGGCGAGCCGGGGCGGTCGTCCGGGTCCGCTACGGTCGGCAGATGGCCGGCCTGCGGCGTCGCCCGTGGCTATTCCTGGACGTCGACGGTGTCCTGATCCCCTTCGGAGCCTCTCCCCAGACGGCCCAGGACCCCGGCATTACCGCCCCCGGAACGAAGGTCGCCGTCAACCCATTCATCGGGCGGATCAGGACCGGCGTCGGTCCCGCCTTGGCGGCCTTGCCCTACGAGCTTGCCTGGGTGACGACCTGGGAATCGGAAGCGAGCGACAGCCTCACCGTTCCTCTCGGCCTGCCCCAGTTGCCGGTGGTCACGTGGCCCGACGCCTCACCGGACGAGGAACGCGACGTCGCCGCCGGTGGGCGAGAAGCCCCGGCGACACGTAGCGCGACGACTCCAGGACGGTTCGCCAGCGCGCTGCGCGGCAGATGCGCGTGTTGCCTGCAGCATCGGATGTGGCTCTGGCGCATGTCCTTGCTGTTCATTCCTTCAGAGCGTCGGACAGGGGGTAGAACCAGACGGCGGTGTCCTGGAGGGACTCCTCGTCACCGTGTTCTGTCCGGACCACGTGCCCGGCGAGGGCCGTCTCTACGGCGTTGCGGATAGCGTCGATGCGGGGGCCGCCGTCCCACTGCTCGTCCTCCCGGTAGGGCACGAACACGCCCAGGTATCCAGGTCCCGTCTGGTCCAGCACGTCCTCCAGCGCCCGGTGGGACCTGGCACCACGACCGGCGCTTCGGCCGCGTCACTTGTCGCGTGACGGGTTTTTTCCCGGTTCCGTGCCCGGTCTGGGCACGGGACGGAGTGGTAGGGCAGCGCGGGCAACTGGTACCGCTCCTGCAGCCATTCCAGGACCTGCAGACCCACTTTCCTGATCTCCAGGGTGAGTGTGCCTGGTGTGGTCTCCGGGCCGCCGTAGGCCGATGAGGGGTAGAAGATGTCGACGTCCAGCAGGCTGTAGCGGCGGTCGGGCCCGGACTCGACCATCGGTACTCCCAGCTGCTCCGCGCCGAGGTGATCGATGGTCGGGGGGTCGATACTCACGTGCAGGTGGACCGCTCCAAGCGGAGATCCCTTGAGCCACCACCGGCCGTCGACGAGTTCCTCGAGCGGGAACCCGGCCAGGACGCCAGCCTGGGAGACATCCACCTCCCCGAACGGCGACGACGCCCCGGCCGAGGCGCTGTTGTGCGTCGCGGTCACCGTCAACCATCGTCCGTCCGGCAACGGCTCGTAGGTGGGCGCGGTCTTGTACGTCGCCATCACAACCCGATCACAACCCCCGGGTGGTTGGGTGTCTGCGTTTCGCGTCCGGATCGAGACGGTAGCGCCAGCCGGCCACGTTCAAGTCTCGACCCAGCCCAACCCCTGTGTCAGGACGGGCGCGCGCCTCGCGGCATTGTGCGGATGATTCCTCGCGTGGGGGAGCACGTCACCCGTGGTGACCAGTCGAGCTGGAATTCAGTGACCACGGCGCGCGCAATTCCGTGTGTTTCCTGTGGCGCATATCTGCATGTCGAGACGCAGCTTCGATGCGTCGTCCGAGGCGCGGGCCCGGCCACCAACCGAGATCCTCCCCGTCACACAGGTGGCGCCAGGTAGCCTGAACCCTGTCGGCTGTGGGCGAGACCGGAAACCGGATAGCTTCTGCGGGGACCGGAGGCAGTGTAGGGATCATGGGTAAGGCGAGCAACCGGAAGAAGCAGCGGCGGCTAGGTACGGGCCTGTCGCGGGCGGACCTCGAGCGCCAGCGAGCCCTGGAACAGGTGGCTCGGGCCGCGCAGGACCTCAGCCACCTGCTCGAGGCGAGAGGTGAGCGTCTGGCTGTGGTCAGCCGCTCGTGGTGGGCTGGGGCCGAGCCGGAGGCTGCGTCGGTGCCGACGTGGGGGGAGGGATCGGCAGGCGACCGCTTTTTCGACGCTTTGCCCATGACGTCGTATGCCGCGGCTCCGCGGCTCGCGACCGCGCAGATACCCTCAGCGGAGACTTTCGCCGCTGACTCCGGACACTGGCATGTCGCCCTGTCGGCCTTGGTCCGCGCGGTGGTCCTGGATCGGGTCCCGGTGACCGATCCTCTGGTGGCGAAGGTGGTCCGGCTGCTCGGTCCGGTGGTCGATGCCGAGATCCAGTACGCCACATCGGAAGGTCGCGGAAGCCAGCCCATCGGCGGTGCCGAGGGCGGCTTTCGCGAGGACGATGCACCCCTGTTCCTGTTGGGCACCTGCTGCCTGGTGGATGCGATGTGGGCGGTCGTGGGCCTCGACCCGCTGCGGGACGTCCTGGATCATCTCGGACCACGGCTCGACGCCGCCCTCGCGGACCTGGACTGCACGCCCAAACCCAGCGGCACGACACTGGCCGAGACTCTTCTCATGGCGGCGGCCTGCGTCTACCGCTTGGACGAAGACCCCGCGGACGCCGAGACCATGCGGCAACTCGGCGGCACGCCCGAGGGCAACCCGCTCGACCGCTTGATCAGCGAAAAGGCGATAGCGCCCGCGGACGCGCTGACCATCGGGCTCGTCGTGCTGGCGACGCTCGCGGATCTGTGCCGCACAGCGGAGGCGTCCGTCCTGGTGCCCGCGCTATCGGCACCCGTCGCTCTCGGTGAGCGGTCGAACACTTGATCAAGTGCCTACGCCGCGGCGGATCCGGGCGAGCGCAGACGATGATCAGCGTGGGCTGGAGGGTCTGGCCCGGACGGCCACGGCACTACGCGCGCCCACACACGTAGACCCGGAGCGAGGCATCCGCTGCCGTTGCGCTCGCATCGGCAATGAGCGCAGCGCCGCCTCGCCGCCCCTCCCTTCTCGTGCACAGGAGTCCGATCGACATGTCTTGGTCAAGAGCTCACCACGCCGTCGGGCACGGAGACGTGCCGCGCCTGCGCGATCTTCAGGATCGTGGCGTCGATGTCCAGCGCGACGAGGACAGACCAGGCGGCCTCTGCACGCCGACGTGACGGCCCTCCGGCTGGCGGGCGGAGCAGTCCCGCCGCGCCGATGCAACGGCATGCCGGTCGTGGAGGCAGCTGCGATTCGCGAGCACTGGTTAGCTGCCCGGATCATGAACGGCTGGATCAAGCATGGCCCGGACGCGGACGGACGCGACTACCGGCTTCGCCCGGCTCGCCCATGACCTTGCCCCGCCCGGCAGGGAGCGCGCCCGGCGGGATACGGTGCGCAGGTCCCGCTGATCATCCGATGTGCGCCCTTGCGGGATCCTGGTGGCTTAGGGAGACCGGCGACAGGTAAGATCATTTGAGTCGGCGGGTGGTGGGTCGGGTGTCCCACCGGTAGCACTGGCGGGCTCGTTGGATCAACTGACGTACGGTGACGAGGGCGGCGGCGAGGTAGAGGTAGAAATCGACGATCTCGCCGTCCTTGTCGGTGCAGCGGCGCAGCTTGCCGTACCCGTTCATCCACGCATGCGTGCGTTCGACCAGAGTCGGTGCCAGCAAGGGGGAATCATGGCGGTTCGCACCCCTTCGGGGTGATCTTCGGGGTTGATGGGGGCTGTGGGGGACGGGGATCGGGTCTGGCCAGAGCTCCACGGTGCGATCGGGCGGTGGACCGATCGCCGCTGACGCCGATCCGTGCAGGGGCTGGCACAGCCGCTGCACAGGGCAACCCTCGCGACCATCGAAGCGCTTCTGGACCGTTCACGACGTCGCTGGAGGCAGTCCATGACCAAGTCCCCTGCGATGCTGCGGACATTGCGTCACAAGGGCTTCCGGCGGGTGTGGATCGGCCAGGTCGTCAATATCGCGGGTGACGCCGGGCTGCTCGTCGCTCTGGCCCTCCTTCTGGCAGGAGGGGACAACCCGGCGACGTCACTGAGCGTCGCCCTGGCGATCATCGCCTGCGGCAAGATCATCTCCGTGCTGGCGGGGAATGTGCTCGCCGATCGGATCCGGCGTAGTCAACTGATCATCTGGTCGGATGTGATGGGAGGGCTGGGGTCGGTCGTGATCCTGCTGTCCCGTGCGGGCCACAATCTGGTCCTCGTCATCGTCGGCGCGACGCTGATCGGCCTCAAAGGTGGCGTCTACCAACCGGCGTACCAGGCTCTGTTCCCGAGCCTGCTGCCACGTGAGGAGTTGGCGGCGGGCAATGCGCTGCGCACCCTCGGCGGTCGGCTGGCCGGCATCGCGGGCAGCGCTGCGACCGGCGCGGCCGCCGTCCTGTTCAGCGTGGAGATCGTGATCGTGGCGAACATCGCCACCTACGCGGTCAGCGTTCTCACCCTGGTGGCCCTTGGCGACCGTAAGCCCGTACGGACCGATACGCAGGGCTTCGGGGGCATGCTGGACGAGGCGCGGGGTGGGTTGGCCTACGTGTGGGAGCACCGATGGATCTGCGCGGTCATGGTCCAGGGGACCGTGCAGGTCGCCTTCCTGACCGCGCCATTGGGCGTCCTGCTGCCGCTGGCCCTGCGAGACGAGGATGGCGCCTACGGGTGGGTCGTGGCGACCGAGGCGCTGGGGGCGATGCTCGGCGCCTGGGTGGCCTCGCGACGGGAGTACGCCCGGAAAGGGCTGGTCGCCATCGGGGGCGCGTCGCTCGAATTGCCACTCATCATCGCGGTCGCAGCCGACGCGCCCTCGATCATCATCTGTGGTGTTGGCTTCCTCGCCGGGTTCGGCTTGGCCCTCTTCGCCGTTCTGTGGCTCACGGCGCTGCAGACGCAGGTGCCCAACGAGATCCTGGGCCGGGTGCTGTCGCTCGACATGCTCGCAGCGATCGGTCTCGCGCCGGTGGGGACTCTGCTCGCCGGTGCCGCCGTCCGCCACCTGGGAGTCGGCCCGATCGGCTGGATCTGTGCAGCCGTCCTCGGCGCCTCGATCCTGGCCCTGCTGGTCGTTCCCAACGTCGCGAGGTTCGCCGACGGCCCCGGACCACGGCAAGGACGAGCACGGCAGGCCGCAACCCCAGTCCGACACCCCCTCAGACCTGACCTAGGCCTCAAATAAGCGTGTGTTGGCTGGGTGGGGTCTCACTCGGACGATCATTGGCATGG
>DATDMG010000240.1:0-31688 GCA_036518955.1 Kineosporiaceae bacterium | reverse complement strand
GCCGGGGCAGGCACCGCCCCGCGCCGCGGGGCGGCTCGACCGATGACCGATGACCGGTGACGGCGTCACGAACCCCAGTCCGGTCGCGGCGGGAAGTCGGCCCGCCCGTCCGAATGCAACTTGACGCCGAGCACCTGGTGGAGCTGGATCTGGTTCGTCTCGAATCCCAACCGGGAGCCGGCCAGGTACAGGCCCCACACCTTGGCGGTGGCCTCACCCACCTCGGCCACCGCGTCGTCCCAGCGCTCGACCAGGTTGGCGCACCAGGCGGCGCAGGTGCGGGCGTAGTGCTCACGCAGGTTCTCGCTGTGGCGCACCTCGAAACCGGTGTCCTGCATCACCGAAATGATCTTTCCTGAGCCGGTGAGCTCGCCGTCCGGGAAGACATAACGGTCGATGAAGCCCCCTCTCACCCGGGCCGGGTGCCGGTTGTCCGGCCGCGTGATGCAGTGGTTCAGCAGCCGGCCGCCGGGCCGCAGCTTGTCGAGCAGGAACCCGAAGTACGCGGGGTAGTTCCGTACCCCGATGTGCTCGGTGAGCCCGATCGAGCTGATCGCGTCGAAGCTGGCCTCCGGCACGTCGCGGTAGTCCAGGTGGCGGACCTCGGCCTTGCCCGCGAGACCCTGCCGCTCGATCGCCGCCTGGGCCCACGCCGCCTGCTCGGCGGACAGCGTGACCCCGAGCGCCGTGACGCCGTACTCACGGACGGCGTGGCGGACCATCCCGCCCCAGCCGCACCCGACGTCCAGCAACCGCATACCCGACCTCAGGCCGAGCTTGCGGGCCACCAGGTCGTACTTGTACGCCTGGGCCTCGGCGAGGGATGCGTCCTGGGAGGGGAAGCAGGAGCAGGTGTAGGTCATCGACTCGCCGAGCAGCAACTCGTAGAACCTGTTCGACACGTCGTAGTGGTGGTGGATCGCCCCCGCGTCGCGACGTTTCGAGTGTCGCAGCCCCTCCAGGACCCGGCGCCAGTCAGGGAGCGCCTCCTGCACCGGCGGCGGTGGTGGAACCAGTCGGGACATGCCCAGGGATCGGGCGATCCGGGCGATGGTGAGCGGGTCCGGCTTGCGCCACCGCAGGGAGCCCAGCGCGCGCAACAGGGGATACGGGTCGCCCGGGTGGACGCCCGCCACCGCGAGGTCGCCGCTGATGTAGGCCCGGGCCAGGCCCAGTGAGCCGGGGGCCGTCGCCAGGTAGGCGGCCCCGCGCGGGGTGCGCAGGTCGAGCCGGAGGTCCGCGTCCATGGGGCCCGTCGAGCTGCCGTCGAACGCGGTGAACCGGAAGGGCACCGGACTCTCGGCCAGCAGGTCCAGGATCTCGGCGAGGGCCGGCCTGGAACCACTGTCGCCCGTCCGGAAGGTGGAGAACATGCTGATCATCCCGGCGCCTCCATCCGCGTGTTCGTGCTCAAGGTGATGGACGGTGACGTAAGGTGATAATCACAGTGGCACCGCCATCGACTACCTCACCCTAATGGGGGGCTGCTCATCCGGCAGCTCCTGATCACCCAGGGTGCGCGTACTCAGCGTAATCATGGGATGGCAATGTGAAGCCGGATGTATCTGATGGCGGATTCGCAGGCTCTCTCCACGGGCGGGCACCGAAGGACCTCGGCCGGAGGTGCCTGCCCGCCGGGCGCCCGTGCCGCGGACGAGGGGCGTGGCGCGGGGCCCGGTACGGCAACTCTGAACGGCGGCCGCAGGAGGGGTGCGGCCGCCACCCAGAGGGTGGCCCGGGTACCGGCTCGTGCGAGGGCGCGACCGATCCCGCCCGATGGCGGACGGCGATGGTGGATAGGGTCGGGCCCGTGGACGGGACGGGCCCGACGGGAGGGCGGGCTGCGGCCCGGTCCGCACTGGCCATCTGGTGGGCCAGCCGCGCCGGCCTGTTCGTGGCTGTCATCGGGGTTTCGTACGTGCTGGCGCTCCCGGCGCCGCAGCGCATCCGCGGCGTCGGCGGCTGGCTCCTCGAGCGGTTCGTCTGGTGGGACTCCTTCCACTTCCTGCGCATCGCCGACCGTGGGTACCTGCCCCCCGAGTTGCCCTGCTGCGACCAGGTGTTCTTCCCCGCCTACCCGTTCGCGACCCGGGCGGCGAGCCTCCTCACCGGCGGCAACCTGGTGCTCGCGGGGCTGCTGGTCACGCAGGTGGCGGCCTCCGCGGCCGTCGTCCTGCTCTGGCTGGTCGCCGTCCAGCCGGGGAGCCGCGCGGAGGGTGGTTGGGGTCGGGGCCGGGCAGCGGGCCCGGCCGTCGGGCGGGCCGCCGTCGTGCTGCTCGCGGTGACGCCGTTCGGGGTGTTCCTCTCGTCGGTGTACAGCGAGGCGCTGTTCCTCGCGCTGACCCTGGCCGCCTGGCTGGCCGGGCTGCGCCGGCGCTGGTGGTGGGCCGGGGTCTTCGCGGCCGGCGCCGCGGCGACGCGGATCAACGGGCTGTTCCTCGCCGCCGCGCTCGCCGTGATGTACCTGGCACAGCTGCGATCCGACGGGCGCCGCCGGCCGCGGCTGGACGGCCTGGCCCTCGCCGTGCCGCTGTTCGTGGTCGCGGCGTACTTCGCCTACCTGCACGCCCGTACCGGGGCCTGGGACGACTGGCTGCGAGCCCAGTCACTCTCCTGGCACCGGCAGAGCGCGTGGCCCTGGCAGGGGCTGGCGGCCGGCTGGCGGCAGCTCGTCGCGGCGCCGTCGCACGATCTGGTGATCTCCCGGGCCGCGGACCTGGGCACCGCGGTCGCCGGGCTGTTCCTCACCGCCGGCCTGCTGTGGCGGCGGCGGTGGGCCGAGGCGGTGTACGTGGGGCTCAACCTCGCCGTCCTGATCTCCTCGAACATGCTGGTGTCCACCCCGAGGTACGCGTTGACCTGGTTCCCGGCGTACCTGATGGCCGCGCGGGTGGCGGTCCGGCCGGGGGTCGGGCGCTGGATCCTGCCGGCGGCGGTCACGCTGGGACCGGCCACGATGGTGGTCGTCTCGGTGACCTTCGCGATGCACCTGTGGGTGGCGTGACGCACGTCGCCCCGGTAATGGGGACGGTCCCGGGCCGGTCTGCGGCCCCCCGGAGGACGAACGTCCCCCTGGATGTAAGGGCACCCTTTCCCCATGCTGTGAGGGTGACTCTTGCATCCGCCCCGCTCGGTGTCCCGCTCGTGCTCGGCAACGCGTCGTTGCCCGTCCCCCGGCGGCTACGGCTCGCCGAGCTGGGCCTGCGGCCCGGGGTCACGGTCACGGTCCTGCGCCGGACGGCCGGTGGCGGCCGGATCGTCGGGGTCGGTGACGCGCGGGTCGCCGTCGGTCGCGAGGTGCTGCCGCGCGTAGCCGCGGCGGCGCTCCCGGTGCGCCTGGCAGAGAACGGCTGACCCGCGATGCGGACGGCGTCCGGTACCAAGGCCCCGGCGCGCCCGGCGGTCCCGAGTTGCCACGGCGGCGGCGGCGGTGACGTCGTCCGGGACGGCAAGCCGGTGGTGGCGCTGGTGGGCAGCCCCAACGTCGGCAAGTCGTCCCTCTTCAACGCCGTGACCGGGGCCCGCCGCAGTGTCGGCAACTGGGCCGGGACGAGCGTCGAGGTCGGCACCGGGTCGTGGCGGGCGGCCGAGCTGGACGCCGTCGTCGTCGACCTCCCCGGAGCTTACGGCCTCGACCCCCTCTCCCCCGACGAGGAGCTCACCCGCGACCTGTTGGTCCGGCCGGACCCGGCCGAGCTCCCCGACGTCGTGGTGGTCGTGGTCAGCGCTGCCGATCTCGCCCGCACCCTCTACCTCGCGGTCCAGGTCCTCGAACAGCCGCTACGCGTCGTCCTGGCGGTGACCATGGCGGATGTCGCGGCCCGCCGCGGCATCGAGGTGGACGCCGTCGCGCTGGGCGCGGCCCTCGGCGACGTGCCCGTCGTCCCGGTGGATCCGCGCCGAGGCCGGATCGCGGGGCTGGCCGAGGCGGTGGGCGGCGCGCTGGCCGGGCCAGCGGCGCGCTGGCCGCTCCCGGCCGGATCCGGCGACGGCGATGCGGGCCCTGACACGGAGACACCCGACGCCGACCTCGGGAAGGACGCCGACCCCGGGGACGACGCCGACCTCGCCGCGGCCGATCTCGAGGAGGACGTCGATCTCGCCGCCGCGGACCGCCGGTTCACCCTGGTCGCGGCCGCCACCGCGGCGGCGACCCGGCGCACCGGCAGCCGCCGCACCGACTGGAGCGACCGGGTCGACCGGGTGGTCACCTCCCCGGTGGTCGGCCCGCTGGTCTTCCTGCTGGTGATGTGGGCGGTGTTCCACCTCACCACGCGGGTCGCGGCGCCTGTCCAGGGCGCTCTGGACACGCTCGTCTCGGGCCCGGTGTCGGGCGGCGTCCGCGCGCTGCTCGGGACCGTCGGGCTCGGCCGCACCTGGGTCGAGGGCCTGCTGGTCGACGGCGTGATCGCCGGAGTCGGGATGCTGCTCACGTTCGTCCCCGTGATGGCCGTCATGTTCGCCCTGCTCGCCGTCCTCGAGGACTCGGGGTACCTCGCCCGGGCCGCGGTCGTCACCGATCGGCTGATGCGCGCGGTCGGCCTGCCGGGCCGTGCCTTCCTGCCGCTCGTCGTCGGGTTCGGCTGCAACGTCCCGGGCGTCAGCGCCACCCGGGTGCTCCCGAACGCGCGGCAACGGCTGCTCACCGTGCTGCTCGTCCCGTTCACCTCGTGCAGCGCGCGGTTGACGGTGTACGTCCTCGTCGCCTCCTCCTTCTTCGGCCGCCACGCCGGCGACGTCATCTTCGGGATGTACGTGCTCTCCATCGTTCTCGTCGTCCTCGCCGGGCTGCTCCTGCGCTCGACCCTGCTGCGCGCCCTCGGCACCGAGGACCTCGTCCTCGACCTGCCGCGCTACCAGCTGCCGATGCCCCGTCTGCTGCTGGCCGTGACCTGGATGCGGCTGTCGGCGTTCCTGCGGACGGCGGGCGGGGTCATCGTGGCCACGGTGGTCGTGGTGTGGGCGCTGTCGGCCGTCCAGCTCGGCGGGGACCGGTCGGGCGACCGGGTGCAGAACAGCGCCTACGGCGCCCTGGCCGCGACCGCCGCCCCGGTGTTCGCCCCGGCCGGCTTCGGGGACTGGCACGCGACCGGCGCCCTCGTCGTCGGCTTCGTGGCGAAGGAGGCGGTGGTGTCCTCCTGGGCCCAGACGTACGCCACCGACCAGCCCGGCGACGTGGCGAGGCCAGGCCGCCTCGGGGAGTCCCTGCGGGCGGACTTCGCGCGATCGTCCGGCGGGCACGTGACCCCGGCCGTGCTGGCCTTCCTGGTGTTCCTGCTCGGCTACACCCCGTGCGCCGCTACCCTGGCCGCCCAGCGCCGGGAGATCGGCACCCGCTGGACGCTCGTCGGCTTGGGCACTCAGCTCACCCTCGCCTGGACGCTCGCGGTCTGTGTCTTCCAGATCGGCAGGCTCCTGACGTGACGCCCCCTGCCGAGCCCGCCGCGGCGGGTCCGCTCCGGGCCGTGCTCGCCGAGCTCCGCTCGGGCACCCGCACCCTGGACGAGGTGTCCCGGCGCACCGGGCTGCCCCGGGACGTCGTGGGGGCGGCGGTGGAGCAGCTGGTCCGACTGGGCCGGGTGACGTCGTCCACGCTGGGCAGCGGCTGCCCGGAGGACGGATGCGGCACCTGCTCCTCGGGTACGTCGTGCGCGGTCCGGAGCTCCCGGGCGCCGTCCGGACGCCGTCCGGTCCTGGTGGCGCTGAGCGTCAGGCGTCCGGCGCGCTGACGGCGGCGCCGCAGCCCTGGGCCCGGTCAGTGCCGGCCGACCGCCTTGGCGTAGAGGTCGAGCAGCCGGTGGTCCGGGTCGTACCGGTCCTTGACCGGCCGGTACGCCGCTCCGCCGTACCGGTCCCAGAACTCCGCCTCGCCGTAGTACGAGTCCGAGTACAGCGACTTGTGCCCGCCGAACGCCGCCACCGCCTGCTCGATCATCCGGTTCACGTCGCCGTCCACGCGGCCGGGTTCGATCGGGACCGTTCCCCAGAACCCGACGTTGACGTACGTCTCGCCGGCCCGCAGCGGGTACAGCGGCCAGGGCTGCCCGCCGTCCGGTTGCGGACCCAGCGGACCGTCCCGGCGGAGCTGCAGCGGGCAGAGCCAGATCGGTGTCATCGGCACGTTCCGGGTGAACCACCTCAGGAAGTCCGCGGTCGCGGCCAGCGGCACCTCGACGTCCTGGACGACGCGCTCCCGCTCCGGCCGCCCCCGCCAGCGGTCGACCCGGGCCGCCACCCGGTACCGGTTCTCCCACGCCACGATCCGGTGGTAGACGTCGCTGCGGCGCAGCGCGGCCGGCCACAGCCGACGGAGCGCGGGGTGCTGCGCCCCGAACGCCCGGGAGCACCAGAACCAGTCGGTGTCCCAGCGCCACAGGTAGTCGTGCACGGTGAGGGCGTCCCGGGTCCGCTCCCGCAGGGACCGGTAGTAGATGTCGAGGCCGGTGTAGTCGCTGGCGGCGGGGACGTCGTCCGCCCAGCGGCCGAGCACGAGGTGGGCCTGCGCGGGATGGAGCAGCACCCCGTCGAGGAAGTCCACCGGCTCACCGTCGAAGGCGCCGTCCGTGATGACCGTGCCGATCGCCGCGGTCAGCGCGTCGAGGTCGTCGAAGCGGACGTTCCGCAGCGCCACGTACGGGCGCACCCGCTCCAGGGCGATCCGCAGCCGGACGCTGTACCCCAACGTTCCGTACGAGTTCGGAAAGGCGGCGTAGAGATCGGCGTGGTGGCCGGTGGGCCGCGCGGTGACGATCTCGCCGGCACCGGTCAGCACGTCGAGCTCCAGCACCGACTCGTGCGGCAGCCCGTTCCGGAACGACGTCGACTCGATCCCGAGGCCGGTGACCGCACCGCCGAGGGTGATCGTCCGCAACTGCGGGACGACGTAGGGCATGTACCCCTTCGGCAGTGTCGTCGCGACGAGTTGCTCATACGTGCACATCCCCTGGACGTCGGCGGTCGCCGGGCCGTCCGGGGCGCCGCTCTCCGGCAGCTGCAGAGAGATCACCCCGCCCAGTCCACGGACGTCCAGGCCCGGTCCGGGGGCCGCGGTCCGGGGCCGGAACAGGTTCGACGTCCGCTTGGCGAGCCGGACGCCGGTGCCGGCCGGGATCGCCCGGTAGCTGGCCAGCAGCGCGTCCACCGCCCGGGCGTGGGCGTGCGCGCCCACGGTCTGGCCGATCAGGGGCGACACGGCGGACGTCGAGATCGGGGCAGGCGCCCGGGGAGTCGGGCGGCTCGCGGCGCTCGTCGGAGTCTCCAGCACCTGCCCATGATGCAGCCTGGGGGCGGGCGTGCATGCGGGTGGGCGCCGGTTCAGTAGCCGCGCACCGTCGCCCGGAAGACCGCGGCCTGGGTGCGCCGGGTGAGCCCGAGCTTGAGCAGCACGCTGGTGACGTAGTTCTTGACGGTGTTCTCCCCGATCCCCAGCCGCTCGCCGATCTGCCGGTTCGTCAGCCCGTCAGCGATCAGGTCGAGCACCCGGTGCTCCTGTCCGGTCAGGGCTGCGACCCGGGGATCCACCGTCGTCGCCCGGGCCCGTTGGACGGCGTCCGCCGCGGCCCGTGCGTCGAGCAGCGACTCGCCGGACGCCACCCGGCGGACCGCGTCGACCAGGTCGTGGCCGCGGATCCGCTTCGAGACGAAACCGCTCGCGCCGGCCAGGGCGGCCGCCAACCGGGCCTCGTCGTCGTCGAACGTGGTGAGCATCACCGCCCGGATGGCCGGATCCAGGCCACGGACGTGGCGGCACACCTCGATCCCCGAGCCGTCGGGGAGCTGGACGTCGAGGAGGGCGACATCAGGGCGCAGGGCCGGCAGGGTCCGGACCGCCCCCACCGCGGACCCGGACTCGCCCACCACCTCGAACCCACCGGTCTCCAGCAGCATGTCGCGGACGCCCCGGCGCAGCATCTCGTGGTCGTCGAGCAGGAACACCCGGACCGGGGCATCGTCGCCCATGGCCGCCACCTCACGTCCGCAGGAGCGCTCCCACCAGGGTGCCACGTCAGGGCACGGCGGCGCCGGGTCAGCCCAGCGGGTGCACGAACAGCCCGCTCGCCAGCTTCGGATCGAACCAGGTGGACTTGGGTGGCATCACCAACCCTCGGTCCGCGACGGCCATCACCTCGGCGGTGGACGTGGGGTGCAGAGCGAACGCCAGCGCGTGCCGGCCGAAGTCGACGGCCCGCTCCACCTCGGCAACCGGCCGACTGCCGCCGACGAACGCCAGGCGGGGGTCGGTGCGCGGGTCGGTGACCTGCAGCCGCGGGCCGAGGACGGCGCGCTGCAGCAGGGCGACGTCGAGCCGGCCGATCGGGTCGAGCTCGTCGACGGTGCCCTCCCGTGCGGTCAGCCGGTACCAGCGGCCGCCGCCCGCGTACAACCCGAAGTGGTGCCGCTCGAGCGGGCTCTCGAACGGGCCGGGGACGACGTCGAACTGCTCGGCCAACGCGGTGAGCAGGTCCGGCAGGTCGGGCACCGGCCCGGCCACCAGCCGGTGGTAGGGCAGCACGGTGAGCTGCTCCGCCGGGAAGGCCACGACCGGGAACCCCTCGGTGCCGGGTACCCCGGGCAGCCGGTCGTGCAGCCGGGCGGCGGCCGCGGACCGGTGATGCCCGTCCGCCACGTAGAGCCGGTCCAGTGCCTCGAACGCCGCGACGAACTCCGTCACCACGGTGTCGTCGGCCACCACCCACAGGGTGTGCTCGACGCCCTCGTGGTCGGCGAGCCGGACGTCGGGGGACCGATCGGTCACCCGGGCGACGAGCTGGTCGATCCGTGGCCGCCCGGGGTACATCAGGAACACCGGCTCGTCGTGCGCGCGCAGCGACGCCAGGTGCTCGACCCGGTCGTCCTCCTTCTCGGGCCGGGTGTGCTCATGGACGGCGATGGTGCCGGTCCGGTAATCGGCCACGCTCGCCAGCCCGACGACGCCGGTCTGCCCGGGCCCGGTGTCGCCCCGCCGCTGCCGGTAGACGGACAGGGTCGGCGCGGCGTCCGGGACCAGCACTCCGCGGGTCACCAGCGCGGCGAGGGCCGCCCGGCCGCCGGCGTGCACGGCGGCCGGGTCGGCGCCGTCCGGCAGGTCGATCTCGGGGCGGGTGACGTGCAGGAACGAGTCCGGCCGTCCGGCGGTCAGGGCCCGTGCCTCGGCGACGTCGACGACGTCGTAGGGGGGCGCGGCGACCTGCGCCGCGTGGGCCGGGGCGGGGCGCAGGGCGGGGAAGGGACGCAGATCCACCATGACCCCACTGTGCCACCGACTCGGTCCACCCCCTGGCGACGCGGGCCGGGTACGCCGTCAGTCCACGACCGGCGCGGTCACGGCGGTGTAGGCCGGTCGCAGGACGTCGGCCAGGTTCCGACCGTCCACCGTGATCTCCGGTCGCCCCACGGTGTCCAGTCCGCAGCCCGGCGCCGGTCGCTCGGGTCCGGCGCCGCCGGCCGGCCGCAGGCTGCCGAGCAGCCAGAACGCCTCGGGGTCGACCAGCTCCGGGTCACTCATCGATCCCCTCCCCGCGCAGGCTCACCAGCTCGGCCAGCTCGTCGTCCGGCAGGTCCGTGAGCCACGCCTCGCCGGGGGTCAGCGCCGCGCGGGCGAGAGCGCGCTTGCCGGACAGGAGCTCGTCGATGCGCTCCTCGATCGTCCCGGCGCACACCAGGCGGCGCACCTGGACGTCCCGCCGCTGCCCGATCCGGAACGCCCGGTCGGTCGCCTGGTCCTCGACCGCGGGGTTCCACCAGCGGTCCAGGTGCAGGACGTGGTTCGCGGCGGTCAGGGTGAGCCCGGTGCCCGCCGCGCGCAGCGACAACAGCAACACCGGCGGGCCGCCCGGCGCGGTGAACCGCGACACCAGCCGCTCGCGTTCGCCGCGTGACAGCCCGCCGTGCAGGAACAGCACCTCCCGGTCCAGCCGCCGCTGCAGGTACGGGGCCAGCAGCGTGCCGAACGTGACGAACTGGGTGAAGCACAGGGCCCGCTCACCGGCAACGACGATCTCCTCGAGCGTCTCCTCCAGCCGAGCGACCTTGCCGGACCGGCCCTCGATCCGGGAGGAGTCCCGGAGGAACTGCGCGGGGTGGTTGCACACCTGCTTGAGCTTGCTCAGCGAGGCGAGCACCGCACCCCTGCGGGTGGCCCCGCGGCGCCCTTCGACCCGGTGCAGCAGGTCGCGCACCACCGCCCGGTAGAGCGCCGCCTGCTCGACGGTGAGGGTGCAGGGGACCGTCAGCTCGACCTTGTCCGGCAGGTCCGCGATCACCGCCCGGTCGGTCTTCACCCTCCGTAGCACCACCGGACGGCTGCGTCGCCGCAGCTGGGCCGCCGCCACCTCGTTGCGGTGGCGCTCGATCGGGACCGAGTACCGTTCACGGAACGCCTCCGCCGAACCGAACGACCCCGGATTCACCAGGTCGAGGGTGGCGTGCAGGTCGGCGAGCCGGTTCTCGACCGGCGTGCCGGTGAGCGCCAGCCGGTGCCGGGCCGGCAGCGAGTGGACCGCCCGGGACCGGACGGCGGCGCGGTTCTTGATCTGTTGCGCCTCGTCCACGACGAGCCGGTGCCAGGGCACGGCGCGGAGTCGCTCGGCGTCCCGGTGCGCGATCGCGTACGTGGTGACGACGAGGTCCGCCCCGGCGGCGACGTCCGCCAGGGCGGTGCCGTGCCGGGCCGGCCCGTGGTGGACGTGCACCCGCAGCGACGGCGCGGACCGGGCCGCCTCGCGCTGCCAGACCGCCACGACGGACATCGGGCAGACGACCAGCGTGGGGCCGGACCGGGGCAGGCCGGCCGGGTCCGGCGGATCGATCGGAGCGAGCCGGTCCAGCACCACCAGGGCCAGGGCCTGCACCGTCTTGCCCAGGCCCATGTCGTCGGCCAGGACGGCGCCGAGCCCGAGGCGCTGCATCGTCACCAACCAGGCCAGTCCGCGGTGCTGGTAGGGACGCAGGGTGGCGCGGAAGACCGCGGCGAACTCCGGCGGGAGTTGCAGCGGCGCCACCGGCACCCGCCCCGCCAGGACGTCGCCGAGCGGGCCCGGTGCCTCCACGCCGGTGACCGGGAGCCCGGCCACCGTCGGTTCGGCGGCCAGGCCGACCCGCAGCACCTCCCCGACCGTGGCGGCCCCCGTGCCGTGCCGGCGCAGGAACGCCAGGGCTGCCTCGATCTGGGGCCGGTCCGCGACCAGCCACTGCCCACGCAGCCGGACGAGCGGCCCGGCCACGTCGGCCAGGCGCTCCAGGTCCGCCTCGCTCAGCCGGGTGTCGCCCAGCGCCGGCTCCCAGCGGACGCCGACGACGACGTCCCGATCCAGCAGGGGGCTGGTCTGCACGGTCCCCGGATCCACCGCGCGGCCGGCGGTCGCGACCAGGCGCAGGCCGAGCCGTGGGGAACGCCGCCACCAGGCGGGCAGCCGGACCTCGAACCCGGCGTCGGTGAGCGCGCCGGCGCCCTCGGTGAGGAACGCCAGCGCCCCGGCCCGGTCCACCTCGAGTCGCTCCGGCGGCCCCTCCCGCGACGCCTCGTGCAGCGGCGGCCAGCACCGGGCAGCGCGCTCGAACTCGGCGTGGAACGTGTCCACGACCCGCGGCACGGTCCGCTCCAGGGCCGCGATCGCCGCACCTGGCGCCCACAGCCGCTCGGCGTCCACGACGATCGCGGGTTCGGCCACGGACTGCGCGGTGATCACGATCGCCCAGCCGTCGTCCGAGGGCTGGCCGAGCGGCTCGGCGGGGTCGGGCCCGATCGGCTCGGTGAGCCGGAAGCCGAGGCGCAGCGGGGCGGCCGGCCACGGGGTCGAGCGGTGCCAGCGGATGATCCGGCGCTCCAGGTCGGCGAGCGCGGCGCCGTCCGCGCCGGAGACGGCCCCGGACGCGGAGGTCAGCGCGAGCACCCAGGCGCGGGCCGCCCGGGCCGGAGCCCCGGTCGCGGCCGGCCGCCCCGGGCGCAGCAGCGGCGGCTGGTCGGACATGGTGATGCGCACCTCGGCGTCCACCAGCGCGTCGACGGCCTCCGCCACCAGGTCCCGGGCCCGGGCGGCGGTCCGGACGGCCGACGGCGGGGCCGCGCGTGCCAGGGCGTCCAGTTCGGCCGCGCGGACCGGATCGGGGACCGGGCGCCACCGGGCGTGCGGGGCGCCGTCCTCGGTCACCAGTCGCGGGAGCACGGCTCCGCCCCGGACCGTGCGCCAGGCGAGGTCGTGGACCGCGACGAACCACCGCAGCGCGGCCCCGAAGTGCAGTTCGGCCTCGCTGTCGCCGCCGTCCCCGGGATACCCGCCGAAGGCGACGATCATCGACGTCCACGGGTAGGGATCGGAGAGCTCGCCGAGCAGTTGGGCCGCTTCCGCGGGGGCGAACCGCAGGACGTCGACCGACCACGGCGACAGCTCCGCCGGGCCGTCCCGCAGCGGCGTCGCGGCGGGCCCGGTGAGCTCGGGCGACGGCAACGGCCGATCGGGGGTTGACGGCAGGGCCAGCACGGCCCGGTCGTGTTCAGCCCGGCCGGCGAGCCACCGCAGCGCCGGTCCGGAGGCCTCGAGCAGTCCGGCCAGGGTGCCCGCGGACAGCGCGAACGGATGGACCGGTGGGTGCGCCGGCGCCCCGGCCGGTGGCCGTTCCGGCGACCCCGCCGCCGGCCGGGTACCTCCCGGGCCCTCCGCCCAGAGTGCCAGCGCGGGCCCGGGGAGCCAGCGGGCGTGCAGCGCGTGGGTGGCGACGTCGGCCCCCTCGAGGTCCGGTGCGGTCAGGCGCCCGCGAGGACGCCGTCGACGAGGTCCTTCGCCGCGGCCTGCACCTGGGCCAGGTGTTCCGGGCCGCGGAAGCTCTCCGCGTAGATCTTGTAGACGTCCTCGGTGCCCGACGGCCGCGCCGCGAACCAGGCACTGTCGGTGGTGACCTTGAGGCCGCCGATCGCGGCGGTGTTGCCGGGGGCCTGGGTGAGCACGTCGACGATCGGCTCGCCGGCCAGCTCCTCGGCGGTGACCTGGTCCGCCGAGAGCCTGCCGAGCACCGCCTTCTGCTCCCTCGTCGCGGCCGCGTCGATCCGGGCGTAGGCCGGGGCGCCGAACCGGTCGGTCAGCCCACGGTACAGCTCGGACGGCGTCCGGCCGGTGACGGCGAGGATCTCCGACGCGAGCAGGGCGAGCAGGATGCCGTCCTTGTCCGTCGTCCACACCGTGCCGTCCTGACGCAGGAACGACGCCCCGGCGGACTCCTCCCCGCCGAACCCGACCGAGCCGTCGAGCAGCCCGGGCACGAACCACTTGAACCCGACCGGCACCTCCACCAGCGGCCGGCCGAGCCCGGCCGCCACCCTGTCGATCATGGACGACGACACCAGCGTCTTGCCGACGCGGGTGGCCGCCCCCCAGCCGCTCCGGTGGGTGAACAGGTACTCGATCGCGACGGCGAGGTAGTGGTTCGGGTTCATCAGGCCGCCGTCGGGCGTCACGATGCCGTGCCGGTCGGCGTCCGCGTCGTTGCCGGTGGACAGCTGGTAGCCGGCGCGGTTCGCGATCAGCGATGCCATCGCGTACGGCGAGGAACAGTCCATCCGGATCTTTCCGTCCCAGTCCAGTGTCATGAACCGCCAGGTCGCGTCGACCAGCGGGTTGACGACGGTCAGGTCGACCTTGTGGGTCTCGGCGATCGCGGCCCAGTAGTCGACGCTGGCGCCACCCAACGGGTCCGCGCCGACGTGCAGACCGGCCTCCCGGACGGCGTCCAGGTTCACCACAGCGGGCAGGTCGGCCAGGTAGTGGGCGAGGTAGTCGTAGGTTCGGGTGGTCTGCGCCGACCGGGCCCGGCGCAGCGGGATCCGCTGCACGCCCTCCAGACGCTCTCGGATCAGCTGGTTGGCCCGGTTCTCGATCCACGTGGTGGCGTCGGTGTCGGCCGGTCCGCCGTGCGGCGGGTTGTACTTGAAGCCGCCGTCCGACGGTGGGTTGTGCGAGGGCGTGACCACGATCCCGTCGGCCCGGCCCCGGTCGTCACCGGCGCGGCCTCGGTTGTGGCCGAGGATCGCGTGCGACACCGCGGGCGTCGGGGTGTACCGGTCATGGCTGTCCACCAGGGTCGTCACCCCGTTGCCGGCCAGCACCTCCAGGGCGGACGCCCATGCCGGCTCGGAGAGCGCGTGCGTGTCCCGACCGACGAACAGCGGGCCGGCGATGCCGTGCGCGGTGCGGTAGTCGACGATGGCCTGGGTGGTCGCGACGATGTGGGCCTCGGTGAACGCCGCGGTCAGGCTGCTGCCCCGGTGCCCCGAGGTGCCGAACGCGACGCGCTGGCCGGGATCGTCCAGATCCGGCCACGACGTGTAGTAGCAGGTGACCAGGTGCGCGACGTCCACCAGGTCGCTGTCCAGGGCCGGCCGGCCCGCTCGATCGCTGCTCACGACGCACCTCCGTCGCCGGTCGTACGGGCGCGACCGGTGCGGTGCGCGTCTCGGTACCGACGCCGAAAACCTACTGGCCCCACCGGGGGATCGGCAGGTCGAGGGCGCCGGACGCGCCCGGCGTGGCGGCCGCGACGTACGGTCGGCCCGTGCTGCGACCTGGTCCACCCGCCGGCCCGGGGCTGAACGTCACCTTGCTGAGCGTCACATCGTCGGGGCGCACACCACCTGGTCCCGGCCGCCGCCCTTGGCGCTGTAGAGCGCCTCGTCGGCGTTCTGCAGGAGCTCCGCCCCGGACCAGCCGCAGTCCGGGAACGTGGCCACGCCCGCGCTCACCGTCGTCGACACCGGCCCGCTCCGGCCGTCCACCCGGACCGTCGCGCACCGGGTGCGCAGCACCTCGGCCATGTGCAGGGCCTCGTCCATCGACGCTCCCGGCAGCAGGATCACGAACTCCTCGCCGCCGTAGCGGGCCACCGTGTCCCCGGCCCGGACGCAGCCCCGCAGCGCCCTGGCGGTGGCCACCAGCAGGGCGTCGCCGACCGCGTGCCCGAACCGGTCGTTGACCGACTTGAAGTGGTCGATGTCCAGCAGGATCACCGACAGCGGGCACGCCGCGGAACGGGCCCGGTCGAGGTCCAGTTCGAGCCGGCCGAGCAGGTACCGCCGGTTGTGCAGGCCGGTCAGGTCGTCGCGGACGGCGATCTCCTGCAGCTCGTTCCGGAGCGCCTTGATCACGGTGAGTTGCTCCTCGAGCCGGCGCCGCTGCTCGTTCAGCTCGGTGACGTCGCGGGCGACGATGACGCGGCCCAACGGGTAGCCGTGCCGGTCGGCGAGCTCGGTGATCCGCAGGTCGAGGTCGAGTGTGCCGTCGTGGCGCTCCACCTGGCACACCCCGTCGGTGAGCGAGCGCCGATGCTCCCGGTAGGGCAGCAGCTGTCGCGCGGGCAGGCCGAGCAGGTCGTCCGGCAGGTCGGGGTAGAGGCGCAGGGCGAGGAGCCGGGCCGCGGGGTTGAGGTCGACCACGCGACCGTTCAGGTCCATCACGAAGATCGCGTCTCCGACATGCTCGAGCACCAGGCCGCGGGCCACCGGAAGCAGCCGCAGCAACCCCCGCCGGAAGACCGCGAAGTAGTGCGCCAACCCCGCCAGCACGATGAACGTCACGATGACCTCGGGAGTCACCGCGCTGCCCGGCCGGATGAACGTGGCCAGGCTGCCGGCGGTCGGCAGCGCCGCGGTGATCAGAACCGAGCGCAGTTGGCGCCGCTGCAGGGCGGTGGACGCCGAGCGCAGCCCCCGGGCGAGGTGCGCGAAGCATCGGGCCAGCAGCAGGTAGCAGACGCCGAGGTAGGGCCAGAACAGCGTGCCCGGCAGCCACGGGAGCCAGGCGGAGGTGCCGGCCGACCGGAACGTGGCCAGCAGGTGGTGCAGCGGGTTCGTCAGGATGGCGACGAGGGTCGCTGCCGATGGGAGCGCCAGCAGCATGATGGTACGGCGGTCGGGCCGCCAGTCGGCGTCGGCCAGCACCCGGGACTCGTAGTAGAACGCCGCCGCCACGACCGGGAGGGCGGACAGCGTGAGCAGGGCGACCGTCTGGCGCACCGGCCCGTCGCCGAGGCCGGCCTCCACCAGCAGCAGCATCGACCACCAGGCGAGCCCGACCATGGCCACGGCGAGCGGGACGGCCGCGCGCGCCGTCCGCCGATACCGCACCGCGTCGATCGCCGCGCTCAGGGCTACGGCGCTGGAGGTCGCGCAGAGGCCGAGGTAGGCGTGCGACGGCTCCATGCACGCCCTCCCCTCGACCGGCTCGATGCTTCGCCAACAACAGTTGGTACACATCTACGAGCAGTATGTCGCATCGGGCACAAGGTGCACGATCTCCCCCCTCGTCACCTGGTGAGCGGAGGGCAGCTGTCGTGATCACGGCTCGGTCGGGGGAGACTGACCGGATGCCTGAACTGCCCGAGGTCGAGGCGCTGGCCGGCTTCCTGCGGGACCGCGCGGTCGGCCGCGTCGTCGCCGGTGTCGAGGTCGGCGCGATCAGCGTGCTCAAGACGTACGATCCGCAGCCGTCCGCCCTGGCCGGCCTGACCGTGACCGGGGTGGCCCGCCACGGCAAGTTCCTGGACCTCGACGTCGACGGTCTCCACCTGGTGTTCCACCTCGCCCGCGCCGGTTGGCTGCGCTGGTCGGAGTCGCTCCCGGCGACACCCGTCCGGCCCGGCAAGAGTCCGCTCGCGCTCCGGGTGCGGCTCGCCGACCCGGAGGTCCCCGGCTCGCCCGGCTTCGACCTCACCGAGGCGGGCACGCAGAAGCGGCTGGCGGTGTACGTCGTCCGCCTGCCGCGCGACGTGCCCGGGATCGCCACGCTCGGCCCCGACCCGCTGGCCCCGGAGTTCGACCGGGGCGCGCTGGCGAAGATCCTCTCGGGGGCGCGGCAGCAGGTGAAGGGTCTGCTCCGGGACCAGGCGGTGATCGCCGGGGTGGGCAACGCCTACAGCGACGAGGTGCTGCACGCGGCTCGGCTGTCGCCGTTCGCGATCGCGGCGAACCTGGACGACGAGCAGGTGGACCGCCTGTCCACGGCGCTGCGCGAGGTCCTGGTCGGTGCGGTCGCGGCGGCGTCCGGCAAGCCCGCCAAAGAGCTCAAGGACGCCAAACGGGCCGGGATGCGCGTCCACGGGCGCACCGGCCAGGCATGTCCCGATTGCGGTGACGTCGTCCGCGAGGTGTCGTTCGCGGACTCGTCGCTGCAGTACTGCGCCACCTGCCAGACCGGCGGCAAGCCGCTCGCCGACCGCCGGATGTCCCGGCTGCTCAAGTAGCGGGTCGGGCGTGAGCGGGGCGGCCCGTCCGCCGGCGGACGTCTGGGTGATCGCGGGTGCGCCGGGGTCGGGCAAGTCGACGGTCGCCGACCTGCTCGGTCGCCGACTGCGCCCGGTGCCCGCGCTGCTGGACAAGGACGTGCTCTTCGCCGGCTTCGTCGTCGAGGTGCTCGCCGCGCACGGCCGCCCGTTCGGGGAGCGGGAGGGCGACTTCTACGACGAGCACGTCAAGGTCCACGAGTACGGCGGCATGACGGCGGCCGCCCGGCAGATCCGCGCGTCCGGGTGCCCGGTGATGCTCGTCGCGCCGTTCACCCAGCAGATCCGTGACCCGGCCCGCTGGCGGGACTGGGTCCACGAGCTCGGCGGCGAGCCGGTTCGGCTGGTCTGGATCCGCACCGAACCCGCCCTGCTCCGCCGTCGCCTGGTCGACCGCGGCACCAGCCGGGACGGCGGCAAGCTGGCCGACTTCGGCGCCTTCCTCGGCCGGATGTCCCCCGGGACGCCGCCCCCGGTGGCGCACCTGGAGATCGACAACACCGTGGAGCTGCCCGAACTCGCTCGCCGGGTGGCTGGGCTCGACCTGCGACGACGCCCGATCGGCTCCGCCGCGCCGCGCCAGGATGATCTGTAGCGCGAGCTGGACCTGGTGTCGGCCACGCCGGTGGCTGACGATGAGCCCGTCGGCCGCCAGCCGTTGCGGGCTCTCCCGGACCGGGGTGCGGCTCACGTCGAGGCGCTCGGCCAGGTCGACCTCGACGAGGCGGCCGCCACGACGCCGACGAGGTCACTGTGAGCTGATGGATCTGGTGGGTCGCGGGTACGGTGCGTAGGGTGTCGGCAGTTCGCGCGAGACCTGCGCGGCTGCAGCCACGTTTGGAACACTGGATCGGTTCACCCCTCGTGTTCCGGAGGTCCCGAGATGCCGCCTCTGTCCGTTCCTTCGGCCGCCGTCGAGGTGTCCCTGGTGCAGGTGCTCTCACGCCCGGCTGAGCTGGGCACCCGGCCCGTGGCGCGGTGAGCGGGTCGGGGCGGGAGACCTGGTGAGCGCGGACGCCGTCGACCGCGCGGGTGTGGGCGGCGACGCCCACGATCCCGACCGCCTCCCCCGGGAAGCCCTTGCCCGCGAGGCGGTCCGGCAGGCGCGGGACGAGTGGGCCGGCCCGGCACCGGGGTACGCGCCCCGGCCGTCCTCTCCCGCCGGCGCCCGAGAGGCCGGCCGGGGCGGGGAGCGTCGGCAGCGCCCACGCCAGCCGGCCGTGCCCGGTGGGCCGGACCCGCGGGCGGCGGCCGGTACCGGCTCCGCCGCCGCGCAGGGTGCGGGCTGCCCGGGTGATGTGGTCTCCCTCACCGGCGAGGGCCCGGGCCGGGAGCTGGTGGCGCACCTGGACGCCGTCCTCGACAGCCTGGCCCGGCCGGCGCCGGGCGACCGGCTGCCCGCCGCCGATGCCGAGCGCCTGCTCCGCCTGTTCGACGCCCAGGCCGGCAGCCGGTGGCTGGACGTCGCAGCCCGCCGGATGCGGGCTGCCAGGGTCGGTCACTACACGATCGGGTCGGCGGGACACGAGGCGAACGGCGCCGTCGCGCTGGCCGTCACCGCGCGGGACCCGGCCCTGCTGCACTACCGGTCCGGCGCCTTCTACCTGGCCCGCAGCGCCCAGCGGCGCCGGACGAACAAGCTCACCAGCGGCGTCGGACCGGGCCTGCTGGACATCGCCCTCGGGCTCGCCGCCACCGCGAAGGAGCCGATCGCGGGTGGTCGGCACAAGGTCTTCGGGCACCCGGACATCGCCGTGATCCCGCAGACCTCGACGATCGCCAGCCACCTGCCGCGCGCCGTCGGCATCGCCTGGACCCTCGGCCGCCAGCAGCGCCTCCCGGACCGCCTGCGGACGGCGCTCGCGTGGCCGGACGACGCGGTCGTGGTGGCGAGCTTCGGCGACGCGTCGGCGAACCACTCGACCGCTGCGGGTGCGGTCAACGCGGCCTGCTGGACGGCGCACCAGGGCATCCCGTTGCCGCTCCTGCTGGTCTGCGAGGACAACGGGTACGGTATCTCGACGCGGACGCCGGCCGGCTGGGTCGCCGCCCAATTCTCGGGGCGGGCCGGGCTGGTGTACCGGTACGACGACGGCAGCGACCCACTGGCGTCGCTGCGGATCGCCGCGGACGCCGCCGCCCTGGCCCGCGAGGAGCGGGTCCCGGTGCTGCTCCACCTGCGCTGCGTGCGGATCGGCGGGCACGCCGGCTCGGACGTCGAGACCGGCTACCGCAGCGCCGCCGAGGTGGCCGCCGAGCTGGGCCAGGACCCGCTCGCCGCGACCGTGCGGGCGCTCGTCCGGCACCAGGTCCTGCCTCCTTCGCAGGTCGCCGAGCGGTGGATCTCCATCCGCGACGAGGTGGCGGCCTGCGTCGAGGAGGCGCTGTGCCACCGCGGCCTGGAGACGGCGGACGAGGTGATGCGACCGCTCGCCCCGCGGAGTCCGGACCGGGTCGCCGCGCGGGCGACCCAGGCCGCGCCGTCCGCGGAACGGGAGCGGGTCTTCGGCGCCACGCTGCCGGAGACCGAGGGGGGCCTCACCCTGGCCCAGGCCGTCAACCGCGCACTGCTCGACGAGGGCGCCCGGACACCGGGCCTGCTCGTGCTCGGCGAGGACGTCGGCCGGATGGGCGGTGTCTACGGGGTGACCCGCGGGTTGCAGCGCCGGCTGGGTGTCTCGCGGGTGGTGGACACCCTGCTGGACGAACAGACCGTCCTCGGGATGGCGCTGGGCGCGGGGGTGTCCGGGCTGCTCCCGGTCGCGGAGATCCAGTACCTGGCGTACCTGCACAACGCGGAGGACCAACTCCGCGGCGAGGCGGCGTCCCTGCAGTTCTTCTCCCAGGGCGCCTACCGCAACCCGCTCGTCGTCCGGGTGCAGGGGCTGGCCTACCAGAAGGGGTTCGGCGGGCACTTCCACAACGACAACGCGATCGGGGTGTTGCGGGACGTGCCCGGGCTGGTGATCGCCTGCCCCGCGCACCCGTCCGACGCTCCGGCGCTGCTGCGCACCTGCCTCGCCGCCGCCGAGGTCGACGGGACGGTGAGCGTGGTGCTCGAACCGATCGCGCTCTACCACGAGCGGGACCTGTACCAGCTCGGGGACGGCAGGTGGTTGGCCCCCTACGCCGCGCCCGGGCGCTGGGAGGCGTGGCACGCCCCGATCGGCAGCGCCCGCACCTGGGGCGTGGGCACCGACCTGACGATGGTCACGTTCGGCAACGGGCTGCGGATGTCGTTGCGGGTGGCGCGGAGGCTGGCGGAGGAGGGTGTCGGCGTCCGGGTCGTGGACCTGCGCTGGCTGGCCCCACTGCCCGTCGGCGACGTGCTCCGGGAGGCGTCGGCCACTGGCCGCTGTCTGATCGTGGACGAGACCCGGCGCGCCGGTGGCGTCTCCGAGGCTCTGGTGGCGCAGCTGCTGGAGGCGGGGTACCGGGGCGCGCTGGCGCGGCTCAACGCCGACGACACCTACGTGCCGTTGGGCGCGGCGGCCGACCTGGTGCTGGTCAGCGAGGACGACGTGGACGACGCGGCGCGATCGCTGCTGGACCACGGCCGCTGAGGTGCACCCGGTACGGTCCGAGCATGCACAGCGTCGACCGGACCACCGAGCAGATGATCCGATCCGTCCTGGCCTACGCCGAGAACCGGCTGCGCCTGGACCCCGTGCCGCTGGACACGCGCGCCCGCACCCCGGAACAACTCGACGCCGTGTTCGGCGGCCTGCTCGGCCCGGACGGGACCGATCCGGACCAGGTGCTCGGCATCTACACGTCGACGATCGCGCCCGCGGTCATCTCGGCGGACAGCCCGCGGTTCCTCGGGTTCATCCCGTCCGCACCGACCAAGGCGGCGCTGCTGTTCGACATGTTGGTCTCCTGCGCCTCCATCCAGGGTATCTCCTGGATGGAGGCGAGCGGCGCGATCCACGCGGAGAACCAGGTGCTCCGATGGCTCGCGGACCTCGCCGGGTTGCCGCCGTCCGCCGGGGGGGTCTTCGTCAGCGGTGGGTCGGCGGGCAATCTCTCGGCGCTCGCGGTGGCCCGGGAGCGGGCCAAGCGGCGTGCCGCCGAGGCCGGCCGCCCGGCGCCCGAGCGCTGGCGGGTCGTGGTGGGCACCGACGCGCACAGCTCGATCGCGAATACCCTGCGCCTGCTCGAGCTGGACGCCGTCGTGGTCGAGACACCGGACCACCGGCTCACCGGAGAGGCGATCCGGGCGTCCCTGGGCCGGCACTCCGATCCGGCGGCCTCGGCGGCCTCGGTCGCCGCCGTGGTGGCGACGTCCGGGACCACCAACGCCGGCATCATCGACGACCTCGCCGGGGTGGCGGACGTCGCCGCCGAGCACGGCTGGTGGTTCCACGTGGACGGCGCCTACGGCGGGGCCGGGCTGCTGGCGGACAGCGTCCGGGGGAAGTTCGCCGGGATCGAGCACGCCGACTCGTTCATCGTCGACCCGCACAAGTGGCTGTTCACGCCCTTCGACTGCTGCGCGCTGCTGTACCGTGATCCGGCGGTGGCCCGCGCCGTCCACACCCAGGACGCCTCGTACCTCGACGTCATCCACGCGGCCGGCGGGGAGTGGAACCCGACCGACTACGCCTACCACCTCACCCGCCGGGCCCGCGGCCTGCCCCTGTGGTTCTCGCTCGCGGTGCACGGGACCCGGGCCTACGCGCGGGCCGTGGAAGCGGCGATCGACCTGGCCCGGCAGACCGCGGACGAGATCCGCAACCGGCCCCACCTGGAACTGATCCGGCCGCCGGACCTCTCCGTCGTCCTGTTCCGCCGGCGCGGCTGGACGGCAGCCGACTACCGAGCGTGGGCAGACCAGTTGCACCAGGAGGAGGTCGCCTTCGTCCCGCCGTCCGGGTGGGAGGGCGAGGTCGTGGGCCGGTTGGCGTTCCTGCACCCGCACACCGGCATGGATCTCGTCCGGGTGGTGCTGGACCGGACGGCCTGACGGTCGTCGTCGGCCCCGGAGCGGCCTCAGGGCTTGAGGCCGACGCCGCCGAGCACGGCGAGGGTCTGGGACCGGTAGACCTCCTTGAGCGGCTGGATCATCTTCAGGCGGTCGAACAGGGCGTCGATCTCGGCCTCGTTGCGGTACGCCAACAGGGTGCCGGTGCTGGCCCCGTAGAGGGACTCGGTGCGGCGCAGCACCTCGGACGCGATCCCGTGGCTGGACAGCGAGCTGATCGCGAGCTGGCTGCCGGACGGCAGGTCGCGCACGTAGCGGCCGACGATCGCCGGTCCGGAGGCGACCTCGACGAAGTGCATCACCGCGATCATCAGCAGGCCGATCGGCCGGGAGAAGTCGAGCAACCCGCGCACCGCGGGGTCGGCGAGCACCGACGCCGGCTGCCGCAGGTCGTGGGAGAGGACGGCGACGCGCTCGTCGGCCCGCATCAGCGCGCGGTTGTGGGCCAGTACGATCGGGTCGTTGTCCACGTAGACGATCTTCGTGCCGGGCTGGACCGCCCAGGCCGACTCGTGCACGCTGGGTGACGTCGGGAGGCCGGTACCGAGGTCGATGAACTGCTGGATGCCGGCCTGCGCCATCGACGTCACGACCTCGACCAGGAACCGGCGGTTCGCCCGCGCCGCCTCGGTCACGTCCGGTGCGATGGCGCGAAACTTGTCCGCGAGCTCCCGATCGACCGGGTAGTTGTCCTTGCCGCCGAGGCCGTAGTCGTAGACCCGCGCGATGCTGGGCCTGGTGAGGTCGACGGTGGGTGGTACCCAGTCGTCGTCCTCGTCGATCCAGCTCCAGTCATCGCTCTGCATGCGCGCCTCCAGTGCCTGCGGCAGCTGATCCGACCGGACATGGTCACCATAACCGGTGCCCTGGGGCGATCGCCCCGTCGTCCTGCCAGATCACGCAGGCGGTGACGCTGCGTACACCACCCGGCCGGCAAGGGGTGCGTCGGGGGTGGCGGCGTTCGCCGCCAGCGCCGCCTGCATCCAGCGCACGAAGGTTACGCCGTCAGCGGTGTCCGCCCCGGAGTCGATCCCCCACTCCGGAACTCCGACGGGCCGGCCGTGCCCGGTGGCGAACCCGAGCCACGCCGCCAGGCCGCGCGGGTCGGTGAGGCTCTCCACGACGCCGGCGTCCGCCGCCGTCACCCTGGCCCGGACGCCGACCACGTCGACGGCGTCGTCGCCCGGCCAGTACGGCGCGACCGCGGCCGGGGTGTCCTGTCCCGCCTCGACCCCGAGCACGAGCCGGGCCTGCGGGAAGGCCTGGTGCAGGACGTCCCGGAAGCGCAGCCACGCCTGCTGGAAGGTGGCGGGCGCCACGGCCGGGCCCGGGACCCGGAGCCGGAGGTACGTCGTCCCGGCGTGACCTGCGCGTGCGGCGCCCAGCGCCGTGGCCGTCCGGGTCCACCCCGGGGTCTCGGTCCCGGCGGCCGCGGCCGCCCAACCGGGGGGTCCTGCGGCCACGACGGAGGTGAGGTCCAGATCGATGTCGCCGTCCGTGCGGGCCGCCGGCGGGATGACGACGTCCGGGCCGGTGCCGGCGGGCGGGGGCAGGTCGCTCGGGTGCGGGCTCGCGGTCGTGGTGGCCGGTACGGCGGTCGTGGTTCGGGGCGCAACCGGGGTGGTCCGATGTGCGGCGACCGCGGTTCGCGGTGCGGGGGCCGTGGTGCGCGGTGCGGCCACCGGCGGCCGGGGCGCGGCCACCAGGGTCCGGGGTGCGGGCCCCACCGTACCCGGTGCCGGTGCCGGTGCCGGTGCCGGTGCGTCGGCGGGCTCCGGCGCGCCCGGAAGCAGGACGTGGCTGTGGTCCGCCACCTGCCAGCCGTTCGGGTCGTCCGCCCGCGCCGCCATCATGGGGGCCATGCCGGCGGCGGTGAGGGCGATGATCCAGGCCCACCTCCTGCGCTCCATGTGCCCTCCTCGGACGACGTCCTCGAACCCTTCCGGTACGGCTGGCCGGGGCTGAGGCAGGCCCTGCGGCCTTCCTCGGTCAGCCGAGTGGCAGCCCGCAGAGCAGCCAGCCGTCGCCGTACGGCGCGGCGACGATGGCGACGGATGTCTCCGCCGTCGCCGCGATGCCCACGGGCACCAACGGGTTCCGGCCCTTGAAGGGGACGACGGTCAGATCCTTCCCCTTGATCCGCAGGTCGGCCACCGCACCGCTGGCGTCGTCCGCGAAGACGTGACCCGGGGTCAACGCCACCGGGGTGAACGAGGAGGCCAGAATGCTGAGATTGTGCTCGGCCGGCGCGAGGAGCGCCGAGCCGATCGCGGTCCGCTCGCTGCCGGGCTCGCGCACGACCGGTGCTCGGGTGAAGTCCACGTCCTTGGAGAACGACGTCTGCACGACGTTCGCGCCCGAGTGCGCGTCCAACACCGCCACGATCGGGCCCTGCGGGCTCGTCCAGATGGCGGCGAGGAACGAGCCCCCCACATTCTCGACCCGCACCGGCGCGAGATCCGTCGCGCCCTTGGGCGCGGTGAACGCCTGCGGCGCCCCGGGGGCCTGACCGGCGCCCTGGCGGATCCAGTTCCGGCCGCTCCAGGCCAGCACGTCCGCGCCGTCCGCCGCGAGCGGCTTCATCCCGCTGGGCAGGTTGACCTCCTGGATGGCCCCGCCCCGGACGACGGCTGCCGCGCCGTTGCCGAGGACGAGCAGCGGGGACGGGCCGGACCAGGAGATCGCGGCTCCGGCCGGCAGGTCGACCGAGGTCGCGCCCGCCGCGGCGGTGGCGCCGGACCCGGTGCGCGGGAGTGTCCAGTAGGTCAGCCGATCTGCGGTCAGGACCGCCACGACGTCCTGACCGTCGATCCGGGCGAGATGCGGCCCCGCGGCGCCCTCCGGAGCCCGGGCGTGCCAGCGGACGGCGCCGGTGGCGGCATCGAGCAGGGCGACCTGGCCGTCGCCGGTCAGCGTCAGCACCCGGCCGTCCGCGGACACCACCGACGTGGCCGCGGGTGAGATCGGCAGCGCCCACCTCGGTGCGTCGCGGAACCCGGGTGGCGGTGCCACGGAGAGCTTCGCGGGCGGATGGGCGAGCGTGGGCGGCGCGGCGGCGGGCGCGGGGGCGGCCGCCGCCGCGGCGGTGGACGGCGCCCCCGCTGCCACGGTCACCTCGGACGACCTCGTGGCGGGCGAACCGGTGACCGGAGCGAGCGTGGGGCGGCTGTCCCGGACGAGGAACATCCCCAACCCGCTGACCGCCGCCACCCCCACGCCGATCAGGGCGGCGGTACGCACCCGGCGGCGCCGCGACCACGGTGACGGCTCTGCTCCGGGCTCGCCGGATCGCAGGTCCTGCACCACGTCGGCGCCCCTCGGCGTCTGGTGGCTCGGCGTCGGGTGGCTCGGGCGGCCCTGCCGCGGTGGCTCCTCCTGCGGCGCGGCCCGCTCCGTGGTGGCGGCGACGGTCATCGCGTCCGGCGTCGAGCCGGGCGCCGCGTCCGTCGACCTACCCGCCGAGGCACTGCGCCGGACGCTCCCGGCGGGTGGCCTCGGACGGCGCGGAAGTGTCGCGGCGTCCGGGTCGGTGCGCATCGGCGCCGCCTTGAGCCAGGCCTGGATCGCTTCGAGGGTCTCGGGGGCCGGTGGTTCCGGCTCAGGCTCACGTCTGTCGATCGCGGGCTCGGCAGGAGCCTCCGCGCCCGGCGGCCCCTGGACCTCGACCGGCTCGGGGCCGTCGACCGGCTCGGGCCGCTCGACCGGCTCGGGCCGCTCGACCGGCTCGGGGCCGTCGACCGGCTCGGGCCGCTCGACCGGCTCGGGGCCGTCGACCGGCTCCGACTCGACCAGGGGCGGTACGGGGACCTCCGGCGGAAGCGGTCCCGCCGGAGGCGGTGCCGGAGATGCCGCGGATGCCGGAGATGCCGCGGATGCTGGAGATGCCGCGGCGGGTGCCCGCGCGGTCACTGGGGGTGCGCCCGGTTCGTCGTCGTCCAGGGGGACGATGTCTCCGTTCGGGTGCACGCGCAGGTGCCTCGCGCCGGCGTCCTCGTACGGGTCATGGTCGGCGGGGCGGGGCCGGGCGGCCGAAGTGGTGCCCGCGTCCTCGTCGTCCGGGAGTTCGCTGACCGTCCCGTCCGGATGCGCGACGAGGTGCCAGACGCCGTCCGGGTCCAGGGCGCGCACCCGGACCGGGCGGCTCAGCTCGCCCGCCTGACGCACCGCCTCGGCGAGCAGGCTGGCCTGGGGGTCGTCCGGGTCGTCGATGGGTACCGGCCGTCCGTCGACGGTGCCCAGCCCCTGCTCGTCGAGAACGAGTTCGATCACCGGTCGCGCGGGAACCGACATCGACACATCCTGCCCGCGCCGGGTCATTCCTGCCGCCACCTCCGTGTTGCCGCCCGGATGCCATTGATTGGCGGTCTTACGAAAATACCCGTCCGGTGGGTGGATTCCCGGCATCCCGAACGGACGAGTCTACCGACCATTCCGGACGTACTGCCAAAACATTTGCCGGACAGCACATGTTGACCCTGGCTCGCGCACGACGGGCGCCGTCCGCCAGGCTGGAGCCATGAGCGCCTCACCCGCTGCTGTGGAAATCGTCGTCGACGCTGCCAATGTCGTGGGCTCGCGGCCGGACGGCTGGTGGCGCGACCGCGCCGCGGCGGCCACCCGGCTGGTCCAGGCCCTGGCCACCCTGCCGGGCCAGGTGCTGCCGCCGCCGGCCGTGACGGGTAACCCGGCAGCAGCGCGGGGTGGGCTCCACGTCGACCGCGTGCTGGCCGTCGTGGAAGGGCAGGCTCGGCAGATCCCGCAGGTCAGCGGTGTCTCGCTGATCCGGTCCGTGGCGGACGGCGACGCGGACGTGGTCCGGACCTGCCGCTCCGTGCTGGCCGGCGGCCGCGTCCCGGTGGCTGTGACGGCGGACCGGGGCCTGCGCGAGCGGTTGCCGCAGGGCACCGTCGTGGCCGGCCCGCGCTGGTTGATGGCGGCGCTCGACCGGCAGGCCGACATCGGCTGAGGGTCGCCGGACGGTCGGGCCACGGGACGGGGGTGCTTTCTTCGCGATTCTCGGCCGCGCCCTAGAGAGCCGGATACGCTGCCATCGTGGATCCGGTGCGGAACCCCTACGCGCCCGGCGCCGGCCAGCGACCTCCGGAGCTGGCGGGGCGGGACGCCGAGCTGAACGCCTTCGACGTCGTTCTGGAACGCATCGCGCGCGGCCGGCCGGAGCGCAGTCTGGTGCTCACCGGGCTCCGCGGCGTGGGCAAGACGGTGCTCCTCAACGCGATGCGCTCGGCGGCGGTGCGGGCCCGCTGGGGCACCGGCAAGCTCGAGGCCCGACCCGACCAGCCGTTGCGCCGCCCGCTGGCCGCGGCTCTGCACCTGGCCGTGCGCGAGTTGGCCCCGCGGCAGCGGGACGAGGCCGACCAGGTCCTCGGAACCCTGAAGTCGTTCGCCCTGAAGGAGGAGGGCGGCGCCGCGAGCGGGCGGGGGCCGGCGCGGCTGCGCGACCGCTGGCAGCCCGGGATCGACGTCGCCGCCGTGCCGGGCCGGGCCGACTCCGGCGACATCGAGATCGACCTGGTGGAGTTGCTCACCGACATCGGCGGCCTGGCGGCGGACTGCGGGCGAGGCATCGCCGTCTTCATCGACGAGATGCAGGACCTCGGGCCGGACGACGTCTCCGCCCTCTGCGCCGCCGCCCACGAGATCAGCCAGACGCGCCTGCCGTTCATCGTGGTCGGCGCCGGGCTACCACACCTGCCGGCCGTGCTGTCGGCGAGCAAGTCGTACTCCGAGCGGCTGTTCCGGTATGCCCGGATCGACCGGCTGGACGCCGCCGCCGCCGACCGGGCGCTGCGCACCCCGGCCCTCGAGGAGGGCGCGGACTGGAGTCCGGACGCGCTCGCCGAGATGTACGCAGCCACCGCCGGGTATCCCTACTTCGTCCAAGCCTACGGCAAGGTGGCCTGGGACGTCGCGCCGACGAGCCCGATCAGCACGGACGACGTCCGGGTGGCGGCGCCGGAGGCGGAGGGGGAGCTGGCGGTCGGGTTCTTCGGATCCAGGTACGAGCGGGCCACGCCGGCCGAGCGGGAGTACCTGCGGGCCATGGCCGACCTTGCCGTCCCGGCCTCGGAGGCCGCCTCGGACGGTCGTGGTCCGGCGGTGGAGGAGGCGGTCCCGACGTCGGCGATCGCGGAGCTCCTCGGCCGCAAGCCGCAGTCGCTGTCCCCGGCCCGGGACGCGCTCATCAAGAAGGGTCTGGTCTACAGCGGGGAGCGCGGTCGGATCGCCTTCACCGTCCCGCACTTCGGCCGGTACCTACGGCAGCATGCGGCCCTCGAGCCCTGACCCGCGCTCCCGGCCGTCGGTCAGGCGTTCTCCTTGCGGAAGGTCGCCGTCCCCCACCACACCGCGAGCGCCAGCAGCAGCAGCGCCCACACCGTGCCCCAGAGCACCCCGGATGCCCCGAAGTCGCCCCCGAACGAACTCCGGACGCCGTCCACGATGTGCCGGACGGGCATGAAGTCGCTCGCCCGGCGCAGCCAGCCCGGCCCGATGGTCATCGGCAGCAGGATCCCGGAGAGCAGCAGCACCGGCATCATCACCATGTTGATGACCGGAGCCATCACGTCCTCGCTCTTCGTGGTCAGGGCGAGCGCGTTGGACGCCGCCGCGCAGGCGCCGCCCACGGCGAGCGTGAGCAGGACCCCGACGGCGATCCCGGGCGCCGGGGCGTCCATCCCCAGGGCGAGCCCGAGCGCGACCAGGATGACGGCTTGGACGAGCAGCTGGAGCAGGTCCCGGCCGAGCCGCCCGACCAGCAGCGCGGTGCGGCTGGCGGGGGTGACGCGCTCGGCCTCGATGACGCCCTCGCGCCACTCTCCGATCAGGCTGAACCCGGCGAAGAAGGCGCCGAACACGCCCAGCTGGACGAGCAGGCCGGGGACGAAGAACGTGTAGGCGTTGGTCGCCCCGAACTGCTGCACCAGCGGCTTGAGCAGTGGCCCGAAGAGGAGCAGGTACAGCACCGGCTGCAGCATGCCGATGATCACCCAGGCCGGGTTGCGGAGGTTCATCCGCAGCTGCCGTCGGAAGACGATGAACGACTCGCGCCAGAAGGTCATCGGTCGGCTCCCGTCAGGTGCGCGCCCCGCGAGGCGTCCGGCGCCGGGGACGCTCCCGACGCTGCCGGCGGGCGGGCACCCTCGGTGCCCGGTCCGTCGGTGCCCGGCCCGGAGCCGAACTCGCCGTCGTGCGAACCGGACTCCGCGTCGCGCAGGGTGCGCCCGGTCAGGGCGAGGAAGACGTCGTCCAGGGTGGGGCGGTGTACCTCGATGGCCTCCAGCGCGATCCCGCAGCTGTGCAGGTCCGCGAGCAGGCCCGGCACGACGCGCCCGGCGCGCTGCACCCGGCCGCGCACGTGCGCGCCGTCCACCTCGACCCCGCGCAGTCCGTTCCGCGGGGCCTCGGCGACCGCGGCCAGCTTCTCCGCGGCGGTCGCCACCAGGTCGGGCTCGGCCACCTCGAGGTCGATCAGGTCGCCCGCCACCTGGGCCTTCAGGGTGTCCGCGGTGTCGGCCGCCACGATCCGGCCGCGGTCGATGATCACGATGCGGTCGCTGAGGGCGTCCGCCTCGTCGAGGTAGTGGGTGGTGATGAACACCGTCGCGCCACGCGCGCTGCGCAGCGCGGCGATGTGTTGCCACAGGTTCGCCCGCGCCTGCGGGTCGAGCCCTGTGGTGGGCTCGTCGAGGAAGACCAGGGTGGGCTCGTGGATCAGACCCATCACGATGTCCAGGCGCCGCTTCTGGCCCCCCGACATCGTCTTCGGCGTCCGGTCCCAGAGGCCGTCGAGCTGGAACTGCTCGAACAGCAGCTTGCCGTGGGCCTCGACCTGACGGCGCGTCCTGCCGTAGAGCATGCCGTGGTCCATCACCTCGTCACCGGCGCGGGCCGCGCTGAAGGCGCCGCCGGCCTGGGACACGTAGCCGATCCGGCGTCGCACCTCGACGGACTGACGGACGACGTCGTAGCCGGCCACGGTGGCCGTCCCGGCGGTGGGGCGCAGGAGTGTGGTCAGCATGCGCAAGGTTGTGGTCTTGCCTGCCCCGTTCGGGCCCAGGAACCCGACCACCTCACCCTCGGCGACGTCCAGGTCGACACCGTCGACGGCCGTCACCGTGCGTTTCTGCCTGCCCTTGCGGGTGTGGAAGGTCTGGACGAGACCACGGGCGTGGATCACGTTGGCTCCTGCGTACTGGCGGACGGCGTGAGCTCCGACACGGAGAGGTGTGCCTGTGACCCTGTCATGACGTCCGACCCCGGCGCATCCCGGTTCTCGTCGCCGGTGGCCCAACTTGAGACCTCAAGCGTTGGTGGTTTAGGGTTCAATCACATACCGCCGGGGTTGGAGCTCCCGCCAGCCCCCACCGCCGCAGGAGGCCTTGACATGAGCACCTTCCCCGCCGAGCTGACCGGGACCTGGACGATCGACGCGGATCACAGCACGATCGGCTTCGCCGTCAGGCATGCCGTTGTCGCGACGACCCGGGGCAAGTTCACCTCGTACGCCGGCGGGGCCACCATCGACGCGGAGAATCCGGAGAACTCGACCGCCTGGGTCGAGATCGAGGCGAAGAGCGTCGACACCGGCAACCCGCAGCGGGACGGTCACCTCGCCGGCGCGGACTTCTGGAACGCCGAGGCCAACCCGAAGATCACGTTCAGGACCACCTCGGCCAAGCTGGACGGCGACGCGCTGATCACCAGCGGTGACCTCTCCATCGGGGGGAACACCGCTCCGGTCGACATCGTCTGGGAGTTCAACGGTATCGCCAAGGACCCGTGGGGCAACACCAAGGCCGGCTTCGAGGGCACCGCCACGATCAACCGCAAGGAGTGGGGCATCAGCTACAACGCGGTGCTCGAGACCGGCGGTGTGCTGATCGGCGACAAGGTCAAGCTCGTTCTCGAGATCGAGGCCTCGAAGCAGGCCTGACGACGCCGGTCGTGGCGTAGGACGGGCCGACCGCCTGGCGATCGGCCCGTCTTCGTTCGTCTCGGGTTCTCGTTAGAAAGCCTCAGACTCCTCACGACGGCCGGCTTCGAGCTCGAGCAGGTGTCGCTTGGCCGCCAGTCCGCCGGCGTACCCGGTCAGGGCGCCGGACGCCGCGACCACCCGGTGGCACGGCACCACGACGCAGACCGGGTTGTGGTTCAGCGCGGAGCCGACCGCGCGCGACGCCGCGGGCCGGCCGACGGCCCGGGCGAGATCCCCGTACGAGGCGGTGCCGCCGTACCCGACGCGGTCGGCGAGCGCGGTCAGCACCGACCGCTGGAACGGGGACGCCAAGGCCAGGTCGACCCGGACGTCGAACTGCCGGCGCCGGCCGGCGAGGTACTCCTCCAGCTGCCGACGGGCCGGGTCGAGCGCTCGGCCGCCGCGCACCAGGCTGGGCGAGACCGCCCGGGCGAGCCGGTCGAG
>DATDMG010000239.1:0-11644 GCA_036518955.1 Kineosporiaceae bacterium | reverse complement strand
CGTCGGAGGTTGCCGCCGAACCGGGGTTCAGCGCCGGCCCGGCGGATGCCTGGACCGTCCGCAGCGACGCTGAGGGCGGCGACCCGGCGCTGACGCGGTCGGCCTCCGCCCCAGCGGGCGGCGAGGCCGCGGCCGGCGGCGGGGTACCGGCGCCGGCCGAGACGTTCGACGGAGGTGCCGCCCCGGCGTGACGATCCGCTGGTCGCCGCCGGTCAAGCCCGCGGGCGCCGGCCGGAGCCATGCGCACGGGGCGGCGACCCCGAGCATGCCCACGCCGACGAGCTCACCGGCCTGGCCAACCGCCGCGCCTGCAACCTGGCGCTGAAGCGGTGAAACGGTACGCCCGCGCCACGTCCGCCGGCGACGAGGTGCCGCGGCGCGTGGCGGCGATCCGGCGCGGAGCGACCCGCGCCACGGACCTGACCGCGCGGTGGGGCGGCGACGAGTTCGTGGTCCTGATGACCGCCGATCCGGCCTCCGCGGCCCGGGCAGCGCACGACGCCTGGACGCCGTGGGTCGGCAGGACTGGTCGGAGGTCGCCCCCGGTTGGCCGTCCCACTGAGCCCGGGCGTCGCCACGGGGCCGGCGACCGACGTGGTGGCGACCGTCGAGTTGGCGGATGACCGGCTGTCTGCCGCCAAGGCCTCCGGGCGCGGCCGAGTGGACCGCTGACTCCCGTCGCGTCGCGGTCCTGGCCATGCCGCCGCCACCGCCGTCGTGGTGCTGACGTGTCCGACATATGACGTTGCCCACGCATGTCACCCGCTTGGTCATCGCGGGCAGACTGGCCCACATCGACTCCCACCTGGATCTGGTCGGATTCGGCGTGACGACAGTCTCATGGGCATTCACGGCCGTGAAATGCAGCCGAGTGCCCCGCCGGGTACGGGGCAGAATCTCGCCGACAACGCAGGACGGCTTCTTCATCCGCAACGACCGAACAACGGAAGTAGGGTCACAATGACACGCAGAACGACCGCCATGGCTGTGGTGACGTGCGCCACGGCAGCCGTCCTCGGGGTAAGCATCGCCACGAGCCAGGCCGCGACCGAGGCCAGCAACGGCACCCTGAACGTCCTGACCTACAACGTTGCTGGATTGCCGTCGAGAATAAACTCGGCCACGACCCCGCGCGGCCCGAGCACGATCGCGATCGGTGAGCGGCTCAAGCAGTACGACGTCGTCAACGTGCAGGAGGACTTCAACTACCACAAGAACCTCTACCAGGGCGACTCTCATCCCTACCGCACGGCCACGAGCGGCGGCGCCGGGTTCGGCAGCGGCCTCAACACCCTGTCGAGCCACCCGTTCACGGACCTGGATCGCCAGAAATGGGGCTCCTGCCAAATGGACTCCGGCGACTGCTTCACCCCGAAAGGGTTTACCTTCATGCGAGTGGCCTTGGCGGACGGCGCGGATGTGGATTTCTACAACCTGCACACGAACGCCGGGATCAACGAAGGTGATCTGCAGTCGCGCGCGGATAACCTCCGCCAGTTGACTCAGTACATCCAGGCTCACTCGAAGGGGCACGCCGTCGTCGTCATGGGTGACACCAACAGCCGCTACACGAGGGTCGGCGACGCCATCGCCGAGTTCTCCGCGGACAACGGCCTCACCGACGCATGGGTTCAGCTCAAGATGAACGGCCGAGCTCCCGCCAAGGGCAGCCCGGATCTCAAGTGCCCGCAGGAGCCCACAGATACCTGCGAGGTGGTCGACAAGGTCCTCTACCGCAGTGGCGACAACATTACACTGAATGCGGTGAAGTACAGCAATGAGCACGCCGTATTCCTGGATTCGTCGGCGGCGATGCTCTCCGACCATGACCCCGTCTCGGTTCAGCTCAATTGGACGCGCGGAAACCGTTAGCGCGATGTCGGTGCCATGCTCGTGAGCCCTTCGTCCTTCGGCCGGGCGCCGGGCCGCCTCAGGGCTGGAAGCGGTACCCCATGCCGGGTTCGGTGAGCAGGTGCCGAGGCCGCGCCGGGTCCGGTTCGAGCTTGCGGCGCAGCCGCGCGAGGTAGGCCCGCAGGGACTCCCGCGCCTCGGCGGGGTCCTTGCCCCAGATGCGCGAGGTGAGCTCCGCGTGGCTGATCAGCCGGCCCGGGTTGCGGGCCAGCACCTCCAGCACGTCCCATTCGGTCGGCGTGAGCTGCTGGTCGACCCCGTCGGTGGAGCTGGCCGTGCGGGCCGCCAGGTCGAGCGTCAGGTCCCCGATCTTCAGCGTCAGCGTGCGCTCCTGACCTCGCACGCGGCGGCGGGCGGCACGCAGGCGGGCCAGCAGCTCCTGGGTCGCAAAGGGTTTGGTGACGTAGTCGTCGGCGCCCGCGTCGAGAGCGGCCACCTTGTCGTCGCTGCAGCAGCGGCCGGACAGCACGATGATCGGCACCTCGCTCCAGCTGCGCAGCTGGGTGATGACGTGGATCCCGTCCCGGTCCGGCAGGCCGAGGTCGAGCACCACGAGATCCGGCGAGTGTCGCCGGGCGACGGCCAGGGCTTCCGCGGCCGTCCCTGCCGTGACGACGTCGCAGCCGGAGGCCCGGATGGTGATCACCAGCGTGCTGAGGATGTGGGGCTCGTCCTCGACGATCAGCACGGTGCTCATCTGCTGGACCTCTCGGCCGCCCGCTCGACGGACGTCGGGCCCGTCCGCGGGTGCTCGGTGGCGGGTTCGCAGGAGCGGGCGTCACCGGCGGGTCGGGACGGATCCGCGCCTGCGTCGTCCGCGGACGCGGTCACCGGCGGTGCGGCCGCCGGAAGCCGGATGACCATCGTCAGGCCGCCGCCGGGCGTGTCCTCCGGTTCGAGCGTGCCGCCCAGCGCCTCGGTGAGGCCACGGGCCACCGCCAGGCCGAGCCCGACCCCGACGGTGTTGTCCCGGTCACCGAGCCGCTGGAACGGCACGAAGGCGCACTCCCGCTCCTCCACCGGGATGCCCGGCCCGTGATCGATCACCCTCAGCTCGACCTGGGGCGGGACGTCGGCGGTCTCCAGCAGGCTGGCTGTGATCATCGGAGGCGTCCCGGGTGGCGAGTAGCGCAGGGCGTTGGTGACCAGGTTCGCCAGCGCCCGCTCGAGCAGGACGGCGTCCGTGGAGACCTCGGGGAGGTGATCGGGGACGGCGACCGTGACGGCGTCCGGGGCGACCCCCAGCCGGTCCAGGACGATGGGCACCAACTCGTCCAGCGCGATCCGGCGCGGCATCACCGCGACGGCGCCTGCCTGCAGTCTGCTCATGTCCAGCAGGTCGGCGACCAGACCGGTGAGCCGGTCCAGAGCGGCCTCGGCCGCCTCCAGCAAGGACTCGGTGTCGGTCCTGGTGAGGGAGACGTTGGGGGTGCGCAGGCTGGTGACGGCCGCCTTGGCGGTCGCCAGCGGGGTGCGCAGGTCATGGCTGACCGCGGCCAGCAGGGAGGCACGCAGCCGGTCGGCCTCGACGGCCGGGCGGGCTGCCGCCGCCTGCTCCGCGAGCCGCTGCTGCTCCAGGACCGTGCCTGCCTGGGAGGCGACGGCGACCAGCACCCGTCGGTCGGCGCCGGTGAGGGAGCGGCCGGTGACCGTCAGGACCAGGTCGTCACCGGCGGGCAGCACGTCGGCCGCCTGCTGCGGGTCGCGGCAGGTGACCTCACCGGCCGACGCGACGGTCCGCCACTGCTGGTTCGCCGCGACGCCAGGACGCCCCGGCGTCGGGGCACGCCCCGGCGGGCCGGCGTCCGACGGGCTCTCCAGGAGGGTGACGCCGGTCAGCCCGAAGGCCTCCCGCACCTGCTCGAGCAGGGCGGGGAGCGCATCGTGCGCACGCAGCGCGGTGCCGGCCAGGGTGGCCAGCAGCTGTGCCTCCCCGGTGGCCCGCGCGGCCTGGCCGGCCCGTCGGGCGGCCAGATCGACCACGACGCTGACCAACCCGGCCGCGGTGACGAACGCGATCAGGGCGATCAGGTTGTTCGGTTCGGCGATCGTGAACGTTCCCACCGGTGCGGTGAAGTAGTAGTTGAGCAGCAGGGACGCCGCGACGGCCGCGACCAGCGCCGGCACCAGGCCGCCGACCAGGGCGACGACGAGCACCAGCAACAGGTAGGCGAGCAGGTCGCTGGCCAGGTTGAGGGCGCCGTCCGCGGCGAACAGGGCCAGGGTCAGCAGCGGCAGTCCCGCCGCGGCGACCCCCAGCCCGAGCAGGCGTCGGTGGGGGCTGAGGCTGCCGCGCGGCCGGGGCAGGGACTGCCCGCTGGCGGCGTGCTCGTGGGTGACCACGTGGACGTCGATCGGTCCGGAGAGCCGGATCACGTCGTGCGTGGTACTACCGTTGATCAACGAGTAGAGCAGCGAGTGCCGACTCGCGCCGACGACCACCTGGGTGGCGTTCTCCGCCCGCGCGAACTCCAGGACGCTGGTGGCGACGTCGTCACCCAGGAGCTGGTGGTAGCTGCCCCCCAGGGATTCCACCAGCTGCCGCTGCACCGCCAGTCCGGCGGCGTCGGTGTGCGCCAGGCCGTCGGAGCGGGCCACGTGGACGGCGAGCAGCGCGCTCCCGGTGCGGGCCGCGATCCGGGCCGCCCGGCGGATCAGCGCCTCCCCCTCCGGACCCCCCGGCAGGGCCACCACGACGCGCTCACGCGCCTCCCAGGTGTCCTGGATCCCGTGCTCGGCCCGATAGGCCTGCAGACCCTCGTCGACCCGGTCGGCCAACCACAGCAGCGCCAGCTCGCGCAGCGCGGTCAGGTTGCCGAGCCGGAAGTAGTTCGCCAGCGCGGCGTCGACCTTCTCCGCCGGGTAGACGTTCCCGTGCGCGAGGCGACGCCGCAAGGCCTGGGGGCTCATGTCGGCCAGCTCGATCTGGTCCGCGGCGCGGACGACGGCGTCCGGCACGGTCTCCCGCTGCCGGACGCGGGTGATCCGCAGCACGACGTCGTTCAGGGATTCCAGGTGCTGCACGTTCACCGTCGTGATCACGTCGATCCCGGCGGCGAGCAGTTCCTGGACGTCCTGGTAGCGCTTGGCATGGCGACTGCCGGGGACGTTGGTGTGCGCCAACTCGTCCACCAGGGCCACCTGCGGGCGACGGGCCAGCACCGCGTCGACGTCCAGCTCGGTGAACTGCGCGCCGCGGTGCTCCATCACCCGGCGCGGCAGCACCTCGAGATCGCCGACCTGGGCGGCGGTCCTGGCCCGCCCGTGCGTCTCCACGATCCCGATCACGACGTCGGTGCCGCGCTCCCGCCGTCGCCGACCCTCGTCCAGCATCGTGAAGGTCTTGCCGACGCCCGGCGCCGCGCCGAGGTACACCTTCAACCGGCCCCGGCGCCGTTCGACGGCCGCACCGGTGGTGGGCTCGGCAGCTCGGGCCACCTCGGTCATGGCGTCAGCTTCTCCAGCGCGAGGTTGAGCTCCAGCACATTGACGGCCGGCTCCCCGACGACCCCGAGGAACCGGCCCCGGGTGTGCGCGTCCACCAGCGCCAGGACGCGAGCGGCGGCCAGGGAGCGGGCGGCGGCCACCCGGTAGGCCTGCTCACCGGCATAGGCCGGGCTGATGTCCGGGTCCAGCCCCGAGGCGGACGTCGTGACGGCGTCCGGCGGGACCTGCGCCGGTGCCACCGGGTGCCCGGGGACGGAGTCGAAGGCGGCGATCGCGCCCCTCCGGTCGGTGATGGCCTTGACCAGGTCCGGGTTGGTCGGCCCGAGGTTCGAGGCCCCGGAGGAGGTACCGTCCCAGCCGCTCTTCCCGGCGGCCGAGGGGCGCGGCTGGAACCACTGCCGCAGCGGGTTGCCCTGGGCGTCCAGGAACCCCTGGCCGATCAGCCGGCTCCCCACCACCTGCCCGGAGGCGTTGCGCACCAGGCTGCCCTCGGCCCGGTCGTGCAGTCCCGGGAGCTGGGCGATCGCGGTGATCGCGAGCGGGTAGACCAGCCCGACCAGGGCGGTCAGCACGAGCAGGACCCGCAGTGCGGCCAGGTACTGCCGCCAGGTGCCGCGGACGGCCTGCGGCCGATCCGGGACCTGCGACCCGGCCGACGGCAGCGTGGCTTCGGTGGTCATGTCCGGCGCCCTTTCAGCGGATCCCGGGGATGAACTGGATGATCAGATCGATGGCCTTGATCCCGAGGAACGGCAGGATCAGACCGCCGACGCCGTAGATCGCGAGGTTACGGCGCAGCAGTGCGGACGCGGACGAGGGTCGGTACCGGACCCCGCGCAGTGCCAGCGGGATCAGCGCCACGATGATCAGAGCGTTGAAGATGACCGCGGACAGGATGGCCGAGTCCGGCGAGCGCAGCCGCATGATCTTGATCTTGTCTAGGCCCGGGTAGACGCTCACGAACATCGCCGGGATGATCGCGAAGTACTTCGCGACGTCGTTGGCGATCGAGAAGGTGGTCAGCGCGCCGCGCGTGATCAGCAGCTGCTTCCCAATCTCGACTATTTCAATCAGCTTCGTTGGATCGGAGTCCAGGTCGACCATGTTCCCGGCCTCCTTCGCGGCCGAGGTCCCGGTGTTCATCGCCACCCCGACGTCCGCCTGGGCCAGGGCGGGAGCGTCGTTGGTGCCGTCGCCGGTCATCGCGACCAGCTTGCCGCCGGCCTGCTCCTTCTTGATCAGCTCCATCTTGTCCTCGGGGGTGGCCTCGGCGAGGACGTCGTCGACCCCGGCCTCGTCGGCGATCGCCTTCGCCGTCAACGGGTTGTCACCCGTGATCATGATGGTCCGGATGCCCATCGCGCGCATCTCCTCGAACCGCTCCCGGATGCCCGCCTTGACGATGTCCTTGAGCTGGATGACGCCCCACACCCGAGCGCCCTGGGGCCCGGTCTCGGCGACCACCAGGGGTGTGCCGCCGGAGGCCGAGATCCCCTCGACGATCCGGCCGACGTCGGGCGGCACCACGCCGCCGTGCTCGCGGACCCAGGCCGTCACGGCGGACGCCGCACCCTTGCGCAGGCACCGCGGCACGCCGCCGTCGGCGCCGGTCAGGTCCACCCCGCTCATCCGGGTCTGCGCGGTGAACGGCACGAACCTCGCGTGCGGCAGTTCGCCCGCGGCGCGCTCGCGCAGCCCGTACCGCTGCTCGGCCAGGACGACGACGGAGCGGCCCTCGGGGGTCTCGTCGGCAAGACTGGCGAGCTGGGCGGCGTCCGCCAGCTGGGCCTCGGTGACGCCGGGCACGGTGAGGAAGGCAGTGGCCTGCCGGTTTCCCAGCGTGATGGTGCCGGTCTTGTCCAGCAGCAGGGTGTTGACGTCTCCCGCGGCCTCGACGGCACGACCGGACATCGCCAGGACGTTGCGCTGCACCAGCCGGTCCATCCCGGCGATGCCGATCGCCGACAGCAGCGCCCCGATGGTGGTGGGGATGAGACAGACCAGCAGCGCCACCAGGGTCACCATCGACTGCTCCGCGCCGGAGTAGACGGCGAACGGCTGCAACGTCACCACCGCGAGCAGGAAGACGATCGTCAGGCTGGCCAGCAGGATGTTCAGGGCGATCTCGTTCGGCGTCTTCTGCCGGGCGGCGCCCTCCACCAGCGCGATCATGCGGTCGATGAACGTCTCACCGGGCCGCGAGGTGATCCGGACGACGATCCGGTCGGACAGCACCTTCGTCCCGCCGGTGACGGCGCAGCGGTCCCCGCCGGATTCCCGGATCACCGGCGCGGACTCGCCGGTGATCGCTGACTCGTCGACGCTGGCGACACCTTCGACGACGTCCCCGTCCCCGGGGATGACCTCACCGGCCTCCACCACGACCACGTCCCCGAGGCGCAGTTGGGTGGCCGGCACCGGCTCCTCGCGCGGCGCGGTGTCGGCGGCGTCCGGCGACCAGCCCACCAGGCGGCGGGCGGTGGTCCGGGTGCGGGTGGCGCGCAGGGTGGCCGCCTGGGCCTTGCCGCGCCCTTCCGCGACGGCCTCGGCGAGGTTGGCGAACACCACGGTGAGCCAGAGCCAGGCGGTGACCGCCCACCCGAACACCGACGGCGCCGCCGGCGCGAACACCGTCGTCAGCACCGAGCCGACCTCGACCACGAGCATCACCGGGTTGCGCGCCAGGGTGACCGGGTTCAGCTTGCGCAGCGCGTCCGGCAGGCTCCTGACCAGCATCGCCGGCTCCAACAGCCCACCGCCGACCCGGGTCGGTCCCTGACCGCCCGACGTGGGGGTACCGCCCGGGCTCTCCGGCGTCAGCGTGACGGTCACCGCAGTCCCTCCGCCAGCGGGCCGAGCGCGACGGCCGGGAAGTAGGTCAGGGCGACCAGGATCACGACCACTCCGGTCAGCAGCCCGACGAACAGCGGGCGATGCGTGGGGAGGGTGCCCTCGGTGATCGGGACCAGCTTCTGCTTGGCCAGGCTCCCGGCCAGGGCCAGCACGAAGACCATCGGGATGAACCGGGCCAGCACCATGACGATCCCGCCGGTCGTGTTGTACCAGAGCGTGTTCGTGGACAGGCCGGCGAACGCGCTGCCGTTGTTGTTGCCCATCGAGGTGTACGCGTAGAGGATCTCGGTAAGACCGTGCGGGCCGTCGTTGGTCCGTGCCGTCAGCGGCCCCGACATCACCGACGAGGCCGCGGCGAAGACCAGCACGGCGGCGGGAGTGGTGAGGATGTAGAGGCTGGCGAGCTTCATCTCCCGGGCGCCGAGCTTCTTGCGCAGGTACTCCGGCGTCCGGCCGACCATCAGGCCACCGACGAACACGCTGATCACCGCGAGCACGAGCATCCCGTACAGGCCGGAGCCGGTACCTCCGGGGGCGACCTCGCCGGTCATCATGTTCGCCAGTGCCGTGCCGCCGCCGAGCGGGGTGTAGCTGTCGTGGAAGGAGTCGACCGCGCCGGTCGAGGTCACCGTGGTGGACGCCGCGAAGACGGTGGAGTCCGGGATCCCGAACCGGACCTCCTTGCCCTCCATCGCCGCGCCCGCCGCGGTGACGGCCGCCGGGTGGGAGTGCGTCTCCGCCGTCCAGATCGCGGCGACCGACCCGACCCAGAAGATCAGCATGACCGCGACGACGGCGTACCCCTGTCGAGCGTCGCCGACCAGGGCGCCGAAGGTCCGGGGCAGGCTGAACGGGATCACCAGCAGCAGGAAGATCTCCAGCCAGTTCGTCCAGCTGGTGGGGTTCTCGAACGGATGGGAGGAGTTGGCGTTGAAGAATCCGCCGCCGTTGGTGCCGAGTTCCTTGACGGCCTCCTGGCTGGCCACCGGGCCGCCGGGGATCGACTGGTGCCCGCCGGCCAGCGTGGTCACGTCGGTGAAGCCGTGCAGGCTCTGCACCGCACCTGCGATGATCAGGACGACCGCGGCGACGACGCTCAGCGGCAGCAGGATCCGCACGCAGGTGCGGATCAGGTCGACCCAGAAGTTCCCGATCCGCTCGGTCGCCGAACGGGCGAAGCCGCGGACGAGGGCCACGGCCACCACGATGCCCACGGCCGCGGAGGCGAAGTTCTGCACCGCCAGCCCGGCCATCTGGGTCAGGTTGCCCATCGTGGACTCGCCGCTGTAGTTCTGCCAGTTCGTGTTCGTCACGAAGCTCGCGGCGGTGTTCCAGGCCAGTGCCGGGTCCACTCCGGCGAAGCCCAGCGACAGCGGGAGGTGGGACTGGAACCGCTCCAGCGCGTACAGCAGCAGCACCGAAACCACCGAGAACGCCAGCACGCTGCGCAGGTAGACCGGCCAGCGCTGGTCGGCGTCCGGATCGATGCCCCCGAGCCGGTAGATCACCCGCTCGACCCGCCAGTGCTCGCCTGCTGCGTACACCCTGGCCAGGTAGTCCCCGAACCGGCGGTGGACGGCGGCCAGCGCGAGCGCCAGGCTGGCGAAGAACAACAGCCCGGCAGACGTGTCGGACATCAGAACTTCTCCGGTTTCACCAGGGCCACCACCAGGTAGCCGGTGAGGAGTACCGACACCACCAGGCCGACCGCGTTCTCCCAACTCACGATGCTCTCCGTCCGGCGGGCGCCACCGGGCCACCGCGCCCGCTCACAGCCGCTCGACCCCCCTGGCCACCAGACCGATCAGGGCGAACAGCGCCACGGTCAGCAGGACGAACCAGACGTCCGCCATCCACATCCCTCTCTTTGTCAACATCCGTGTCAACGATTCGCCGCGGTCCAGCGGCTGACGAGGACCGCGACGATCGCGGTGAGGGTCATCAGGGCCAGGTGGCCGAGGTCGCTGTCGGTGAGAGTCAGCTCTCCGAAGCGGTTGGTGACGAACCCGGTGCCCAACAGCCACGTCGTCCCGGCACCGGCCAGCGCCGGTGAGATCCGGGCGGCCGGCACCAGGGCCAGCACGGTGATCACCGCCAGCACGGCCCACGCCCGGTCCTGGGACAGGCTCAGCAGGCGGTCGAGACCGACGCCCGCCGCCACCATGAGTGCGAGCCGGGCCACCGTGAAGCCGGCGTGCTCCCCCACCCGGGGGAGGATCGGCATCCCGAGCTCAGCACCTCGGTCCGGGATGCCCAGGACCGGGTGATCGGGATCGGTGGGCCGCTCCGGGGTTGATCGCACGCAACCAGTGGCGCCCCTCCGACCCGCTGGGCGCAAGAATCTTCACGACATCCAAACACCCAGCCCCGGTGGTATTCACGAAACCCTTGCACGCCCGGGCCGGTCGGCTCCGATATGCCCAGTTCGCGGAGGGGGTGGACCGGGTCCTGGACAGGCTCAGGTAGCCGCATGCGAGGATGACCACGCCATCGACGACGAGGCGGGGATGTTGATGAGGCGCAGTTGGCAGTGGGCGGGCGTGGGGTTCATCGGCTTCGGGGTGCTCGCGGTGCTGTCCGTCATGTCCGGGCGCGGTGGCACGGGCATCTTCCTGGCGATCCTCGCCGTCGCCTACAGCGTCGCGTTCTCGCCGCTTCCGTTCCCCACCTCGGTCACCGCGGCCGAAGCCGGCGAACGGGCCGCCGCGGACGGCATGCCGATCATCTACTGGCGTCCCGGCTGCCAGTACTGCTTGCGCCTGCGCGGGCGGCTCGGTCGCCGTGCCCGCCGCGCACACTGGGTGAACATCTGGGCCGACCCTGACGGCGCCGCCCGGGTACGTGCGGCGGCCGATGGCTGCGAGACGGTTCCCACGGTCGTCATCCGAGGGACGGCCCACGTCAATCCGGACCCAGCCATGGTCCAGCGGGCCATCACGACCGCTTGAGGGCCGAGAGCCCACTCCCGGGAGCCACCCACGGCGCATCGGCGTTCTCGCTCGCACGGCTCGCACACGATCAGCTCCCCCGGTGATCAGGCCGGCCCGGCATCGGGGAGTTGAGGTTCGCGTTTCACCGACCGGGCCGACGTCACCTGTCCGTCGAGCTATCCACATTGTCGCCAGGGATGCTAGCTTACTGCTGTCATACCATCACTCTCCGCTGCCAATCTGGCGATCGAGCAGGCCGTGATCAGTCACCAAGGTGCGGAAGCTCACCTTCCAGCTCAGCTCACCGCGTCGACGACACAGCCGCGGGTGATCCGCGACCGGCGGATCGGCGACATCGTGCGGCTTCTCTCCCCGGCATCCAGACTGGCCGGCGTCCGCAGCGGCCCGCTACGTGACATCAGGTGGCAAGCGGGTCGGCGGCGACTGGTACGACGTCCGACCCCTTGACCACTGCCCGCTCCTGATGGGTCAACCATGTCGCG
>DATDMG010000238.1:0-4138 GCA_036518955.1 Kineosporiaceae bacterium | reverse complement strand
GGCGTCGCGGACCCCGGTCATGTCGTGCTGCCCCGGGAGATCGGCCTGGCGCTGCGGGGCGGCCGGGTCCACCGCCGCCCCGACGTCACCGCCCCGGAGCTGGTCACCACGCCACGCCCGGCCCGCACCGTGGCCACGACGGCCGCCGGGGCGGCCGCGGAGGCGGTCCGGCTCGTCGAGCGGCTGGGCGAGCTGTGGGGCGACACTCCTCCGCCGGTGCTGCGCTCCGGCGGCCTGGGGGTTCGCGAGCTGCGCCGGACCGCGCTCGCCCTGGCGGTGGACGACGCCACGGCCGCCCGGGTGGTGGAGCTCGCCGGTATCGCCGGCCTGATCGCGGACGACGGCGAGCTCGAACCCCGTTGGACGCCGACGCCCGGCTACGACGTCTGGTCCGCCGGGACCACCGGGCAGCGGTGGTCGGCCTTGTGCCAGCCGTGGCTGGAGACGACCCGCTGCCCGGCGCTCGTCGGCACCAAGGACGCCCGGGGCGCCGTCCGCACCTGCCTCGGCGGCGACCTGGACCGGGCTGCCGCGCCCTCGGTCCGGCGCTGGGTGCTCGCGAAGGTCGCCGAGCACCCGGGCGCCGCCGTCGACCCCGAGTCCCTCGTCGCGCTCCTCGACTGGACGTCGCCGCGGCTGGCGGGTCGCGCCCGCGACGCCCTCGTCCGGTGGGCGCTCGTCGAAGCCGCGTGGCTGGGGGTGACCGGAGCCGGCGCGCCGGCCCCCACCGCACTCCCCCTGCTCCCGGCCGGCGGAGGCGGCACGGCCGGGGATCCGGGCGCCGCGGCCGCCGACGCCCTGGACGCCGCACTCCCGCCGCCGGTCGATCACGTCCTGCTGCAGGCGGACCTCACCGCGATCGCACCCGGTCCGCTCGAGCCCGGCCTGGCCCGGTCGATGGCGCTGCTGGCCGACGTGGAGAGCCGCGGCGGTGCGACCGTGTACCGGTTCGGGCCGGCGACGGTGCGCCGTGCCCTGGACGCCGGGACGTCGGGCGACGACATCCTTGCCCTGCTCGCCGCCCACTCCCGCACCCCGGTGCCGCAGCCCCTGGCGTACCTGGTCCAGGACACCGCTCGGCGGCACGGCCGGGTACGGGTCGGCTCCGCGCAGGCGTACCTGCGCGCGGACGACGAGGCCCTGCTCGCCGAGGTGCTCGCGGACCGCCGGGCAGCGCCGCTGCGACTGCGCCGGCTCGCGCCGACGGTGCTCGCAGCGCAGGCTCCCCCGGCCGCCGTCCTGGAGACGCTGCGGGCCATCGGCCTGGCACCGGTCGCGGAGAGCCCGGACGGCGACCTGCTGCTGCACCGCCCGGCAGCGCACCGGGCGCCGGCGCGACCCCGCCCACGGCCGGTCGGCGGCCCGCCGCCGACCCCGCCGGACGAGGTGCTGCGCTCGGCGGTGGAGGCGCTGCGCGGGACCGAGGCCGCCCGCACCCGGCAATCGCGGGAACTGGACCGCGTCGGCGCCGGCGGCAGCCCGCCACCTCCCCTGGAGCACCTGGACCCGGTCGGCGTCATCGCCGTGCTGCGGGACGCCGTGGCGGTCCGCCGTCCGCTGTGGATCGGGTACGTCGACGCCACCGGCAGTCCCGCCCGCACCCTCGTCGACCCGGTGTCCGTGGAGGCCGGGCGGGTGACCGCCTTCGACCGGGTCGCCGGTGAGGTGCGCACGTTCTCGGTCCACCGGGTCACCGGGGTGGCGCCGGCCGAGGGGCCGTCGATGGCGGCGGGCTGCTGACCGGCCGCCGACCCCGGTCCGATCCTGGCGACCGCACCGGCCTGCGGGGCTGGGGCACACTTGGTCGGGTGACCGACGGACCCCTGATCGTCCAGAGCGACAAGACCCTGCTGCTGGAGGTCGACCACCCCACCGCCGACGCGTGCCGGCAGGCCATCGCGCCCTTCGCGGAGCTGGAGCGGGCCCCCGAACACGTGCACACCTACCGGCTCACCCCGCTCGGGCTGTGGAACGCGCGGGCCGCCGGTCACGACGCCGAGCAGGTCGTCGACGTCCTGCTGGAGCACTCCCGCTACCCGGTCCCGCACGCCCTGCTCGTCGACGTCGCGGAGACGATGGCCCGGTACGGCCGGCTGCAACTGCTCAAGGACCCGACCCACGGCCTGGTGCTGCACGCCCTCGACGTACCGGTGCTCGAGGAGGTGCTGCGCAGCAAGAAGGTGGTGCCGCTCGTCGGACCACGGATCGACCGCGAGCAGGTCGCCGTCCACCCCAGCGAACGAGGCCACCTCAAGCAGGTGCTGCTGAAGCTCGGCTGGCCGGCGGAGGACCTCGCCGGCTACGTGGACGGCGAGGCGCACCCGATCGACCTCGCCGAGGACGGCTGGTCGCTGCGGGACTACCAGCGGCAGGCGGTGGAAGGGTTCTGGCACGGCGGGTCCGGCGTCGTCGTGCTGCCCTGCGGCGCGGGCAAGACGATCGTCGGGGCCGCGGCGATGGCGCGGGCCCGCGCGACGACCTTGGTCCTGGTGACGAACACGGTGTCGGCCCGGCAGTGGCGCGACGAGCTGTTGCGCCGCACCAGCCTCACCGAGCACGAGATCGGCGAGTACTCCGGGTCACGCAAGGAGATCCGGCCGGTCACGATCGCCACCTATCAGGTGATGACGACCAAGCGCCGGGGTTCCTACAGCCACCTCGAGCTGTTCGACGCCCGGGACTGGGGGCTGGTCGTCTACGACGAGGTCCATCTGCTGCCCGCGCCGATCTTCCGGATGACGGCGGACCTGCAGGCCCGGCGTCGGCTCGGTCTCACCGCCACGCTGGTGCGGGAGGACGGGCGCGAGGGCGACGTCTTCTCACTGATCGGGCCGAAGCGCTACGACGCGCCCTGGAAGGACATCGAGGCGCAGGGGTACATCGCGCCCGCGGACTGCGTCGAGGTCCGGGTCACGCTGCCGGATCACGACCGGCTCCTCTACGCCACCGCCGAGCCGGAGGAGCGGTACCGGCTCTGCTCCACCTCGGAGCAGAAGACGAAGGTCGTCGAGGCGCTGGTGCGCCAGCACGCCGGGGAGCCGACACTGATCATCGGCCAGTACCTGGACCAGCTCGACGACATCGGCGAGCGGCTGGACGCACCGGTGCTCAAGGGGGAGACCACGGTCAACGAGCGGCAGCGGCTCTTCGACGCGTTCCGGAACGGGGAGATCTCCACGCTCGTCGTCAGCAAGGTCGCGAACTTCTCGATCGACCTGCCCGAGGCGAGCGTCGCGATCCAGGTATCCGGTTCCTTCGGATCCCGGCAGGAGGAGGCCCAGCGACTGGGCCGGGTGCTGCGGCCCAAGGCGGACGGCCGGGCGGCCCGGTTCTACGCCGTCGTCGCCCGCGACACCCTCGACCAGGACTACGCCGCCCACCGGCAGCGGTTCCTCGCCGAGCAGGGGTACGCGTACCGGATCGTGGACGCGGACGACGTGCTGTACCCGCGGTCCTAGGACGCCTCCACCCCGCCGCACCGGCTATTCCAGCATGTTCCCAGGCATTACCGATCGCCGTCGCATGACGGAGGGCTTTTGTTGGCCCATGACGGTGATGGTTCTGCACGTGACCAGGGCCTTCTCGGCCCAGCCGACGCTCGGGGAACTCCTCGACGACGTCCGCGTCATCGAGCTGCCACTGGCCGAGGCGCTGGCGAATCTCGATCTCGACCCGGACCTCGTCTGGGTCAGCGAGGCGAATCGCGACGCCCTTCGCGCCGTCCGGCGACAGTTCCCCCGGGCCCCGCTGCTGGCGACTCCGCGGCGCGGCGCGACCCCCGAGGACCGGGTCGCGCTGATCCCTGAGGCCGATCTCGTGCTGACCGACGAGGGAGTGGTGCTCGCGGCCGCCGGGTTGCAGGCGCTGTCCCGCCGGCTCGCGACGGCCTGAACCAGCAAGCGCGCCTTCGGGGCGCGCACCCGCAACACGGCTGAGGATAGGCAACCCTAAATAGAATCACGAGCCCTCACGGCGGGTCTGTGATCTGGCTTACACCGGTGGGCAGGAAATGCCACCCCCGGGCACAGTTGACCCGGCGTTGACTGCACCTGGGGAAGGACTTAATCCGCGCCCCGACATCGTCAGGGCGGTCCCGTACCAGAACGTGGGACGTCCCAGGCGGCTCGCGGATCCCAGC
>DATDMG010000237.1:0-2372 GCA_036518955.1 Kineosporiaceae bacterium | reverse complement strand
GCCGCCCAGGTCGAACGGTTGCTGACCCAGCTCGACGAGAACGAGCAGCGAACCGCGCGTTCAGGAGCAGCGAACGAGCCGGGGTGGTGGCGCAACTGGCCGCCTTCCGGCTGAGCGTGACACAGATCAGCAAGCGCACCGGCATCGACAAGGACCAGGCCCGCGCCGCCCTGACGGTGGGCCAGCGCCCGCCCGACACCACCGACCCCGCTACCACCGACCAACACGAACCAGGCACCGCACCAGACCCCCTTCTAAACAGGCCACAATAGCTCTCTAACGGAAGGAGTAAGAGGCCACCGCCCAGAGGTACCCGACACACCTGACGTGCCCGTCGGAGCCGTCCGAGAAGCGTCCCGGCGCCACAAGCGGAGGGGCGAGAGCATCAGCTCTCGCCCCTCCGCTGTGCGTTCCAGCACCCGCATCCGGGCGCCTTCCCGGTCAGCCGATCGGTACCGGCCGACCCGACAACCCCACCGCCTCAAGGGGACCGGACCCGTCACCAGTCGTCCGGTCGTCCGCGGGAGCGTCTGCGCCATCCGCGACCGGAGTCCCCGCATCACCGGCCGCGTCCTGCCCGGCACCGGCCGCGGCAGTACCCATCGAGTCGCCCGCCGGATCGGTCTGCACACCGCCGGACCCGCGGCGCCGTCGACGGGTGACCGGCGACCCCACGTACAGGCCCACATCCCGCAGCTCGGCCGCCGTCCACCCATCGGCCACCGCCCGCTCCTGCGCTTCCAGCGCCGCCGCGTAGACGCTGCGCTCGTGGTCTTCCGCCTCCTGGCGGGCCGCCCGCGCGTCCTCCAGCTCGCCCACCGCACCCACCAGCGCGTGCAGCGTGGCCGTGCGCCGCTCGATCAGCGCGGCAATCGCGGTCGACGTCTCCCTGTCCGGCTTCCCTGTCCGGCGTGCCACCACATCCCCTTTCCTGCCGTCCTGCACCACTTGTGCAGTGCGCCAAGCATCGTGTGTTCCGTGCCGTTCTGTCACACCCGTACCCCGCCCGCGGCGCGCGCCGCGGCGACCTCCAGGGGAGGTGATCTCCTCGCGTCGGGCAGGCTCTGCCCCTGCCGCGCCGTGGCCTCCCGGGGCAAGCCATGCTCTCCGGCTTGCCCCGGGAGGGTGCGGTGTGGCTGCCTGCGGTGCCCGACGAGTGGAGATCACCGGGGGTGGGTTGACCCTGATCTCCGAGCGAGGGCCGGGGGTGCGGGGGCGGAGCCCCTGCGGTCTGCCTGCCGTGACCGGCTGGCCAGGTTCACCCGGACGCCGGCCACCTTCATGTTGAGCGACAAGATCTTGTCACGCCTCACGGGCTGAACGGGAGCCGGCTCGCCACCCCCAGGAACCGGCCGAGTAGCCCCGGGGTGACAACAACGTGACGCCGCCGCGGACAACAACCTGTCGTTGCCCTGACACGAACTTGTCGTCGCGCAGGACGAGAACCTGTCGCTCAACACCACCGCCGGCGGACCGGCGCCCTGGCCGCCCCCGGCGCGGCCGCACCCCCGGGCTGTGAAACTTGCTGACATGCAACGAATCCGGGCTTGCCTTGATCAAATGCCCGTTTCACGGAGCAAGCTATTGGATCCGCATAGCGGATCCGCCTGTCAGCCTTGAGCAGGACGTTTGTGCTCCGGCACGCTTCGGGCGTGACCGCCGCTGAGCCCGTCCCGTCGCCGCAGGCGGATGCGCCTGCGAACGCGGCTGCGGATGGGCCGGCGGAGGTGCCGCCGGCTCCACGCGGTCCGGCGGCGGGCCGGCGTCGCCGGCGCGTGGAGGGCGGGCGGCGGGCGATGCTGAACGTGCGGTACACCGACGAGGAGCTGGCGACGGTGACCGCGCGGGCGGCGGCCGCCGGCTGGGAGGTCACGTCGTTCGTGGCGGAGGTGGCGCTGCACGGCCCGGTGCGCACGGAGTCGGCGCCGGGTCGGGGGGAGTTCGCGTTCCGGATGAGCGCGCCGGAGCGGTCGGCCTGGGCGACCGAGCTGATGGCGGTGCGCCGCATCGTCGGCGCCACCGCGAACAACATCAATCAGCTGGCGAGAGTCGCCAACGCGACCGGTGAGGTACCGCTGGAGACGGGGCGGGCCGTGATGACCAGCACCAGACCACCACGACCGTCGACACCAGCACCACCAGAACGAGCCTCAGGAGCAGAGCATGGCGCGCACCCCGGCAGCGAAGGCGATCAACGCCGTGCGCCGGAAGCGACGCAAGATCGCTAAGCGGGGTGGGAAGGACGGGCCGAAGCCCTCGCTACGGGCCGCCACCGCGGTGGCGATCCGGGAGGCCGAGCCGGAGACCGTGCCCCGGATCGTGGCGCAATTGGCCGTGATCGGCACGATGGACGCTCCTGGCGCGGCGTGGCG
>DATDMG010000236.1:0-3546 GCA_036518955.1 Kineosporiaceae bacterium | reverse complement strand
CGCCTCGGTCGCGGTCAGCAGCGCCTCCCGTAGCCCGCGCTCGGCCTCGGCGAGGCTTCCGACGGCCCCCGCCCGGGGCGGGTTCGCCGAGTGGACCTCCCACTCCACCATCGCACCGGGCTCCCATCGGGAGCCGAACGCGGACACCAGCGGGACCAGGCCCAGCGGGGAGGCGAACTCGGCGGCCCACCCCTGGACGACCGGCTCGGTGAGCACGCACTCGCCGGCCGCCAGTGCCGCGACGTTGAGCCGCGGCGGACCGGGCAGGCCGGCGAGGTCACCGGGGGCGGGCAGCACGACCCGCAACCCGGGCACGCCGAGCTCGACGAGGCGGCCCAGGACGTCGGCCAGGCCGGCAGCCGGCCCCAGGGCCAGTTGCCCGTCGTCGGAGCGGACGGTGTGCGGCTCGTCGTCCAGGGTGACCGCGCGCACGGCGGCGTCAACGGTGGCCTGGCCGCCGAGGACGGCGGTACCCCAGGCCGCCAGTCGCACCGACCGTGGCAGCTCCAGCACACGCATCAGAGTAGATGCCGCTCCGAAACTTCGGGTGCCATAGGGTCGCCCTATGGGTGACGTGCTCGACCTCGACGGGGTGACGGTCGTCCGCGGTGGCTCGGTGCTGCTCGACGAGGTGACCTGGCGTGTCGCGGAGGGGGAGCGCTGGGTCGTGCTGGGCCCCAACGGTGCGGGCAAGACCACCTTGCTGCAGATCGCGGGAGCACGGATCCACCCCACCCGGGGTCGGGTGGCGGTGCTGGGCGAGGAGCTGGGCCGGGTCGACGTGTTCGAGCTGTGGCCGCGGATCGGCCTGTCCAGCGCCGTGTTCGCGGAGAGCCTGCCCGCGCACGAGAAGGTCGCGGACGTCGTCCTCACCGCGGCCTTCGCCGTCTCGGGCCGGTGGCGGGAGCGCTACGAGGACCTGGACGAGCGACGATCCGGTGACCTGCTCAAGGCGTTCGGGGTGGCGCACCTGGCCGACCGGACGTTCGGCACCTTGAGCGAGGGCGAGCGCAAGCGGGTCCAGCTCGCCAGGTCCCTGATGACGGACCCCGAGCTGCTGCTGCTCGACGAGCCTGCGGCGGGGCTCGACCTCGGTGGCCGGGAGACCCTGGTCGTCGATCTCGCCGAGCTCGCCGGCGACCGCCGGTCACCCGTACTCGTCCTGGTGACCCATCACGTGGAGGAGATTCCGCCCGGCTTCACCCACATGTTGCTGTTGCGCTCCGGGCGAACGGTCGCCTCCGGGGTGCTGCAGGACGTCCTGACGGACGACAATTTGTCCGAAACGTTCGAGGTGCCGCTGGAGGTCCGCCGGATCGGGAACCGCTGGACCGCCCAGCTGCGTCAGCGCTGAGGCGGCGCGAGGCCGCCCCGCGGAGGTGGGAGAAGGTGGCCTGGCATGCAGGCGCAGTGGCTGCTCTGGTTGGCCCTGGCCCTCGCGGCCGGCGTGGTCGAGATCCTCACCCTGAGCCTGGTGTTCGCGATGGTGGCCGGGGGAGCCCTGGTGGCGGCGGTCGTCGCGGGCGTCACCAGCAGCGCGACGCTGTCCGTACTGGCTTTCGCGGCCAGCACCGGGCTGTTGATGGCCGTCGTCCGGCCGCCGCTGCTGCGGTACTCGGGGCGGCTCGGGCCCGGCCCGGCCACCGGCGTGGCGGCCCTGGTGGGGCGGCAGGCCGTGGTGACGCGACAGGTGTCCTCGGCGGAGGGCGAGGTCAAGCTCGCCGGTGAGATCTGGACGGCGCGGGCGGACCGCCCCGGCGCGGTCCTGGAGACCGGCAGTCTGGTGGTCGTGACCCGGATCGAGGGGGCCACCGCCGTGGTGTCGCCGTCGCGGCACGAGGCCGTCGAGCCGCTCGAGTCCGGGCCCGGCCCCGCGCTGCCGCCTCCCGGCCCCGCGCTGTCCCCTCCCGGCCCCGCGCTGCCCCCTCCCGGCACGCTCCCCGACGCGAGGCCCGACTCGCCGCCCGGAGGGCGGCGCGAGCCGCGGCGTGACTCCGCCGCCCTGCCGGGCGGCGAGAACCTTTCGGACCGAGCGGAGTCCTGAGCCATGGATCCAGCCAACATCGTCCTTCTCGTCGTTCTCCTGCTCGCCGTCATCCTGGTGATCTCGACCGTGGTCCGGACGATCAGGATCGTCCCGCAGGCGTCGGCGATCATCGTGGAGCGGCTCGGGCGATACTCCCGGACGCTCGAGCCGGGGCTGCACTTCCTGGTCCCGTTCGTGGACAAGCCCCGGGCCAACGTCGACCTGCGCGAGCAGGTGGTGTCGTTCCCGCCGCAGCCTGTGATCACGTCGGACAACCTGGTCGTGAACATCGACACCGTCATCTACTTCCAGCCGACCGACCCCAAGGCGGCCGTCTACGAGATCGCCAACTACATCCAGGGCATCGAACAGCTCACCGTCACGACGCTGCGCAACGTGATCGGTTCGCTCGACCTGGAGCAGACCCTCACCGGTCGGGACCAGATCAACCATCAGCTGCGCGGCGTCCTGGACGACGCGACCGGGCGCTGGGGGATCCGGGTGAACCGGGTCGAGCTGAAGGCCATCGACCCGCCGCACAGCGTGCAGGACTCGATGGAGAAGCAGATGCGGGCCGAGCGCGACCGCCGCGCGGCCATCCTCAACGCCGAGGGCGTCAAGCAGTCGCAGATCCTCACCGCCGAGGGCGAGAAGCAGTCGGCGGTGTACGAGATCGCCAACTACATCCAGGGCATCGAGCAGCTGACGGTGACCACCCTGCGCAACGTCATCGGCTCCCTCGACCTCGAGCAGACGCTGACCGGCCGCGACCAGATCAACAGCCAGCTGCGCGGCGTCCTCGACGAGGCGACGGGTCGCTGGGGCATTCGCGTCAACCGGGTGGAGCTCAAGGCCATCGACCCTCCGCACAGCGTGCAGGACTCGATGGAGAAGCAGATGCGGGCCGAGCGCGACCGTCGGGCCGCGATCCTCAACGCCGAGGGCGTCAAGCAGTCCCAGATCCTCACGGCCGAGGGCGACCGGCAGTCCGCCATCCTGCGGGCGGAGGGCCAGGCGCAGTCCGCAGTCCTGCGGGCCCAGGGCGAGGCGCGCGCCATCCATGAGGTGTTCTCGGCGATCCACAAGGCGAACCCGGACAGCAAGCTCCTCGCCTACCAGTACCTGCAGATGCTCCCGCAGATCGCCCAGGGCACCGCCAACAAGGTATGGATCGTCCCGACCGAGCTCACCGCTGCGCTGGGCGGCATCGGGCAGGGACTCGGTGGCGGCCGCGCCGCGGGCATGGCCGACGTCCTGCGCAGCAGCCTCGGCCTGCGCGAGAACGGGCAGGGGGCCGACACCGGCGCGGACGACGGCGCGAACCCGGTCGACTTCGAAGAGGCGGCCCTGGAGGACCCCCGGGCGGCGCTGGAGCGGGCTCGCGCCGAGGCCGCCGTGGCCGTCGCCGACGCCGAGGGGGAGTCCCGGCGTTCGGGCGTGAGCGGCTCGCACGCGCTGCCGGACCAGGGACGTCCCCCGGAGATCGGGCACCTGCAGTAGGACCCTGACCGCGCACCGGG
>DATDMG010000235.1:0-7353 GCA_036518955.1 Kineosporiaceae bacterium | reverse complement strand
CGGCTCCGACTCACCGGTCACCCCGTTCGACCCCTGGGGCGCGGTCCGGGCCGCGACCCGCCACCGCGTCCGCGAGCAGCGCCTGGACGCCGAGACCGCACTCGCCGCGCACACCGTCGGCGGCTGGCGGGCCGCCCGGGTGGACGGCGCCGGCCGGCTGACGCGTGGTGCGCCGGCCACCTTCGCGGTCTGGGACCTGGGGGGCCCCGCCGTGCCCGGCCGGCTGCCGGACCTGGACGGCGCGCAGCAGCCTCGCTGCCTGCTGACCGTGCGTGACGGGCAGGTCCTGCACGACGCGCGGTGACTCCGCCCCGCCGGCCTGCCTCTCCTCCTCGGGCCCGGTCAGGCGGCCGGGTCGTCGTCCTCGGCCAGGCGCTCGTTGTAGGCGATCACCCGCTCGCCGGGCCAGTGCGCCGCGATCCGGTCCATCACGGTATCCGTGATCTCCCGCCGGGCGCGGCCGGCGCTGACGCCCCGGGTGAGCCACGGGGTCGGGTCGACCGGCTCAGAGATCACCACCCGGACCCGGGCGACGCGTGGCACGCGGGCGCCGATCGGCTGGATCCGCTGCGTGCCGATCAGGGTCACCGGGACGACGGGAGCCCCGCTGGCCATCGCGAGCCAGCCGACGCCGGTGCGGCCCCGGTACAGCCGCCCGTCCCGCGACCGGGTGCCTTCGGGGTACAGCCCGAAGGCCGACCCCTCCCGCAGCACGGCGAGCCCGGCCTCCAGGGACGCGACCGCGTCCCGGTGGCCCGTCCGTCGGACGGGCACGGCGTCCACCAGCCGGAAGAACAGCCGCACGCTCCTGCCGCGCAGGCCGCGACCTTCGAAGTACTCCGCCTTCGCCAGGAACCGCACCCGGCACGGGACGACGAGCGGGATCACCACGCTGTCGATGAAGGAGAGATGGTTGCTGGCGATGATCACCGGTCCGGTCCGCGGGACGTTGTCCCGGCCGACCACCTCCGGCCGCCAGACCGCCCGGAACACCACGCCGACCAACCAGCGCAGCAGCCCGTACCACACCGGAGGGACCTCCCTGCCATCGTCGCCGAGCGCAGGCCCGGCCCCGCGAACCCGACCCTATCCGTCCGAGGGATCGTCACCAACCGGGACACCCCGGAGCACTCCGAGCCCGTCACCGTGCGCCAGAAGACCGCAGAGCCTTGCGCCAACTCAGCTCTAGCATGAAGAATTTTCTGTGACTGGTACTTGAGACAGAAGAACATCCAACAATCGGGAGAGGACGCCGTAGATGCCACGGGCCCGTACCCCCTCGGCGCCCACCCTGGACGCCGCCGTCGTGCGGCGCGCCCGCGCGCTGGCCCGGCGCGCCGGCGCTCCGGTCGTCGAGCTGGCCCGCAGCCACACCACGGTGTCCGTGGAGCGCGCCACCCTGCGGCTGGCCGGGCTGGCGGGGGCGGACGCCGAACGCGTGCCGTGGGTCAATCACCTGGTCGACGCCGTCCGCGGCCAGGTCGGCCTCGAGCACGGGGCCGCCCTGGCGGTCTGGGACGCGTTGCTCCGCGGCGATGCGCCCGACCTGGTCACCCTGGCGCAGAAGGCGGCCGCCGGATCGGTCACCTTCGGGCTCCCGCACGGCCGGGACGCCGCTCGGGCGGCCAAGGCCGCCCGGACGGCGGTGGCGGCCGGCATCCGCCGGATCGACCGGACCCGCCGGGACCGGGAGCGGATCGTGGCCCGGCTGGGCGACCCGCCGCGGCGGCCCTGGATCTACCTGATCGTGGCGACCGGGGACATCTACGAGGACATCCCGCAGGCGCAGGCGGCCGCCCGCGCCGGTGCCGACGTCATCGCGGTCATCCGGTCGACCGGACAGAGCCTGCTCGACTACGTCCCGGAGGGCGCCACCCGGGAGGGCTACGCCGGCACGTACGCGACCGAGGAGAACTTCCGGCTGATGCGGGCCGCGCTGGACGACGTCAGCCGGGAGCTGGGCCGGTACGTGCGGTTGACGAACTACGCCTCCGGTCTGTGCATGCCCGAGATCGCCACGCTGGCCGGGCTCCAGCGGCTCGACATGATGCTCAACGACTCGATGTACGGGATCCTCTTCCGCGACATCAACCCCGTGCGCACCTTCGTGGACCAGCGGTTCAGCCGACAGATCCACGCCCGCGCCGGGATCATCATCAACACCGGCGAGGACAACTACCTGACGACGGCCGACGCCGTCCAGGCCGCGCACACGGTCACGGTCAGCCAACTGCTCAACGAGTACTTCGCCCAGGAGGCCGGCCTGGCCGACTGGCAGCTCGGCCTCGGGCACGCCTTCGAGATCGACCCGGACGTGCCCGACTCCTTCCGGCTGGAGCTCGCGCACGCGCTGCTGGCCCGGGCCTTGTTCCCGGACGCCCCGCTGAAATGGATGCCGCCCACCCGGCACCTGACCGGTGACATCTTCCGCGGCTACCTGCTCAACGGATTCTTCAACCTCGCCGGCGTCCTGACCGGTCAAGGCATCCTGCTGGTCGGGATGATGACCGAGGCCGTGGTCACACCGTGGCTGTCGGACCGCGACCTGGCCCTGCAGAACGTCCGCTACGTGCTCGACGCCGCCGGCGGCCTCGTCGAGGACTTCCGGCCGGCACCGGACGGCTTCATCGCCACCCGCGCCCGGCAGGTCCTCGGCGACGCCGTGGACCTGCTGGAACGGATCGCGACCGAGGGCCTGCTGGAGGCCATCGCCGATGGCACGTTCGGGCTGATGCGCCGACCCCCGGACGGCGGCAAGGGGCTGGACGGGGTGGCCCGCAAGGCACCGGGGTACCTCAACCCCGCGACCGACCTGCTGGAGTCGGGGGAGACCCGATGAGTGAACCGTCCCGCCCCGTCGTCCGGCCCTACGGCGACACCACCGGCGACGGCATGGTGCAGCTGTCCTTCACGCTGCCCGTGCCGACCTCCGGGCGCGCCGAGGGCGCGGCAGTGCAGCTCGCCCGGAAGATGGGCATCGACCAGCCGATGGTCGTGCACGCCAGGCCGCTGGGCCCCGACTTCACCTTCTTCGTCGTCTACGGCTCGGTGAGCCACCTGGTGGATCTGTCCGCGGTACGGGTCGCCGAGCGGGAGTACCCGCTGCTGACCCCCCAGGAGGTCAACGCCGCGATCCGGGCCCGGCTGCGCCGCAAGCTCGTCGTCGTCGGCGCCTGCATCGGGACCGACGCGCACACCGTGGGGATCGACGCGATCCTGAACATCAAGGGCTTCGCGGGGGAGAAGGGGCTGGAGTACTACCGGGAGATCTCGGTGGTCAACCTCGGCGCCCAGGTCCCCGTGCCGGACCTCGTCGAGCGGGCCCGCGCGGCACGCGCCGACGCCGTCCTGGTCTCCCAGGTCGTCACCCAGCGCGACGCGCACCTGCTGGGCACCCGGGAGATGTCCGCCGCGTTCCGGGAGGCGTACCCGGCCGGGCAGTGCCCGCTGCTCGTCGTCGGCGGCCCCCGGTTCGACGTGACCGCGATCGCGGACCTCGGCGTCGACCGGATCTTCGGGCGCGGGACGACGCCGGGCGAGGTGGCGTCGTACCTCGTCCACGCGCTCGTCCCGAACCCTGGTCGGAGGACGTCATGACCGAGCCGGACCCCCGCCGGGGACTCACCGTCGTCCACCGCCGGTACGTGCCCCACAGCCACGCCCACTACGCCGGAAACCTCGTGGCCGGCGCGTACAGCCTGGCCTGCTTCGGCGACGTCGCCACCGAGGTGTGCATCCGGACGGACGGCGACGAAGGTCTGTTCGCCTCCTACTCCGACGTCCAGTTCCTCGCCCCGGTGCGCGCCGGCGACGTCCTCGAGATCAGCGCTCGGGTGGTCCGCGTCGGGCGGCGCAGCCGGGAACTGGAGTTCGAGGCCCGGGTCGTCTGCCGGGGGCGGTCCGACGGCCGTGCCGGCGCCGCCGAGGTGCTCGCCGAGCCGCTGCTGGCCACCCGCGCCCGCGGGGTGGTCGTGGTGCCTCCCCAAGCCCTTGACTGAGCCCGCCGGGCCCACCGCCTGACCAGCCCAGATCTGCAAATGCGCAGGTCAGGTGGAGTTGACAGGTGGCTCAAGGAGGCTATCTTGACGGCGTTCCGAGCTCCTGCCGGCGGCCCCGGTAGGTCCCGGGCCGGGCCCGCACGCTCTCTAGACAACGATGGCACCGCACCGCTGGGTGCTCTCGGCCCGAAGGGCGCGCGGGTCCGGTCAGCCGCCATCACCCCAGGACGAGGGGGGTCCGGGCTCGCCGCCTGCGGCCCGGCCCGGCGGCTACGCTTCACCAGGTGAGCGACTTCGTCGAGGCCACGGCTCGGCTGGCACCATCCGCCCCGGCCGGTGACGCCGTGGCCCCGGCGCCGTCGCTCGCCGCCCGTCCCCCGGTCACCGCCCGGACCCCCACCGCCCCTTCGTCGATCACGGCTGCCGCCGGCCCGCCGCAGGGCCCCCCCGCGGCCGTCCCGATACGCCTGCCGGTCGCCGTCGCCCTGGCCCTCGCCTCCGGGCTCGCGCTCTGGGCCGCCTTCCCCCGACTGGGCTGGTGGCCGCTGGCGCCCGTCGCGGTCGCCGGCCTGGCCCTCGCCGTCCGGGGCCGGTCGGGCCCGCGCGCCCTGCCGATCGGGCTCCTCGCCGGGCTGGCGTTCATGCTGCCCCACCTGCACTGGTCGGGGATCTACGTGGGCCTGCTGCCCTGGTTCGCCCTGGCGTTCCTGGAGGCCCTGTACGTCGCCGGGATGGCCGTCCTGATGCCCCGGGCCTGGTGCGCGCCGGGCGGCCGGGTGGGCACCGTCGTCGCGATCACCGGGCTGTGGGTCGCCCAGGAGGCCCTGCGGGACCGGACGCCCTTCGGCGGCTTCCCGTGGGCGCGTCTCGCCTTCTCCCAGGCCGACAGCCCGCTGCTCGGCTACGCCGCACTCGGTGGCGCGCCGCTGGTCACCGCCGCGGTCGCCGCCACCGGCGGGTGCCTCGCCGTGCTCGCCACCGCCACGCTCGACCGCGCCGCGCCGCGCCCGCGCCGGGCCGGCCGCCTGGTGGGCCGCGGTTCCGCGGTGGCGATCGTCGCCGCCTCGGCCGTCGTCGCCGGCGGAACCCTGGTGCCCCGCCCGACCGGCGCGGCCCGGTCAGCGGCGGTGGCCGCCGTCCAGGGCAACGTGCCGCAGGCCGGGCTGGACTTCAACGCCCAGCGGCGCGCCGTCCTGGACGACCACGTCCGAGGCACGCTCGGGCTCGCTCGCGACGTGGCCGCCGGGCGGGCGGCGCCACCGGACGTCGTGCTGTGGCCGGAGAACTCCAGCGACATCGACCCGCTGCGCAACCCGGACGCCGCCGCCGTCATCTCCGCCGCGACCGACGCGGTCGGCGTCCCGGTACTCATCGGCGCCGTCCTGGCCGAACCCGTCCACCACCTGTCCAACGCCGGCATCGTCTGGGGACCCGCCGGCAGCGCCGTGCCGGGCCCGGGCGTCCGCTACGTCAAGCGGCACCCCGCTCCCTTCGCCGAGTACATTCCCTACCGCACGTTCTTCCGGCATTTCAGCGACAAGGTGGACCTGGTCACCCGTGACTTCGCGCCCGGCCGGACGGTGGGGGTGCTGCCGGCCGGACCGGCCCGGCTGGGCGACGTGATCTGCTTCGAGGTCGCGTACGACGACCTGGTCAGGGACACCGTGACAGCCGGCGCCGACCTGCTCGTCGTGCAGACCAACAACGCCACGTTCGGCTACTCCGACGAGAGTGTCCAGCAACTGGCGATGTCCCGGCTCCGGGCCGTCGAGACGGCCCGGGCCGTCGTCCACATCTCCACGGTCGGGGTGAGCGGGTTGATCGCGCCCGACGGCCGGCTCGTCGAGACGTCGCGCCCCTTCGACGCCGAGGTGCTCCAGGCCAGGCTGCCGTTGCGCACCGACCAGACGGTCGCCACCCGGGTCGGCCCGCTGCCCGAGCTCGCGCTCGCCGCCCTCGGGGCCGCGCTGGTCCTCCTCGGCGGCCGGCGCCGGCGTCGGCGCCGGCCGCACCCCGGTACCGCCCTCCCAGGGACCCCGACCGGCGAGAGCGCCGGAAGTGCTGGACAGGAGTCGTCGCAGTGACAGGTTCGACCACACCGCTGCGGGTGCTGGTAATCGTTCCCACCTACAACGAGCGGGAGAACCTTCCGCTCATCGTCGGCCGGATCCGCGCGGCGGCACCCCAGGTGCACGTGCTCGTCGCGGACGACGCAAGCCCTGATGGCACCGGCCAGGTCGCCGACGAACTCGCGGCCGACGACGATCAGGTGCACGTCCTGCACCGGCCCGGAAAGCAGGGCCTCGGGGCGGCCTACCTCGACGGCTTCGAGTGGGGCATCCGCCAAGGGTTCGACGTCCTGGTCGAGATGGACGCGGACGGCTCGCACCAGCCCGAACAGCTCGCGGCCCTCCTGGACCGGATCGAGGCAGGCGCGGACGTCGTCGTCGGGAGCAGGTACGCCCCCGGTGGATCGATCGAGAACTGGCCCGCGTACCGGTTGCTGATCAGCCGTGGCGGCAACCTCTACGTCCGCGTCCTGCTGGGCATCCCGGTTCGGGACGCCACCGGCGGCTACCGCGCCTACCGGACCAACGCGCTGGAGAAGCTGGACCTGGCCGACGTCCAGTCCCAGGGGTACTGCTTCCAGATCGATCTGACCTGGCGCGCGGTGCAGGCGGGGCTGCGGGTGGAGGAGGTGCCGATCACGTTCGTCGAGCGGGTCGTCGGCGCGAGCAAGATGAACCGGGCCATCTTCGTCGAGGCGATGTGGCGGGTTCTGCGGTGGGGGATCCGGTACCGCGTCGACCAGCTCACCCGACGTCGGGCCCGCGCGCGCCGGGCGAGGGCGTGGCGCACCGGCGGCACCAGCAGGGCCAGGGCAACGGCGTCGGACAGGAAGCCCGGGACGAGGAGCAGGAGCCCAGCCGTCACCATCAGTGCGGTCTCGGCCGCCGGTCGTCCCGTCCGAGGGAGCACGGTCGGCGCGCCCGCGGGCGCCGGCTGAACGGTCAGGCGCGCCAGGGTGGCCACCCCGACCCTCCGCAGCACCAGCGTTCCGGCCACCACCCCGCCGAGGAGCAGCAGGAGCGTGAGACCGATCCCGAGCCGGCTGCCGACCTCGATCAGCAGCCCGAGCTCGGCGACCGGCCACAGGAGCAGCGCGACACGGATCGCTCTGGCTCGCCACGACGGCGGGCGCTGCGGCCCGGGCCGGAGGACGACGGAAGGCAACTGACCGCGAGCGCTCATGCCCGTCAGACGAGTGGCCTTCCCCGACAGTGCCCCGGACCGGGCCCGGACGTGCCGGAGCCGCCGGACGGCGCTCACCGGGCCCCGGGTGTTGGCCAGCCAC
>DATDMG010000234.1:0-78226 GCA_036518955.1 Kineosporiaceae bacterium | reverse complement strand
AAGGTCGTCCAGCCGACCTCCCGCCCGGTGTCCGGAGGGGCGAGCGATGGGTGAGCGCCTGGTCACCGCGGCCTACTCCTCGGCGTGGCGAGCGGTGCGACTGCTGCCGGCCCGCCCCGCGTACCTGCTCTTCTCGGTGCTGGCCCAGCTCGCCTGGCTGCGGCAGGGGCCCGGGGTGCGCCGGTTGGAGGCCAACCTGGCACGCGTGGTGCCGGACGCCTCCCCGATGCGGCTGAAGATGCTGTCCCGCAAGGGCATGCACTCCTACCTGCGGTACTGGTGCGATGCGTTCCGGTTGCCGGACTGGTCCCCGGAGTATCTGCTGGCCACCTGTCGTGCGGAGGGCGACGAGCCCGTCCGGCAGGCGCTCGCGGAGGGTCGTGGCGTGGTGATGGCCCTGTCCCACTCCGGCAACTGGGACCATGCCGGGGCCTGGTCGACCCTGGCCCTGGCCCGGGTGACCACGGTGGCGGAGCGGCTGCGCCCGGAGGAACTGTTCCAGCGGTTCATGCGCTTCCGGCAGCAGCTCGGGATGGAGATCCTTCCGCTCACCGGGGGCGGCGACGTGTTCGGAATCCTGGTACGCCGGCTGCGCAAGGGCGGCTTCGTCCCGCTGCTCGCCGACCGTGACCTCACCGCGACCGGCGTCGTCGTCCGGCTGTTCGGCGAGCAGGCCCGGATGGCGACCGGTCCGGCGTCCCTGGCCCTGGTCTCCGGTGCCGCGCTCTTCCCGGTCTCGATCCACTACGAGCGGCTCCCGGCCGGGGCCCCGGCCCGGTGGGGGACCGTCGTCCACTTCCATCCCGAGGTGCCCGTCCCGGCCGACGGCGACCACGCCGAGCGGATCGCCCGGATGACGCAGGCCTGCGCCGATGCCCTCGCCGAGGGCATCGCCGCCCACCCCGAGGACTGGCACATGCTGCAGCGGGTCTTCGTCGCGGACTGGGTGGAGTTCCCCGGCGGTGCCGCGCCCGACACGCGGGCCGGCTCCTCCGGGCTGCCGGGCTCCGGCCCGGGCCACTAGAGCGGACCGGAGCGGGCACGCCGGGATGCGCATCGGCATCGTCTGCCCCTACTCGTTCGACGTTCCGGGCGGGGTCCAGTACCACGTCCGCGACCTGGCCGAGCACCTCATCGAGGCAGGGCACCGGGTGAGCGTGCTGGCTCCCGCGGACGACGACACCCCCGTTCCGGGGTACCTGGAGGCGGCCGGGCGGGCGGTGCCGGTGAAGTACAACGGCTCGGTCGCCCGGCTGCGGTTCGGACCGGTCAGCGCGGGCCGGGTGCGCCGCTGGCTGGGGGAGGGCGACTTCGACGTCCTGCACATCCACGAGCCGGTGTCGCCCTCGCTGTCCCTGCTGGCGTTGTGGGCGGCGACCGGCCCGATCGTCGGCACGTTCCACACCTCGATCCTGCGGTCCCGGGCGATGATCGCCGTCCAGGCCATGCTGCGGCCCAGCATGGAGAAGATCTCGGCCCGGATCGCGGTCTCCGAGGACGCCCGCCGGACGCTCGTCGAGCACTTCGGCGGGGACGCCGTCGTGATCCCCAACGGGGTGTACGTGGACCGCTTCGCGCAGGCCGTGCCGCGGGCCGGCTGGCAGGGCACGCCCGAGCGTCCCACGGTCGCGTTCGTCGGACGGATCGACGAGCCACGCAAGGGCCTGCCGGTGCTGGCGGCCGCGATCCCGCAGGTGCTGGCCGCGATCCCGGGCACCCGGTTCCTGGTCCTGGGCCGTGGCGACGGCGACGGCGCTCTCGCCGGCCTGAGCCCGCAGCAGCGGGCCGCCGTCGAGCTGCTCGGCGTCCTGGACGACGACGACAAGGCGGCGCTGCTGCGCTCGGCGGACGTGTACGTGGCGCCGCAGACCGGTGGGGAGAGTTTCGGGATCGTGCTGGTCGAGGCGATGAGCGCAGGCGCGCCGGTGCTGGCCAGCGACCTGGGGGCGTTCCGCCGGGTGCTGGACGACGGTCACCTCGGGGCACTCTTCGGCGTCGGCGACCACGTGGGGCTCGCGACCTGCCTGATCGACCTGCTCCGGGACCCGGTGCGGCGACGGGAGTACGCCCGCCGCGCCGCTACCGGGGTCCGCCGCTACGACTGGGCGAGAGTGGCCGGGCAGGTGCTGGCGGTGTACGAGACGGTCCGGCTCGGGGCCGTGCGGGTCGGGCAGGACCCGGCCGCGGGCGGCCTGCTGGCCCGGTGGCTCACCTAGGCCCGGGGGCGAGCGGAGGGTGGGCGGGTGGGTGACGGCTTCGGCGGGTTGGGGGCGACGGTGACGGACTGGGTGGGCGTCGTCAGCGGCTGGGTGCCGTTGATGTTGGCGCTGGTCCTGCTGCTCGGCTGGTACCTGAGCTTCTCGGCAGGCCGCCTGGACCGGCTGCACCACCGCGTCGAGTCCACCCGGGCAGCCCTGGACGCCCAGCTCGCCCGGCGGGCGGCCGCCTCGCTGGAGGTGGCGCCGGTCCTCGACCCGGCGACGGCGCTGCTGCTCACCGACGCGGCCACCCGGGCGCTGACCGCGGGCGAGGACCAGGCGCCGTCGCTGGCCGTACTGGAGGAGGTGGAGAGCGACCTGACCCGGGCGCTGCGGGCGGCGTTCGGCGAGGCGGACGACGTCCGTGCCCTGCGCGCCGACCCTCTCGCCACCGCCTCGCTGGAACTGCTCGGCCAGGCGTGCCTGCGCGTGCAGCTGGCCCGCAGGTTCCACAACGACGCGGTGGCGCAGGCCCAGCGGGTGCGCCGAAAGCGGGTGGTGCGCTGGGCCCGGCTCGCCGGGCACGCCGACTTCCCGCAGATGGTGGAGCTGGACGACAGCCCGCCGTCCGGCCTCGCCACCCTCCCGGGTTGACCGGCCCGTCGGGCCGGTGGCGCGGCCGAGCGCCGCGTCGCGAGATCAGGTGACGGTCGGCCGACCCGCGCCGGGGCGCTCGGGGTGCCGGTGCTCGCCGGTGGCCAGGACCCGCCCGATGTGGGTCGCGGCGGCGAGCGCGTCCTGGTGCGAGACGAACAGCGGGGCGAACCCGAGGCGGACGACGTCCGGCTCCCGGAAGTCCCCGATCACCCCGCGGGCGGCCAGCGCCCGGGTGAGCCCGTAGCCGGCCGGGTGGCGCAGGGACACCTGGCTTCCTCGCCGGCCGGCGTCCCGCGGGCTCGCGAGGTGCACCTCGGGAGCCAGGACGGTCAGACAGTCGACGAAGAACGAGGTCAGCGACACGGAACCGGCGCGCAGCCGCTCCGGGGTCAGGCCGTCGAAGACGTCGAGCGCGGAGTCCAGGGCGAGCAGGGACAGCATCGGCGGCGTCCCGGTCCGCATCCGGGTGATGCCCGGCGCCGGGTCGTACTCCGCCTCCATCGCGAAGGGCCGGGCGTGCCCCTGCCAGCCGGGCAGCGGGTTGCTCACCTGCTGCTGCCAACGGCTGGCGACGTAGAGGAATCCGGGCGCTCCCGGACCGCCGCACAGGTACTTGTAGCCGCACCCGACCGCCAGGTCGACACCGTTCCGGTCGAGGTCGAGGGGGAGCACGCCGGCGGCGTGCGAGACGTCCCACAGCGCGAGCGCGCCCGCCCGGTGCGCGGCGGCGGTCAGCCCGGGGAGGTCCCACACCTCACCGGTGCGGTAGTCGACCGCGGACAGCGCCGTCAGGGCGACGGCGTCCCCCCGTTCGGCGAGCACCGTGGGGACGGCGCCGGGCCGGGCCGTGACCACCTCGAGGCCGGCGGCGCGGGCCGCGCCGGTGAGCACGTGCAGGTCGGTGGGGAAGGAATCGGGGTCGGTGACCACCACCCGTCGCCCGGGTCGCAGGCCGGTGGCGGCCAGGTAGCCCTTGTAGAGCGCGACCGAGGTGCCGTCCCCGGCGACCACCTGGCCGGGCGCCGCGCCGATCAGCCGGCCGATCCGGTCGCCCACCCGGCCGGGCGCGTCCCACCACCCGTGCACGTTCCAGGACCTGACCAGGTCCTCGCCCCACTGCCGGCGGACGGCGTCCTCGACGGCCGCGGGCACGTGCGCCGGCAGCGCGCCGAGGGAGTTGCCGGCCAGGTAGACCAGGCCCTCCGGGAGGGTGAACCGGGCACGGACGGCGGCCAGCGGCCCGGCGGCGTCCAGACGTCGGGCGATGTCCGCGAGCGCCGCGGCCGGGTCGGGGGCGGCCGGGTCGGGGGCGGCCGGGTCGGGGGACGGCATGGCGCGACCGTACCGGCGCCGGCCTTCGACGGTGCTCGAGCGGCCGGCATCTACGCTGGACGGTGTGACCCACGATCCCGTCGTCGGGGTGCTGGCCGTCCAGGGGGATGTCCGGGAGCACCTGGCCGCGCTCGCCGAGTGCGACGTCGTCGCCCGCCCGGTGCGGCGCCCGTCCGAGCTGGCCTCGGTGGCCGCGGTGGTGCTCCCCGGTGGGGAGTCCACCACGATCGACAAGCTCACCCGGGTCTTCGAGCTGCGCGACCCGCTGCTGCACCGGATCAAGGAGGGGATGCCGGTGTACGGATCGTGCGCCGGCATGATCATGCTCGCGGACCGGCTCGAGGACGGCGTTCCGGGCCAGCAGACGCTCGGCGGGATCGACATGTCGGTCCGGCGGAACGCCTTCGGGCGGCAGTCGGAGAGCTTCGAGGAGGACCTGGAGTTCCGCGGCGTCGATGGCCCGCCGGTGCGCGCGGTCTTCATCAGAGCCCCCTGGGTGGAGCAGGTGGGGAAGGGGGTCGAGGTTCTCGCCCAGGTCCAGGGCGGCCCCGGCGCGGGTAGGATCGTAGCGGTGCGGCAGGGGAACCTGCTCGCGACGTCGTTCCACCCGGAGATCACCGGGGACACCCGCGTGCACCGGTACTTCGTCGACCTGGTCCGCAGCGCCAGCTTCTGACGGGGGCGTGACGGGCGCGCCCGCGACGACGGACCGGGGTACCACCGACCAGGAGGCTCGTGATGTCCGGCCACTCCAAGTGGGCCACCACCAAGCACAAGAAGGCGGTCATCGACGCCAAGCGCGGCAAGATGTTCGCCAAGCTGATCAAGAACATCGAGGTCGCGGCCCGGACCGGCGGCGGCGACCCGGCCGGCAACCCCACGCTCTACGACGCGATCCAGAAGGCGAAGAAGGCGTCGGTCCCCAACGACAACATCGACCGAGCCGTCAAGCGCGGCTCGGGGGCCGAGGCGGGGGGCGCGGACTATCAGACGATCATGTACGAGGGGTACGGGCCCAACGGCGTCGCCGTCTTGATCGAATGCCTCACCGACAACCGCAACCGGGCCGCGGCCGAGGTCCGCACCGCGCTGACCCGCAACGGCGGCACCCTGGCCGATCCGGGCAGCGTCTCCTACCTGTTCACCCGGAAGGGTGTGGTGGTGGTGCCGAAGAACGGCCGCACCGAGGACGACGTCCTGACGGCCGTGCTGGACGCCGGTGCCGAGGAGGTCAACGACCTCGACGAGGCGTTCGAGGTGGTGTCGGAGGCGAGCGACCTGGTCGCCGTCCGGACGGCGCTGCAGGACTGCGGGATCGACTACGACTCGGCCGACGTGGAGTTCAAGCCCAGCGTCGCCGTCCCGCTCGACGAGGAGGGCGCGCGGAAGATCTTCAAGCTGATCGACGCCCTCGAGGACAGTGACGACGTGCAGAACGTGTACGCCAACTTCGACGTGTCCGACGAGGTGATCGCGGCGGTCGGTTGAGATGCTGAGGCGGTGCGCGTCCTCGGAGTCGACCCCGGGCTGACCCGCTGCGGCCTCGGCGTGGTCGAGGGGTCCCGAGGGCGCACGGTGTCGCTGGTCGCCGTCGACGTCGTCCGGACCCCCCCGACCGACGATCTCGGCCTTCGCCTGCTCGGCATCGGCGAGGCGATCGAGGGCTGGCTCGACCAGGTGCGGCCCGACGTCGTGGCGGTGGAGCGGGTCTTCAGCCAGCACAACGTGCGCACGGTCATGGGCACCGCCCAGGTGGCCGGCGTGGCCGCGCTGGCCGCCGCCCGCCGGCGCATCCCCGTGGCGGTGCACACCCCGAGCGAGGTGAAGGCGTCCGTCACCGGCGACGGGCGTGCCGGCAAGAAGCAGGTCGCGGTCATGGTGGCCCGCATCCTGGCGCTGCCGGAGGAGCCCCGGCCCGCGGACGCCGCCGACGCCCTGGCGCTGGCCATCTGCCACCTCTGGCGCGACGGCACCGCCGGGGGTCCCGGCCTGGCCGGGGCCCCGACGGCCGCCCAACGGCGCTGGATCGAGGCGGCGGCGACGGCCCGGCGCGCGGCGCGCCGGGCGCCCGCGGTGCCGGGCATCGGGTAGCGTTCGTACACATGTTCTCATCGATGCCGCGGGAGACCTCATGATCGCATCGGTGCGGGGGACCGTGCTCGCCGTCCGGCTCGACGCCGCGGTGATCGAGGTCGGCGGGGTCGGGATGCTCGTCCAGGCCACCCCGGCCACGCTGGCCGCCCTGCGGGTCGGGCTCGAGGCGCGGCTGGCGACGAGCCTGGTCGTCCGGGAGGACGCGCTGACACTGTTCGGCTTCGCCGACGACGACGAGCGCGACGTCTTCGAGACCGTGCAGACGGTCTCCGGGATCGGCCCGCGGCTCGCGCTGGCGATGCTCGCCGTCCACACACCGGACGGTCTGCGCGCCGCGGTCGCCGCCCAGGACGTGAACGCGCTGGTGAAGGTGCCGGGGATCGGCCGCAAGGGCGCTCAGCGCATCATCCTGGAGCTCACCGACCGGCTGGGGGCGGCGACGTCGTCCGTGCCCGCGGCCACCGCCGCGGCGAGCGCAGCTGCCGGGCCGGCGTGGCGGGAGCAGGTCGTGGAGGCCCTGGTCGGCCTGGGTTGGTCGGTGAAGCAGGCGGGCGACGCGGTCGACGCCGTCACCGCCGACCCGGACGGCGTCCTGCCGACCGGCCCGGGCGACGTCGCAGCGCTGCTCCGGCGCACGTTGCGTCACCTCGGGCGGGCCGGATGAGCCGGCCGCCGCGCCCGGCCGGCACCGAGGGGGCGAGCGACCCGGCGCTGACGCCCGGGCCTCCGACGGGGTCGGTCCCGGCGTCCGGGCCGCGGCCGGCGGCCGGCCCGCCGCTCTCCGAAGACGTTTCGGCCGCGCTCGTGGCGGCCGTTGCCGACCCTGACGAGCGCGTCGTCGAATCCGCGCTGCGCCCCCGCCGGCTGGCCGAGTTCGTCGGCCAGCGGGTCGTCCGGGAGCAACTCTCCCTGGTGCTGGAGGCGGCCCGACGACGCGGGCACCCGCCCGACCACATCCTGCTGTCCGGCCCGCCGGGCCTGGGCAAGACCACCCTCGCCATGATCGTCGCCCACGAGCTCGGGGCCCCGCTCCGGGTCACCAGCGGGCCGGCCATCCAGCACGCGGGTGATCTCGCCGCCGTCCTGTCGTCGCTGGAGCACGGCGAGGTCCTCTTCCTCGACGAGATCCACCGGATGGCCCGACCCGCCGAGGAGATGCTCTACGTCGCGATGGAGGACTACCGGGTCGACATCGTGGTGGGGAAGGGGCCGGGCGCCACCGCCATCCCGCTCGACCTGCCGCCGTTCACGATCGTCGGGGCCACCACCCGGGCCGGGATGCTGCCCGGACCGCTGCGCGACCGGTTCGGTTTCACCGGCCACCTCGACTTCTACGAGCCGGTGGAGCTGGAGCAGGTGCTCCGCCGGTCCGCCGGCCTGCTCGACGTCCGGCTCACGACGGAGGGCGGTCGGGAGATCGCCCGGCGTTCCCGGGGCACCCCCCGGATCGCGAACCGGCTGCTGCGCCGGGTGCGGGACTGGGCGCAGGTCCGCGGCGACGGGATCCTCGACGAGCCGGCGGCCCGGGCGGCCCTGGAGGTCTACGCCGTCGACGAGCGTGGGCTGGACCGCCTCGACCGGTCCGTGCTGGAGGCCCTCTGCCGGCGATTCGTCGGTGGCCCGGTCGGGTTGTCGACGCTGGCGGTGGCCGTGGGTGAGGAGCCGGAGACCGTCGAGACGGTGGCCGAACCGTTCCTGGTCCGGGAGGGGCTGATCGGCCGGACACCGCGGGGTCGGGTGGCGACCGCGGCGACCTGGCGACACCTGGGGCTGCGGGCTCCTCGTGGTCACCCGGGCGATGGCGGCCAGCCTGACCTGCTCGGCGACGCCGGTCTGGACGTGTGACCCGACCGGCCAGGTGCACGTCGCGGCAGGCTGCCGGGCTCGCTGCCGGGCGCCTCGGGGACGCCGGACCGGTGGAGGCGGGATCAGCGTTTTGGCCGGGTGAACACGGCTCGCCTAGACTCCGCCCGAGGCCATGGAACCGGATACGGTGGGTGGCCGTTCGGCATCGTGGCTGCTCCTTCCGTGGGACGGCCAGCATGGCGCGTGCGAGCGCCCGCGAGGAGGGAGAGCCATGCAAGCACAGAGCCTCATCCTTCTCGTGCTGTTCGGTGGTCTGCTCTTCCTGATGTTCAACCGCACCCGCCGCCAGCAGCGGGAGGCGCAGGAACTGCAGGCCAAGCTCACGGTCGGTGCGCGTGTCATGACGACGGCGGGACTGTACGCCACCGTCGTCGACCTGGACTCCGCAGTGGTCACCCTGGAGACCGCTCCCGGCCAGCAATCCCGGTGGGACCGGCGGGCGGTCGCGCGGATCGTGACCGACGACGGGACCACCGGCGAGGTGAACGCCGAGGAGACGCACGGCGCGGCCGACGGGGAGCCGCACCCCGCCGCCGGTGAGCGCTCGGCCCGTGAGAACACCATCCCGGACGACGCGGCAGGCCCTTCGGCGCCGTCCCCGGACACGGCTCCGCCGGACCGGGCCTGACCGGCGGAGCCTGCGCAGGTGACGGCGGCCGGCCGGCACCCGACCAGAGAAGAGATCCCAACCCGTGGCACGATCGGCTAGCTCCCGACCCGGGCGTTCGCTCGGCGCGCTGGTAGGCGTCATCGCCGTCCTCTTCGGCGTGATCGGCGCCGGCGCCCTGTGGTCCAACGCGCAGTGGACCCCCAAGCTCGGCCTCGACCTCGAAGGCGGCTGGGAGATCGTGATGACGGCCGTCCCGCAGCCCGGGGCGTCCGGCAACATCACCCAGCAGACCATGGACGAGGCCGTGAAGATCATCCGGCAGCGGATCAACGGCGCCGGGGTGTCCGAGGCGGAGATCACGACGCAGGGCACCAAGAACATCGTGGTGTCCATCCCGGGCAAGAATCCCGACCAGGCCACGATCAACTCGGTCAAGCAGTCGGCGGCTCTGGAGTTCCGGCCGGTGCTGGTCGAGGAGGGGACCGCGGTCCCGACCGTCTCCCCGACGGCCAGCTCCAGCCCGGGAGCGACGGCGAGCCCGAGCCACCCGGCAGCGCCGTCCGCCAGCGCCACGCTCAAGGGCGGCACCGCGCCGACGACGTCGCCGACCCACGCCCCGGCCTCGTCCGCCGCGTCCCCGGCCAAGGCGTCGGTGAGCAGCAACGGCATGGCGGTGCCGGCTGCGCTGCTGGCTGCGAGCACCTCCCCGACGCCCAGCGCCACCGCCGCCGGTGCGGCGTCCGCGACCGGAGCGGCGTCCGCGACCGGAGCGGCGTCCCCGACCGGAGCGGCGTCCCCGACCGGTGCGGCGTCCCCGACCGGTGCGGCGTCCCCGACCGGTGCGGCGGCCCCGACCGGCGCGGCGGCCACCGTCCAGCCGGGGGCACCGACTCCAGCCGCGGGGAGCGGCTCGCCGTCGCCGAAGGCGTCGGGGCCGGCCGGCCCCCAGCCGTCGCCGACGAACGCCAGCGACATGAACTGGATCACGCAGGACGTCGCCAGCAGGTTCACCGCCCTCGACTGCACCAAACCGGAGAACCGACGCGGGATCTCCGGCGCCGACCAGAAGAAGCCGCTGGTCACGTGCAGTGAGTCCGGCGACGCGAAGTACATCCTGGGCCCGGCCGAGGTCTCGGGCACCGACGTCAGCAACGCCGCGGCGAACCTGGAGACCAACAGCCAGGGCGCGGTCGGTACGAACTGGGAGGTGGACCTGTCGTTCACCGGCCCGGGGACCACCAAGTTCGCCAAGGTCACCCAGCGCCTGGCCGGTCTGACGGGGGCCCAGAACCAGTTCGCCATCGTGCTCGACGGACTCGTGGTCTCCGCCCCTCGCACCAACGAAGTGATCAATACCGGCAACGCGCGGATCACCGGCAACTTCACCCAGGAGACAGCGCAGACCCTGGCGAACCAGCTCAAGTTCGGTGCGCTGCCGATCTCGTTCGAGGTGCTGACGTCGCAGAACATCACCGCTACGCTCGGTAGCGAGCAACTGCAGCGAGGCCTGCTGGCCGGTCTGATCGGACTCGCGCTCGTGGTGCTCTACTCCCTGCTGCAGTACCGCGCGCTCGGTCTGGTGACGGTCTCGAGCCTGACGATCGCGGCGGTCATCACCTACGGCCTGGTCGTGTTGCTCGGTTGGCGGCAGGGCTACCGGCTGTCGCTGCCGGGCGTCGCCGGTCTGATCGTGTCGATCGGTATCACGGCCGACTCGTTCATCGTCTACTTCGAACGCGTCCGGGACGAGGTGCGTGACGGCCGTGGGCTGATCCCGGCGGTCGAGGCCGCCTGGGGGCGGGCGCGTCGCACGATCCTGATCTCGGACGCGGTGAGCTTCCTGGCCGCGGCCGTGTTGTACGTGCTGGCGATCGGCGGGGTCAAGGGCTTCGCGTTCACGCTCGGCCTGACCACGATCGTGGACATCCTCGTGGTCTTCCTCTTCACCCAGCCGACCGTGGCCCTGTTGTCGCGGACCAAGTTCTTCGGTGGTGGCCACAAGCTCTCGGGCTTCGACGCGGATCACCTGGGCCGGGCGGTCGCCCCTGCGGGCCAGGGGAGCACCCGCAACCAACCCCGGCGCAAGGCGGCCGCTGCCCGCCGTCCTCAGCCGGCCGCGTCCCCGAGCGGGCTGGACGGCGAGCAGGGGGTGGCCCGCACCGGGACGACGATCGCCGAGCGGCGGGCGGCCGCGGAGAAGGCCCGCCGCGAGGCGCTGCTCGTCGAGGGCGGTGGCGCGGACGACGCACAGCCGGGAACCGACCGGGAGAGCTTGACGCTCCAGCACGAGTCCGCGGGTGACTCCCGCCGGAGGGACGCCTGATGCCCAGTTTCGCCGCCCTCGGGAACGATCTCTACACCGGACGCCGGTCGATCGACTTCATCGGACGTCGGCGCACCTGGTACGTCGTCGCGGTCGTCGCGGTCAGCCTGTCCCTGGTGAGCCTCGGGGTCCGCGGCCTGAACCTGGGCCTGGAGTTCCGGGGTGGGTCGGAGTTCCGGGTCCTGCACGTGTCCGACCAGTCCGAGGCCCGCGGCCAGGACGCCGTCAAGGCCGTGGTGGGTGCCGGGGCCCAGGTGCGGGTGTCCAAGCTGGGGTCGGACAGCGTGCGGGTCGAGACCGACAAGCTGACGGACGCCCAGACGGAGCAGGTGCGGCAGAAGGTCGCCCAGGCCTACGGCGTCTCCGCCGACAAGGACGTGTCGACGAACTTCGTCGGTCCGCAGTGGGGTGAGGACGTCTCCAGGAAGGCGCTGACCGGTCTGCTGGTCTTCCTGGTGGCGGTCGCCCTGGTGATTGCCCTGTACTTCCGGACCTGGAAGATGGCACTGTCCGCGATCGTCGCGCTGGTGCACGACCTCATCCTCACCGTGGGCATCTACGCTCTGGTCGGTTTCGAGGTCACCCCGGCATCCGTGATCGGCTTCCTGACGATCCTGGGCTACTCCCTGTACGACACGGTCGTGGTGTTCGACAAGGTGCGCGAGAACACCGACCACATCACGAGCACGGTGAAGCGGACCTACGCCGAAGCGGCGAACCTGGCGGTGAACCAGACCCTGGTGCGGTCGATCAACACCTCGGTGGTCGCCCTGCTGCCGGTGGCGTCCATCCTGTTCATCGGGACCCTGCTGCTCGGGACGGGATCCCTGAAGGACATCTCGCTCTCGCTGTTCGTCGGGATCGCCGCCGGTACCTACTCGTCGATCTTCATAGCCACCCCCCTGCTGGCCGATCTGCGGGAGCGCGAGCCGGAGCTGCGCGCCCAGGCGGAGCGGGTGTCCCGGAAGCGGGCCGAGGTGGCAGCCGAGGCCGATGCGGCGGTCGAAGGTGGGCTCCTGGTCGCGGCCGGTGTCGGACCGGCCGACGGCGAGAACCTGCGGGTGGAGGCACCCGCAGGGAGGGGAGGAGCCGCCCTGGCGCCGTCCACGGGCGGATCGGCGTCCGGCGCGAGCCGCTCCGCCGGATCCCGGGCCGACGGCGGGCCGGGTTCGGCGGGCGACGGATCCGCAGCCGCCGGGGCGGGGCACGGCCAGCGCGAGCAGCCGAAACGCGGCGGCTCCGGTGGCCGGAACCGGTCCGGCGGGCGGCGACGGTGAGCTTCCTCGGGGAGGCGCCGATCGCGGACCGGATCCTCGCCCGGGTGCGGGACGTGCCCGACCACCCCTCGCCGGGAGTGCTCTTCAAGGACATCACCCCGTTGCTGGCGGACGGTTCGGAGTTCGCCGCGGTGGTGGAGGAGTTCGCCGCCCCGCACCGGACGCCGGCCGGCGCCGTCGACACGGTCGTCGGCATCGAGGCTCGTGGCTTCATCCTGGCAGCTCCTGTTGCGGTGACTCTTGGTGTCGGCTTCGTGCCTGTGCGCAAGCGGGGTAAGTTGCCCCACGTCACCGTGGGTGCGGCGTATGACCTGGAGTACGGCCGGGCGGAGATCGAGGTCCACCGAGATGCGATCACCGCTGGGCAGCGGGTGTTGATCGTGGACGACGTCCTGGCGACGGGGGGGACGGCGGAGGCGACCTGCCACCTGGTGGAGCACGTCGGGGGCGTGGTCGCGGGGGTGACCGTGCTGATGGAGCTGGCGTTCCTGCAGGGCCACGACCGGCTCGGCGGGCGCCGGCTACGCTCGCTGGTCACGGTCTGAGGCCCGCCCCGGCCGAGGTCGGGACGGCGCGTCACGGGTCCGTCCGGGATGGCGCACGCCCCAGACCGTGCTGTGGGACGTAGACTCGAGGTTCGGGTCGACCCACTGGAGGGCGCGTGGCAGAGGAGAGGCTCGCAGGGGCGGACGCCGTCGATACGGCTCCGCTCCCGGTGGCGGCCGTGCAGAGCCCCTCCAACGGGAGCGCTCCCCAGCCCGGCGCTCTCCCGCAGCCGGTTCCCCTCTCCAAGGCATCGGCCGGTCAGCCGGGCGGTGCCGCCCGCCCGGTCGCGCCGCAGCCGATCCCGCCCCGGCACCGCCAGGTCTCGCCCACCGAGGGCCTGCCGGCGACCAGTCGGGTGCTCTCCCGGATCGCCCGGTTCGGTTCCGGTCGCGGCGGGACCACCTCCCCCCTGCTGGAACCTCTGCTGAGATCGGTGCGGATCACGCACCCGAAGGCTGACCTCGCGGTGATCGAGCGGGCGTTCGAGGTCGCGGCCCGCGCTCACGCGGGGCAGAAGCGCAAGAGCGGAGACCCCTACATCACCCACCCGGTCGCTGTCGCGGCGATCCTCGCCGAGCTCGGGATGGACCCACCGACGCTGTCGGCGGCGCTGCTGCACGACACCGTGGAGGACACCGCCTACACCCTCGACCAGCTGCGCCGGGACTTCGGCGACGAGATCGCGATGCTCGTCGACGGCGTCACCAAGCTGGACAAGGTGACGTATGGTGACGCCGCTCAGGCGGAGACCGTGCGCAAGATGGTCGTGGCGATGTCCAAGGACATCCGGGTCCTGGTGATCAAGCTCGCCGACCGGCTCCACAACGCTCGGACGTGGCGCTACGTGCCGGCGGCGTCGGCCGAGCGCAAGGCGCGTGAGACGCTGGAGATCTACGCTCCGCTCGCCCACCGGCTGGGTATGAACACGATCAAGTGGGAGCTGGAGGACCTGTCGTTCGCGACCCTGTACCCCAAGGTGTACGACGAGATCGTCCGGCTGGTCGCCGAGCGGGCGCCCGCGCGCGAGGACTACCTGGCGCAGGTGCGTGAGCAGGTCACCGCCGACCTGCGGGCGGCGAGGATCAAGGCCGCGGTGACCGGCCGGCCCAAGCACTACTACTCGGTGTACCAGAAGATGATCGTGCGGGGCCGTGACTTCGCGGACATCTACGACCTGGTCGGCGTGCGGGTGCTGGTCGAGACGGTGCGTGACTGTTACGCGGTGCTGGGATCGTTGCACGCCCGGTGGAACCCGGTGCCCGGGCGGTTCAAGGACTACATCGCGATGCCCAAGTTCAACATGTACCAGTCCTTGCACACGACGGTGATCGGACCGGAGGGCAAGCCCGTCGAGATCCAGATCCGCACCCACCAGATGCACCGGCGGGCCGAGTACGGCGTCGCCGCGCACTGGAAGTACAAGGACGACCCGGCCAAGATCGTCACGGACAAGGATCGCGGTAACGGCGACCTCGCCTGGGTACGCCAGCTGCTGGACTGGCAGCGGGAGACCGCCGACCCGAGCGAGTTCCTCGACTCGCTCCGCTTCGAGATCAACGCCCAAGAGGTGTACATCTTCACCCCGAAGGGCGATGTGATGGCGCTGCCCGCGGGTTCCACCCCGGTGGACTTCGCGTACGCCATCCACACCGAGGTCGGGCATCGCTGCATGGGTGCCCGGGTGAACGGTCGCCTGGTCCCGCTGGAGAGCACTCTCGACAACGGTGACGTCGTCGAGATCTTCACCTCGAAGGCGGACGGCGCCGGGCCGAGCCGCGACTGGCTGCACTTCGTGCAGAGCCCCCGGGCCCGCAACAAGATCCGGCAGTGGTTCTCCAAGGAGCGTCGCGAGGAGACCATCGAGCAGGGCAAGGACGCGATCGCCAAGGCGATGCGCAAGCAGCACCTGCCGATCCAACGCCTGATGACCCACGAGTCGCTGGTGGCGTTGGCGTCGGAGATGCGTTACCCGGACGTGTCGTCGCTGTACGCCGCGGTCGGCGAGGGTCATGTCTCGTCCCAGGCCGTGGTCGAGCGCCTGATGAAGTCGATGGGCGGCGAGGAAGGTACCGAGGAGGAGCTCGCCGAGGCCACCACACCGACCCGGGGTCGCCGGGTACGCCTCGGCGACCCCGGGGTGGTCGTCAAGGGGCTGGAGGACATCTGGGTGAAGCTGGCCCGGTGTTGTACCCCGGTACCGGGAGACCCGATCGTCGGCTTCGTGACCCGCGGGGCCGGCGTGTCCGTGCACCGCAGCGACTGCGGCAACATCCAGAACCTGCAGGCCGAGCGCGACCGGATCGTGGAGGTGGAGTGGGCGCCGAGCGCCGGCAGCGTGTTCCTGGTGCAGATCCAGGTGGAGGCCCTGGACCGCAATCGGCTGCTGTCCGACGTCACCCGCGTGCTGTCGGACAGCCACGTGAACATCCTCGCCGCCAACGTCTCCACCTCTCGGGACCGGGTCGCCATCTCGCGCTTCACCTTCGAGATGGCCGACCCTGCGCACCTCGACCACGTGATCGCCGCCGTCCGCCGGGTGGAGGGCGTCTTCGACGCCTACCGGATCACCGGCAAGCGGATCGACTGACCCCACCATCCTCCGGCCGGCCCGGTGGTGCGGCTCGCGGCAGCGGGAGCGCGCTGGCCAGGGTGCGCGCCCGAGTCACCCCGCGGGCCCGCGGCATGCCCGCCAGGCAGGCCGACACGCTGTCGGCCGTCACGCCGGCCAGCCCCACCAGCGCCGACACGGCCCACGGCGCCGGCCCGGGCGGCAGCAGCCGGAGCAGGTCGACCAGGGTGCGGGTCGGCGTGGTGAGCGGGACCACGCCACCGACGGCGGCGAGGACCACGACATCGACGGCGGGCATCCGCCGCTCGTGCACGGCCACGGCCGGTACCGTGGGGAGGGAGCGGCGAGGTGGCACCGCGACGTCCATGACCGCAGGTGGCGGCCCGCCGCACCATACCCACGCCGCCGCCGCCTCGGCCAGCGTGCCCCGGGAGCGTACCCGCTCGGGGAGCGCCAGGACGGCTGCGGCGAGCCGCAGGTCGGGATCCGCGCCCGATCCGGGCGGCCCGACGACGCCGGGGAGGAGAGGCTCGAGGAGCCCGTCGGCGAGCAACCTCTCGACCTCGCGACGCTGAGGGTGTTCAACCCGGAACAGGGTTGGGGTGGTGAGCATGCCCCACCGTCGCCCACACCGCACCCGGCTGCCAGCCCTCGCCCGCCGACTGTGGACAGCCGGCTGGCGACGGCCGCTGTGGACGGGTCGACGGGTGGTGCCCGGCGTCGCCGCGGATCAGCCGCCGAACTCCGCCAGTGCCTTGCGGGCCTCCACGAGCCATTCCTGCCGAGCGGCGAGGGCCTGCTCGGTCTCCTGGACCGCCTTCTCCCGGCCGGCAGCCCGCGCCTTCTCCAGTGTCGCCTCCAGGCTGGCGATGCCCGACTCGAGTTGCCGGACGGCGTCCTCTGCGCGCGCTCGGGCCTGCGGGTTCGACCGGGCCCAGCGATCCTCTTCGGCGGCCCGCACCGCCTGTTCCACCACGCGCAGCCGCGCCTCGATCCGACTCAGGTCGGCCCGGGGCACCTTGCCGGCCGCGTCCCATTCCTCCTGGATGTCCCGCAGTGCGGCGCGCGCCGCCGGCACGTCGGTGACCGGCAGCAGGCCCTCGGCTCGCGCCAGCAGCGCCTCCTTCGCGGTCAGGTTGCCCCGGAACTCGGCGTCCGTGGACTCCGCCGCCGCGTTCCGGGCCGCGAAGAATGCGTCCTGGGCGGCCCGGAACCGGGCCCAGAGCGCGTCGTCGTCCTTGCGGGCTGCCCGGCCCGTCGCCTTCCAGCGTGCCATCAGGCTTCGGTAGGCGGCTGCGGTCGCTGCCCAGTCGGTGGACGACGACAGCGCCTCGGCCTCCGCGACGAGCGTCTCCTTGGCGGTTCGCGCCGCGCTGCGTTGCTCGTCGAGCGCGCCGAAGTGTTGGCGCCGCTTGCGGTCGAAGGCGGTGCGGGCGTGGCTGAACCGCTTCCACAGGTCGTCCTCGGTGTGCTTGTCCAACCGGGACTCCCGCTGCAGCCGGCGCCACTCGTCGAACAGCTCCCGGAGCCGATCGCCCGCGCCCTTCCACGGGATCCGGTCGACGTCCATCCCGGCGATGGACTCCGCCTCGTCGACGAGGGCGGTCCGGTGCGCCACCGCCTCGGCCCGCGCCCGCGCCCTGGTCTGCTCCGCCTCGGCGCGGAGCGCGTCGGCGAGGGGTCGCAGCGCGGCGACCCGGGCGGCCAGTGCGTCGAGGTCACCGACCGCATGGGCGTCGGCGATCGCGGCGGTGAGTCGCTCCACCCCGGCCTCGGTCTCGGCGGCGGAGACGTGACCGGCCGCGATCCGCTGCTCGAACAGGCTCACCTGGGCGGCGAGGTCGTCGAATTTGCGCGCGAAGTACGCCAGGGCGTCTTCGGGGCTCGCGCCGGGGTACTGGCCGACGACGCGCTCGCCGTCCGCCGTCCGCACCCACACGGTGCCGTCGGCGTCGACACGGCCCCACTGCTCAGCGGTCACGAATCCACGCATCCTTGCTCGTCGTCTCGGTGCCGGCCAGGCCCGGACAGGGTCGGTCAGCCCGGAGTCACACTAGTGCTGACGATAGAGATGGGACGGTTCGGAGGGCCACCACCTGCGGCGCCCTCGGCGGAAATGCCGCCGGCCGCCACCTTGTCGATCACGTCCAGACCCTTGGTGACCGTGCCGAACACCGTGTAGCTCGGCGGAAGGTTCGAGGTACCGAAGACGACGAAGAACTGACTGCCCTGGCTGTTCGGCTGGCCCGTGTTCGCCATCGCGATCATCCCGCGGGTGTAGCCGCCGCTCTGCGGTGCGTTCTCGATCGGGCCGAAGCTGTAGCCGGGGCCGCCGGTCCCGCTACCGGTCGGATCGCCGCACTGGAGCATCAGCAGGCCACCGGTCGTGGAGAGCCGGTGGCACGGGGAGCCGTCCCAGAACTGCTTCCCGGACAGGAAGATGGCGTTCGCGACCGCCTTCGGCGCCTTGGTGCCGTCGAGGGTCGCGACCAGGTCGCCGCAGGTCGTCTTGATCGTCCAGGTCCAGGTCTTGCCCTGGGCCAGCGACGCGTCGGGGGCTGCGCCGAACGACTGCGGCTTCGCCGGCGGCGTGACCGTCGGCCGTGGGCAGGGGTTGGGGCCCGCCGTGGCGGCCGGTGACCCCGACGCACCCGGTGCCGAGGCGGATGCCGACCCGGACCCGGAGGTCGACGGGGAGGCCGACGACAGGGCCGTGGACGCCTTCTCGTCGCTGCCCCTGCCGGTCACCCACAGCACCGTGCCGGAAACGACCAGGACGACGGCGACGGCGGACCCGGCGATCAGCACCCGGCGGCGCTGGCGCCGCTGCCGAGCCTGTTTCTCGGCGAGCTTGGTCTGCCACTTCTGGTAGCGGCGCCGTTGGTACTCGCGTTCACGGCTGATGGGCGACACGTGCTGCCCCTCCTCGGTCTGGCCCCGGTCTCGGGTCAGTCTAGGTGGACGCCGGTGACCACCGGCGGGTGCGAGTCGGTAGTCTCGCACGGTGTTCGTCACCGGCTTTCCCTCCGCCGTCTTCGGCACGAACTGCTTCGTCGTCGCCACCGCACCGGGGCAGGAGTGCCTGGTCGTCGACCCCGGGATCGAGGTCGTCGAGCCGCTCGCGGAGGTCCTCGCCGAGCACCGGTTGCGGCCGGCCGCCGTCCTGCTGACCCACGGTCACCTGGACCACACCTATTCGGTGACCCCGGTGTGCGGCGCGCACGGGGTGGCCGCCTACGTCCATGCGGACGACCGCTACCGGCTCGCCGATCCCATCGCCTCGCTGGACGGCGGCCTGATCGCCGTCCTGGAGCGGGAGTTCGGCAGGTCCGCGACCTGGCGGGAGCCGGACGACGTCCGGCTGGTCGGCGACGATCAGGAGCTCCAGGTCGCCGGGCTCGCCGTCCGGGTGGTGCACGCGCCGGGGCACACCGAGGGGTCGGTGATGTTCGCGCTGCCCGGAGCCCCGGACGGCGCGTCGGCGAGCTCCACCGTGCTCAGCGGTGACGTGCTCTTCGCGGGCAGCGTCGGGCGCACGGACCTGCCCGGCGGTGACGGTGCCGCGATGATGCGGTCGCTGAGCGAGAAGGTGCTGACCTTGCCCGACGACACCCTCGTGCTGCCGGGGCACGGGCCGGTGACGACGGTGGGGCGGGAGCGCGCGACGAACCCGTTCCTCGCGCGGGCGCGCCGTACCGGCTGAAGCCGTTCGCCGTCGCCGCCCCGTGGCGGCCCGGTGGTGCGCGGCACCCCGGAGAGCAGGAGCACCGCAGACGAGCCGGAGGAAGAGGACGAGATGGCACGACCAGCCCCGCTGTCGGGGTTCCCGGAGTGGCTGCCCGAGGGCCGCATCGTGGAGCAGCACGTGGTGGACACGTTCCGGCGCACGTTCGAGCTCTGGGGCTTCGTCTCGGTCGAGACCCGGGCCGCCGAGCCGCTGGAGGAGCTGCTGCGCAAGGGTGAGATCGACAAGGAGGTCTACGTCCTGCGTCGGCTGCACGCCGAGGGCGACGAGGACGCCGGGCGGCAGCTCGGGCTGCACTTCGACCTCACCGTGCCGTTCGCGCGGTACGTGCTGGAGAACTCCGGGAAGCTGAGCTTCCCGTTCCGCCGCTACCAGATCCAGAAGGTGTGGCGCGGTGAGCGGCCCCAGGAAGGTCGCTACCGCGAGTTCTGCCAGGCGGACGTGGACGTCGTCGGGTCCGGTGACCTGCCGTTCCACCACGACGTCGAGGTGGCCCAGGTGATGGCGGAGGCCGTGCGGTCCCTGCCGCTGCCGCGGCTGCGTCTGCAGGTGAACAACCGCAAGCTCATCGAGGGGTTCTACCGCGGGATCGCGGCGCCTGACGTGGCGGCGGTGATGCGCGTGGTCGACAAGATCGACAAGCTGCCACCGGACGCCGTCCGTGAACTCCTCATCACCGAGGCGAAACTGGACGACGTCCAGGCGGCCCGCTGCCTGGCGCTGGCCGCGATCAGCGCCCAGGACGCCTCGTTCGCCGACCGGGTGCTGGCGCTCGGCGTCCGGGACGACCTGCTCGACGAAGGGGTGCAGGAGCTCGTCCAGGTCGTCGAGGGGGTGTCCGGGCTGCGTGGCGACCGGTTCGCCGTCACCGCCGACCTGCGCGTCGCGCGCGGCCTGGACTACTACACCGGAACCGTCTACGAGACCCGGATGGAAGGGTTCGAGCACCTCGGTTCGGTGTGCTCCGGGGGCCGCTACGACTCGTTGGCGAGCGACGGGTCCACCACCTACCCGGGGGTCGGCATCTCGTTCGGGGTGACCCGGGCGCTCGCGCCGCTGCTCTCCCGGGGGGTGCTGCGCGCGAGCCGTGCCGTGCCGTCCGCGGTGCTCGTCGCGGTGGCCTCCGAGGACTCCCGGTCCGCCAGCGCCGCCGTCGCCGCCGCGCTGCGCGCGCGAGGGATCCCGGTGGAGGTGGCGCCGTCCGCGGCGAAGTTCGGCAGACAGATCCGGCACGCGGACCGGCGCGGGATCCCCTACGTCTGGTTCGTGCACTCGGACGCCGGCCGGGTGGTCGGCCACGAGGTGAAGGACATCCGGTCCGGGGAGCAGGTGGCCGCCGACCCGGAGAACTGGCAACCGCCCGTCGAGGACCGGTTCCCGCGGGTGGTCGCCGGCTGATGGAGGGCGTGGCCTCAGGGGAGGCAGGCGCACCGGATCGTGCTGCGGACGCGGGTGTCCTGGCGCTCCTGGGTCCACTCGCTGTCACGGCCACAGGACGGGCAGGCGGCGACGAAGCCGACGACGTCGAGCGGTGTCACCGCGCGGAGCCGGGCGCGGGCCATCGCGATCCCGGCCGGTGCCTGCTGCCGGCCGGTGCTCGTCGAGGGTGCGTCCGGCGTCCCGTCGTCCGACGCCGGCCGGGCAGCGGGGACGGGGACGTCGCCCGGCAGGTGACCGGACCAGTCCACTGGGAGGGCGTCGACCGTTCCTGGACCGTCCACCGCACCTGTCCTCTGCGCTCCGGGCCGTGCTGCGGCACGGCCCACCGGCCCGCGGGCGCGTCCCGCGGGCGTCGTCCTCACCCCTATCGGGTCACCCGCCGCGGGACCTGAGTCCGGTCCCGGCAGCCGGAGGTCTAGGGTGAGCGTCGTGGAGACTCGCACCCTGGGCCGGACCGGCCGGCAGCTCGGCGTCGTCGGGCTGGGCTGCTGGCAGCTCGGCGCCGACTGGGGGCACGTGGACGACGCCGACGCGCTCGCCGTCCTGCACGCCGCCGTCGACGCGGGCGTCACGTTCCTGGACACCGCGGACGTGTACGGCGACGGGCGCAGTGAGCGGCTGATCGCCCGGTTCCTCGCGGAGCGTCCCGGCACCGGGGCCACGGTGGCGACGAAGTGCGGGCGCCGGGCGAACCCGCAGGTGCCCGAGGCGTTCACGCCCGAGAACCTGCGCGCGTGGACGGACCGCAGCCGGGCGAACCTGAACACCGAGCGGCTCGACCTCGTCCAGCTGCACTGCCCGCCGACCTCGGTGTTCCGCCGCGACGAGGTCTTCGACGCGCTCGACGACCTGGTGGCCGCGGGCGCGCTGGCCGCCTACGGGGTGTCGGTGGAGACCTGCGAGGAGGCGCTGGCCGCGATCGCCCGGCCGAACGTGGCCTCGGTGCAGATCATCCTCAACGCGTTCCGGCTCAAGCCGCTGGAGCGGGTGCTCCCCGCGGCGCAGGCGGCCGGCGTCGGGATCATCGCCCGGGTGCCGCTCGCCAGCGGCCTGCTCGCCGGCCGCTACGACGGGACGACGACCTTCGCACCGGACGACCACCGCACCTACAACCGGCACGGCGAGGCGTTCGACGTGGGGGAGACCTTCTCCGGCGTGCCGTACGACGTGGGCGTGGCGGCGGCGCGGGAGCTGGCGGCGCTGGCGCCCGAGGGCGTGTCGACGGCGGCCCTGGCGCTGCGGTGGGTCATCGACCAGCCCGGGGTCAGCGTCGTCATCCCCGGCGCCCGGAACGCGGCGCAGGCACGGGGCAATGCGGCGGCGGCCGACCTGCCGCCGCTGTCGCCGGACATCCTGGAGGGCGTCCGCACGATCTACGACGAGCGCATCCGGGAGCACGTGCACGACCGTTGGTGACCGCTCCGCGTAGGATCGCTCGGGACGGCGGTGACGGCCGCCGCGCCCCGCGATCCGCCAGAGAGAGGACCACCAGTGCTGCGCACGCACGACGCCGGCAGCCTTCGTGTCGGCCAGGTCGGACAGACCGTCACCCTGACCGGGTGGGTCGCGCGGCGCCGTGACCACGGTGGGGTGGCGTTCCTCGACCTGCGGGACGCCTCGGGGATCGCGCAGGTCGTCGTGCGTGACGAGGCGGTGGCCCACGGGCTGCGCAACGAGTACTGCCTGCGCGTGACCGGCGAGGTGGCCCGGCGTCCGGAGGGCAACGAGAACCCCGACCTGGCCACCGGTGAGGTCGAGGTCTCCGCCAAGGACGTCGAGGTGCTGAACGAGTCGGCGCCGCTGCCCTTCCAGGTCGACGAGCGGGTGGACGTCGGCGAGGAGGTCCGGCTCAAGTACCGTTACCTGGACCTGCGCCGGCCCGCGCCGGCCGCGGCCCTGCGGCTGCGCAGTCGCGTGAACCGCGCCGCGCGGGAGGTGCTCGACGGGCACGGCTTCGTCGAGATCGAGACGCCCACGCTGACCCGGTCGACCCCGGAGGGCGCCCGTGACTTCGTCGTCCCCGCCCGGTTGTCCCCGGGGTCGTGGTACGCCCTGCCGCAGAGCCCCCAGCTGTTCAAGCAGCTCCTCATGGTCGCCGGGATGGAGCGCTACTACCAGATCGCCCGCTGCTACCGCGACGAGGACTTCCGCGCCGACCGGCAGCCGGAGTTCACCCAGCTCGACGTCGAGATGTCGTTCGTCACCCAGGACGACGTCATCGCCGTGAGCGAGGAGATCCTCCGGGCCCTGTGGCGGCTGATCGGGTACGAGATCCCGCTGCCGATCCCGCGGATGACCTACGCCGAGGCGATGCGCCGCTACGGCAGCGACAAGCCCGACCGGCGGTTCGGGCTGGAGCTGGTGGAGTGCACCGAGTACTTCACGGACACCGAGGTGCGGGTGTTCCAGGCCGAGTACGTCGGAGCGGTGGTGATGCCCGGCGGGGCGGCGCAGTCCCGCAAGACGCTCGACGCCTGGCAGGACTGGGCCAAGCAGCGCGGCGCGCGCGGGCTGGCCTACGTGCTGGTCGGTGCGGACGGCGGGCTGACCGGTCCGGTGGCCAACAAGCTGTCGGACGCCGAACGGGCCGGGTTGGCCGCGCACGTCGGTGCGGCGCCGGGCGACTGCATCTTCTTCGGCGCTGGTGCGGCCACGCCGTCCCGCGCGCTGCTCGGCGCGGCCCGGATCGAGATCGCCCGCCGGGTGGGGCTCATCGACGGGTCCGCGTGGTCGTTCGTCTGGGTGGTCGACGCGCCGCTGTTCGAGCCGGCGGCCAGGGCCGTCGAGAGTGGTGACGTGGCGGTCGGCGCCGGCGCCTGGACCGCCGTCCACCATGCCTTCACCTCCCCGAAGCCGGAGTGGATCGACCGGTTCGAGTCCGACCCGGGGAACGCGCTGGCGTACGCCTACGACATCGTGTGCAACGGCAACGAGATCGGGGGCGGCTCGATCCGTATCCACCGGCGTGACGTCCAGGAGCGGGTGTTCGCGCTGATGGGCATCACGCCGGAGCAGGCGGCCGAGAAGTTCGGCTTCCTGCTCGAGGCCTTCAAGTACGGCGCCCCGCCGCACGGCGGGATCGCCTTCGGCTGGGACCGGGTGACGATGCTGCTCGCCGGCGCGGACTCGATCCGCGACGTCATCGCGTTCCCCAAGTCCGGCGGCGGCTACGACCCGCTGACCGGGGCGCCCGCACCGATCACCCCCGAGCAGCGGCGGGAGGCCGGCGTGGACGCCGGCTCACCTCCTCAGGCGCCGTAGCGCGGTCGGAGGTCCGTCAGCCGCGCCGACGCGGACCTCGAGGAGGCACGTCCGGCAGCGGGTCGGGCGCGTGACGTCCGGCGCCACTCCCGGCAGCACGCGGATACCGTGGCGGCTGTGAGCGACCTGTTCTCCACCGCTCCCGGCGACGTGGTCGGGATGCCCGATGCGCCCGCACCCCGGCCGGCGGACGCCGTGGCCGGCCACGGGGTGCCGCTCGCCGTCCGGATGCGGCCGCGGACCGTCGGCGAGTTCGTCGGCCAGCAGCATCTGTTGGCTCCCGGTTCCCCGCTGCGCCGCCTCGCCGAGGGGTCCGGCGGCCGCGTCGGTCCGTCGTCCGTGATCCTCTGGGGCCCACCGGGGACCGGAAAGACGACCCTGGCGCACGTGGTGTCCCGGGCCGGCGGGCGGCGTTTCGTGGAGCTGTCCGCGGTCACCGCCGGGGTCAAGGACGTGCGCCGGGTGATGGAGGAGGCCCGGGACGCGCGCGACCGCCACGGCCGGGAGACGGTGCTGTTCCTCGACGAGATCCACCGGTTCAGCAAGGCGCAGCAGGACGCCCTGCTGCCCGGGGTGGAGAACCGTTGGGTCGTGCTGATCGCGGCGACGACGGAGAACCCGTCGTTCTCGGTCGTGTCACCGCTGCTGTCCCGGTCGCTGCTGCTCACCCTGCGGCCACTGGGCGACGAGGCGATCGGCGGGCTGCTCGACCGGGCGGTCGCCGATCCGCGCGGCCTCGGCGGCACGGTGCGGCTGGAGCCGGCGGCGCACGAGCACCTGGTGCGGATGGCCGGCGGGGACGCCCGCGCGGCCCTCACCGCGCTGGAGGCCGCCGCAGGCGCCGCGCTGGCGGCGACCGGTGCCGCCACCCCGCCGGCGGCCGGTGGCGACGCCGCACCCGTCCCGGTCACCCTCGCCAGCACGGAGCAGGCGGTCGACCGGGCGGCCGTCCGCTACGACCGGGTCGGTGACCAGCACTACGACGTGGCGAGCGCGTTCATCAAGTCGATGCGCGGTTCGGACGTCGACGCCGCGCTGCACTACCTGGCGCGCATGCTGGAGGCGGGTGAGGACCCCCGGTTCGTGGCCCGGCGCATCATGATCGCAGCCAGTGAGGACGTCGGGATGGCCGATCCCACGGCGTTGCAGACGGCGGTGGCCGCCGCCCAGGCGGTGGCGCTCGTCGGGATGCCGGAGGCCCGGATCATCCTCGGGCAGGCCGTCGTCCACCTCGCCCTGGCACCGAAGTCGAACGCGTCCTACCTCGCCATCAACGCGGCGACGGCGGATATCCGGGCCGGGCTGGGCGGGATGGTGCCGCCGCACCTGCGCGACGGCCACTACGCCGGGGCGAAGCGGCTCGGCCACGCCCAGGGGTATCGGTACGCGCACGACGACCCGCGCGGTGTCGTCGCCCAGCAGTACGCGCCGGACGGCGTCGACGGTCGTGTCTACTACCAGCCCACCGACCGTGGGTTCGAGCGCGACCTGGGTACCCGGCTGACCCGGCTGCGCGAGATCCTTCGTCGGGGCCGGACGCCGGGGCAGCGGGGTGACGTCGCGCTGAATCCGGACCCCGGCGCGCGATAAGGTCACATCTCGTCAAGTGCCGGACGGCCGCGTCGGCACGTCAGGGGAGGTATCGGGCGCATGTCGGCAGGGGACGTTGTCGGGCTCATCTTCGCCGTCGCGTTCTGCGTGCTCGTGGGGTTCATCGGCGTGCCGTTGATCAAGCTCGGCCGGGTCTTCGACGAGACGCGCAACACCGTCCGGGACATCTCCGAGGGCACCGTCCCGCTGCTCACCGAGGTGACCACGACCGTGTCGACGACGAACGCGCAACTGGTGAAGGTGGACTCGATCACGACGAACGTCGCCCAGGTCTCGACGAACGTCTCGGCGCTGACCACCCTGTTCGCCGCGACCCTCGGCTCGCCGGTGGTGAAGGTGGCCGCGTTCAGCTACGGGGTGCGGCAGGCGATGAGCGGGCGGAAGGCGACGAGCGGGCGGAAGGCGTCGGGTCGGCGCTCGGGCAGGAGGGGCTGACGTGCGGCGGGTGTTCTGGGTGGCGCTCGGCGCCACAGCGGGCGTGCTGATCGTCCGGAAGATCAACAAGATCGCGGAGGCCTACACCCCGGAGGGGGTCGGCCGCTCGCTGTCCTCCCTGGCGGACGCCCTGCGCGACGTGGCGGACGCCGTCCGGGAGGGCATGGCGGAGCGCGAGCAGGAGCTGCGCCTGGCCCTCGGCGTCGACGCCGGGGAGCTCGATCCCGACACGGCGCGCGAGCTGCTCGAAAAGCCGACGGGTCCGCGGCCCCCGGCCTGAGACACTGCTCGTGACACTGCTTCGGCGGCCCGTGACGTCGACGTCCCGGGCTCCAGGTCCGGACCGGACCCTGCCGGGTCGCTGCGAGAGGGAAGGACATCACGCATGGAGACGGCCGAGATCCGTCGCCGTTGGCTCACGTTCTTCGAGAGCCGCGGGCACACCGTCGTCCCCAGCGCGCCGTTGCTGTACGACGACCCCACGCTGCTGTTCGTCAACGCCGGCATGGTGCCCTTCAAGCCGTACTTCCTCGGCCAGGAGTCGCCACCGTTCCGGCGGGCGACGAGCGTGCAGAAGTGCGTGCGCACCCTCGACATCGAGGAGGTCGGCAAGACCACCCGGCACGGCACGTTCTTCCAGATGAACGGCAACTTCAGCTTCGGGGACTACTTCAAGGAGGGCGCGATCGCGCTCGCCTGGGAGCTGGTCACCGGGTCACCGTCGGACGGGTTCCTCGGGTTCGACCCGAACCGGATCTGGGTGACGGTCTACCGGGACGACCAGGAGGCGTTCGACCTCTGGCGCAGGGTCGCCGGCCTGCCGGAGGAGCGGATCCAGCGCCGGGGGTTGAAGGACAACTACTGGCACATGGGTGTGCCCGGTCCCGGCGGGCCGTGCAGCGAGATCTATGTCGACCGCGGTCCGGAACACGGCAGGGACGGCGGCCCGGTCGTCGACGAGGACCGGTTCCTGGAGATCTGGAACCTGGTCTTCATGCAGTCGGAGCTGTCCGCCGTCCGGGGCAAGGAGGACTTCGACGTCCGCGGCGACCTGCCGAGCAAGAACATCGACACCGGCATGGGCCTGGAGCGCGTCGCGTACCTGTTGCAGGGTGTCAACAACATGTACGAGATCGACGAGGTGTTCCCCGTCATCCGCCGGGTCGAGGAGCTGTCCGGCAAGCGCTACGGCGCCGACCGCGACGACGACGTCCGGATGCGGGTCGTCGCCGACCACGTCCGCTCCGGGCTGATGCTGATCGGCGACGGCGTGACGCCGTCCAACGAGGCCCGGGGGTACGTGCTGCGCCGGATCCTGCGCCGCGTCGTCCGGTCGGTGCGACTGCTCGGCGTCGAGGACCCGGTCCTGCTCGACCTCGTCACGGTGTCCAAGGACCGGATGAGGGCGTCGTACCCGGAACTGGAGCACGGCTTCGGCCGGATCGGCCAGATCGTGGCGGCGGAGGAGGAGGCGTTCCGGCGCACCCTTGCCGCCGGGACGACCATTCTGGACGTCGCGGTGCGCGAGGCGAAGACGGCGGGCAGCAGGGTGCTGGCGGGGGCGCAGGCGTTCCAGCTGCACGACACCTACGGCTTTCCGATCGACCTGACCCTGGAGATGGCGGCCGAGCAAGGCCTGGCCGTCGACGAGGGTGAGTTCCGCCGGCTGATGGCCGAGCAGCGCGGCCGGGCGAAGGCCGACGCCGCGGCGAAGAAGACCGGGCACGCGGGGACCGCGGGGTACCGGACGGTCGCGGACGGGCTCGGCCGACCGGTCGAGTTCACCGGGTACGACGAGGTGGTCAGCGAGGGCACCGTCGCCGGGCTGCTGGTCGGCGGCGAGCCGGTCGAGGCGGTGGCCGCGGGCGAGGCGGTCGAGGTCGTGCTGGACCGCACCCCGTTCTACGCGGAAGGCGGCGGCCAGCTCGCCGATGCCGGCAGCATCGTGCTCGACGGCGCGGTGATCGAGGTGGACGACGTCCAGTCGCCGATCAGCGGGCTGATCGTCCACCGGGCGCGGGTGGTCTCCGGCGAGGTCCGGGCCGGCGCGGGCGCGCAGGCCCTGGTCGACATCGAGCGGCGGAAGGCGATCAGCCGGTCGCACACCGCCACGCACATGGTGCACAAGGCCATCCGGGAGGCGCTCGGCGAGACCGCGACCCAGGCCGGCTCGGAGAACGCGCCCGGCCGGTTCCGGTTCGACTTCAACGCGGCGTCGGCGATCCCGCCGTCAGCGCTGCGCGACATCGAGTCCCGGGTCAACCTGCTGCTCGCCGAGGACCTCGAGGTCCATGCCGAGATCATGACGCAGGAGCAGGCCCGGGCGGCCGGGGCGATGGCGTTGTTCGGGGAGAAGTACGGTGACCGGGTCCGGGTGATCTCGGTCGGTGACTGGGCCCGCGAGCTGTGTGGCGGCACCCACGCCCGCCGCTCCGGCCAACTCGGCCTGGTGAAGCTGCTCGGGGAGGGGTCCATCGGGTCCGGGGTCCGTCGGGTGGAGGCGCTCGTCGGCGCGGACGCCTACGCCTTCTCGTCGCGCGAGCACGTACTCGTCTCCCAGCTCACCGATGCGCTCAAGGTACGCCCGGAGGAGCTCCCGGACCGGGTGGCGGCCCTGGTCACGCAACTGCGCGACGCGCAGAAGGAGATCGAGAAGTTCCGCGCCGGCCAGGTGCTGGCGGTGGCGGGCACCCTTGCCCAAGCGCCGAAGGACGTCTTCGGTGTCGCCGTGGTGACCCATGACGCGGGGGAGGCGGGCGCCGACGACCTGCGGGCGCTCGCCCTCGACGTGCGTGGGCGGCTGGGGGCCGATCGTCCCGCGGTCGTCGCCGTCGGTGGTGTTGCCAAGGGCCGGCCGGTCGTCGTCGTCGCGGTCAACGACGAGGGTCGTCGTTGGGGCGTCGCCGCAGGTGATCTGGCCGGGCAGGCGGCCACCGTCCTCGGCGGTGGTGGCGGCGGCAAGCCTGACGTCGCACAGGGTGGCGGGTCGGACGTCGACAAGCTCGCCGACGCCCTCGGCCGGGTCGAGTTCGTGGTCGGCGAGCGCGTCACCGCCGGGCGCTGACACCGCGTCGGTGGCCGACGACGGCGGGCCCGTCATGCGGCGGGGAGTGCGGATCGGTGTCGACGTCGGCACCGTCCGTGTCGGGGTGGCCCGGAGCGATCCCTCCGGCTTCCTCGCCACACCTGTCGAGACCGTCCTGAGGGATCCGAGACGTGGGACGGACCTGGACAGAATTGAGGCTCTGGTGGTGGAATTCGACGCCATCGAGGTGGTGGTCGGACTGCCACGGGGCCTGTCGGGCCAGGTGGGCGCTGCAGCCGTGGCAGCATGCAAGTACGCTGTCGACATCGCGCGCCGGGTGCGTCCGGTTCCGGTGCGGGTCGTCGACGAGCGGCTCAGCACCGTTGCCGCGCAGCGTTCGCTGCGAGAGGCTGGGGTGAAGGGCCGCAGGCACCGGCCCGTCGTCGATCAGGTGGCGGCGGTGGTGATCCTGCAGTCCGCCTTGGACGCCGAGCGGGCGTCCGGGCGGGCACCCGGCTCGCTCGTCGAGCCGGACGAGGCGCCGGACGGACCGTTGCCTCGCTGAGCTGGAGCCGGAGGCCTGCCCGTGGGGAACGAGCTGTCTCTGGCGGACATGGTCGCCGGGATGCCTCCGCACGAACCGCAACGCCGGTCTCGCAGGACGACCGAGCGGCGCCGCAAGAAGCGTCGCCGCCGCACCTGGGCGATGATCCTGGTGGCCCTGCTGGTCGTGGGCGGGGCCGCCGGGGTGGCGTGGGTCGGGTTCCTGCGGCCCCTGGTCGACAGCCTGAGCGCTCCGAGGGACTACCCGGGCCCCGGCACGGGCCGGAGAGAGGTCACGATCCCTGACGGTGCGACCGGTACCATGATCGGCCAAGTGCTGCAGGGCAACGGTGTCGTCCTGACGGTGAAAGGCTTCGTCGCGGCCTACGGGGCGAACCCGGCGAGCAGCCGGATCCAGCCCGGCACCTACGCGCTGAAGCTGCAGATGCGCTCCGCGGACGCGGTGACGGCCCTGCTCAACGACGCCAACCGGTTGGTCACCCGGGTGACCGTCAAGGAAGGGCTCCGCGCTGCCCAGGTCCCGGCCCTGATCGCCGGCCAGACGAAGATCCCGCTGGCCGACCTACAGGCCGCGCTGAGGTCGCCGGCGGCGGTCGGGCTCCCGGCGGAGGCCAGGAACGACCCCGAGGGGTGGCTCTTCCCGGCGACCTACGACGTCCAGCCGACCACCACGGCACAGGACCTGCTCGGCCAGATGGTCAAGCGCACCGTCGACGAACTGGACTCCCTCGGCGTGGCTCCGGCGCAGCGCCAGACGGTTCTGACCAAGGCGAGCCTGGTGCAGGCCGAGGCGAAGTTGGCCCCGGACTTCCCGAAGATAGCCCGGGTGTTCGACAACCGGCTCGCCAGGGGGATGAGGCTGCAGCTCGACACCACGGTCCACTACGCCACGAAGAACTTCACCGTGGCCACCACGATCAAGGACACCCAGGTCAACTCGCCGTACAACACCTACGTCGTGCCCGGATTGCCGATCGGGCCGATCGACAACCCCGGGACGACGGCGATCCAGGCTGTGCTGAACCCCATGCCCGGGCCCTGGCTGTACTTCGTCGCGACCAACCCGGAGACGGGCTACACGGAGTACGCCACCACGCCGGCGGAGTTCGCAGTGATCAAGAAGAAGTACGACGCGTGGGCGAAGGCGCACCCCGGGCGGTGACATCGTGAACGTCGAGGTCCCGCAGTACCCGCGGGCCGGGCGCCGCGCCGCGGTGCTCGGCCACCCGATCGCCCACTCCCTGTCCCCGGTGCTGCACCGGGCGGCCTACGCGGCGCTCGGCCTGCCGGACTGGCGGTACGAGGCGGTGGACGTCGACGAGGCCGGGCTGGCGGCGTTCCTGAGCGGCTGCGGTCCCGGCTGGTCCGGTTGGTCCCTGACGATGCCCTTGAAGCGCGCCGTCCGGCCACTGCTGGTCCGGGAGAGCGCCCTCGCCCGGGCTGTCGGCGCCGTCAACACCGTGCTGGTCGCCCCTGACGGCCTGGAGGGGTTCAACACCGACGTGCACGGCATGGTCCAGGCCTTCGGCGAGCTCGGGGTGCACGGGGCGCAGGCTCCGGGTCAGGAGGTCCCCCGGCGCCGGGCCGCCGTCCTGGGTGCCGGGGCGACCGCGGCTTCGGCGATCGCCGCGCTGCAGGAACTGGGGTGTCCCGACCCCGTCGTGCACGCGCGGTCGCCGTCGCGCGCCACGGACCTGCAGGCCGCCGCCGTCCGGCTCGGCCTGGAGCTCCGGCTGGCGCCGTTCACGGCGTCCGCGATGGTCACCAGCGTCGAGCAGGTCGACCTGGTGGTGAGCACGCTGCCTGTGGGGGTGGCTGACTCCCTGGTCCCGGACGGCGTGGCGGCGGCCGCCGGCTCCCGGCGGCCGGTGCTCCTGGACGTCGTCTACGACCCGTGGCCGACGGTCCTGGCGCACGCCTGGTCCGCGGCCGGGGCGCCGGTGGTCGGCGGTTTCGTGATGCTGGCCCACCAGGCCAACAGCCAGGTGCACCTGATGACCGGAATGCGCCCGCCGGTCGAGGCGATGCGTGCGGCGGGCGAGCGTGCCCTGCTCGCCCGCCACCAGGGACCGGCACCCGTGCATCCCGCCTGACGCCCATCCCCCGCCCACGGGTGGGGGTGACTCAAGGGTCCTGCCGTTGCGGTCGATGCCTGCAGCGACGCGTCCCGGGTCCCGGGCGGCGACGGTGAGGAGAGACGTGGACGGCACCGGCGAGCAGAGCGGTCGGCGGGCGGTTCGGGTGGCCCAGCAGCAGCCGCTGAGCCAGCCTCCGACCCAGGCCGTGGGCCAGTGGATGAACCCGACCGGTGGCGACGAGCCGGCCTGCCCGCCCGGCTCGGTCCCCGCGGTCGCGGGGCGGACCGGTGCGTCCGGGGCGCTGGGGATGCCGGTTCCCCGCCCGGCGGTCACCCGGCCGCCGGCACCCGCGCCGGCCCAGGCGCGGCTCGACGACATGCTCCGCGGCATGCTCGACGTCGGCGCCTCGGACCTGCACCTGGCCGCGGGCGCGCCGCCCCTGGTCCGGGTCGACGGTCGCCTCGGCGCGCTGGACGGCTTCGACGTGCTGACGCCGGACGGCATCCAGCGCACGCTGTACGCCACCCTCACCCAGAAGCAGCGCGAGCGCTTCGAGACCGATCTCGAGCTGGACCTGGCGTACTCGTTGCCCGACCAGGCCCGGTTCCGGGTGAACCTGTACCGGCAGCGCGAGGCGATCGGGGCGGCGCTGCGGCGGATCCCGTACGAGATCAAGACCTTGGAGCAACTCGGCATGCCGCCGGTCGTCGGCTCGTTCGCCGGGCTGCCGCGAGGGCTGGTGCTGGTCACGGGCCCCACCGGATCCGGGAAGTCGACGACGCTCGCCGCGGTCGTCGACCTGGCCAACCGCACCCGCAACGACCACATCATGACCGTCGAGGACCCGATCGAGTTCCTGCACGACCACAAGGCGTGCCTGGTCAACCAGCGGGAAGTGGGGGAGGACACGCACTCCTTCGCGAACGCCCTGCGGCATGCCCTGCGGCAGGACCCGGACATCCTGCTGGTCGGTGAGATGCGGGACCTGGAGACCATCTCGGTCGCGCTGACCGCGGCCGAGACCGGTCACCTGGTGCTCGCCACCCTGCACACCCAGGACGCCGCCCAGACCATCGACCGCGTCATCGACGTGTTCCCCCCGCACCAGCAACAGCAGGTGCGTACCCAGTTGGCGGGCGCGCTGCAAGGGGTGGTGTGCCAGACGCTCTGCCGGACGGCGTCCGGGCGGGGCCGGGTGGCGGCGACCGAGGTGCTGGTGGCGACGCCGGCACTGCGCAACCTGATCCGGGAGGGCAAGACCCACCAGGTCTACTCGGCGCTGCAGGCGGGAGCCCAGTTCGGGATGCACACGCTGGACCAGAGCCTGGCCGATCTGGTCCGCCGCCGGGTGATCACTGTGGAGGTCGCGCTCGAGAAGTGTCACCACCGGGACGACCTGATGCGCCTGATCGGGCGGGGGTGACGGGGATGGCCGCCGCCGCGACCAAGACGTTCGAGTACTCCGTCCGGGACAAGCAGGGCAAGCTCGTCACCGGCAAGACCGAGGCGCCGTCCCGTGAGGCGGTCGCGCAACAGCTCGTGCGCCGCGGCCTCGCCCCGGTCTCGATCAAGGAGTCCGGCACCGGGATGAACCGGGAGATCTCCTTCTCCTTCGGTTCGGGGGTGAAGCTCAAGGACCTCGCCGTGATGTCCCGCCAGTTCGCCACGATGATCAACAGCGGGCTGTCCCTGCTGCGCGCCCTGGCGATCCTCTCGGAGCAGACCGAGAACAAGGTGCTCGCCGCCACCCTGGGCCAGGTCCGGTCCGCGGTCGAGGCCGGCGAGTCGCTGTCGTCGGCGCTGGCGCGTCACCCGCGCATCTTCCCCCCGCTGATGGTGAACATGACCCGGGCGGGTGAGGTGGGTGGGTTCCTGGACGCCGTGCTGCTGCAGGTGGCGGCGAACCTGGAGGCCGAGGTCAAGCTGCGTGGAAAGATCAAGTCGGCGATGACCTATCCGACCGTGGTGTTCGTGATCGCTCTGCTCGCGGTGACGGGCATGCTGCTGTTCATCGTCCCGATCTTCGCGAAGATGTTCGCCAGCCTCGGGGGCACGCTGCCGGCCCCGACCCGCGTCCTGGTCTTCCTCTCCGGCGCGCTCAGGACGGCGGGCCCGGCCCTGCTCGTGGTCGGGATCGCCGGCGCGATCGGCTGGGGCAGGGTGCGGCACCGGGAGGAGGTGCGGCGCGTGATGGATCCGCTGAAGCTGCGTCTGCCGGTCTTCGGGCCACTGTTCCGCAAGGTGGCGATCAGCCGGTTCACCCGCAACCTCGGCACGATGCTGGCGTCCGGCGTCCCGATCCTGCAGAGCCTCGAGATCGTCGGCGACACCAGCGGGAACATCGTGATCCGGCACGCCGCCAAGGCGGTCGAGGAGAGCGTGCGCCGCGGCGAGACGCTGGCCGAACCGCTGGCCGAGCACGAGGTGTTCCCACCGATGGTGGTGCAGATGCTCGCCGTCGGTGAGGACACCGGGGCGATGGACACCATGCTCGCCAAGATCTCCGATTTCTACGACCAGGAGGTCGAGGCCACCACCGAGGCCCTGACCAGCCTGATCGAACCGTTGATGATCGCCGGGCTGGGCGGGATCGTGGGGGCCATGATCGTCGCTTTGTACATGCCGATCTTCAACGTGTTCAGCCTGATCAAGTGACGCCCGGCTCCGCGCTCCCGTCGCACCCTGTCGCGGCGGGCCGTACCGGCGCGCTCACGCGCCGCAATGACGGGCTGCTCCGAACGAGTGCTCCTGCTCAAGCCGCAGGTGGGTGTGCCGATGCAGAGAGTGTCATCGGCCGCGTGATCCCTTCGGACGGCGGCACAGGCTCTTCCTCAAGGAGCGTCATGCTCGCTCGCATCCGGACGTCGGTGGACGAGAGGGACCAGGGCTTCACCCTGATCGAGCTCCTCGTCGTGATGATCATTATCGGTATCCTGGCGGCCATCGCGATCCCGGTCTTCCTGAATCAGCGGCAGAAGGCGGTCGACACCTCGATCAAGTCCGACCTCAAGGCGGCGGCGGACTTCGAGGAGACCTGGTTCGTCGACCACAGCGCCTACAGCACGACCAAGACGGACTTCACCGGAGCCAGCGTGAAGTTCTCCGGCACCAACAAGATCGAAGCCGCGGTGAACGCCCTCGGCACCGGCTACTGCCTTCGCGGGTCCAACGCGGGTGGCTCCAACGCCAGCGGCTTCTTCTGGTACGACTCCCTGCTCGGCGGCCTTCAGCCCAACGGCTCCACGACGACCGTGCCGACCGGAGCCTGCAACGGCCTCTCCAGCTTCACCCAGATCTCCTGATCCCCCGTGACGGCGGACCCCGGTCTGTGCTCGGGGTCCACCGTCACGCTCCAGCGCGGCCCGGTTGAGGAGGGTGGAGGGATGCGTGCCCGTTCCCGGTCGGGGACACGGCCCGACAGGGCGGACGCCGGCTTCACCCTGGTCGAGGTGATCGTTGCGCTCGTCCTTCTCGCCATGGTCGCGGTCGCCGTCCTCGGGCTGTTCGTGCGGGGGGTGAAGGACGTCGCCGGCCTGGACCGACGGCAGGTCGCCGTCGCCTTCGCCGGGGAGACGATGGAACTGGTGCGCACGGTCTCCGCCGTCCCCGACACCAGCGGCAGGACGCCGCTGCTCGCGGGCCGCACCCACGCGGCGGTCGACGCCCAGTGGGCGGCGGCGGGAGGCGCCGACCTGAGCCAGACCGACGAGGCGTGGGACACCACCGCGACCGGTTCCTCCGCTCCCGGCGTCCCGCTCGCCTCGACCCGGACGGTCAGCGGCGTCACCTTCACCTCGACGAACCTGATCGGAACCTGCTGGCGGCCGGCGGCCGGCGGGGCCTGCGTCAGGGCGACCGCGAAGGCTGCCTCGTCGGTCCTGGAGTACCGGGTCGTCGTGCTCGTGACGTGGTCGGAGGGGCCGGGGACCTCGTGCTCGGGCAGCGCGTGCACGTACGCTCTGGCAAGCCTGGTGGATCCCGGCGTCGATCCAGCGTTCAATGTCAACGCCACCAACGCCACCTGGCCGGCCCCGCCGGTGCTCCGGTCGATCCCCACCGTGGCGACGACCGCGAACGCGTCCGTCACCGTCGACCTGTCGACGGCGGTCGCCAGCGGGTCCACCCCGTTGAGCGTGACGACCGGGACCGTCACCCAGGGCGCCACCGCGTCGGTGCTGCCGAACACCACCACGGTGACGGTGACGCCGGCGAGCGGCTACGTCTCCGGTTCGGACCTCACGGTCCCGTTCACGATCACGGATCCCTACGGTCAGTCCGCGTCCGGCACGTTCACGGTGCACGTCAACGCGGTCCTGACCGCAGGGTCCTTCGCGGTGACGGTGGTCCACGGGACGTCGATCCCGTTGGACCTGGCACCGTACGTCAGCGGCGGGACCGGGACCGTGAGCTACGCCGTCGCCGGCACCTCGTCAGCCACCGTGACGCTCAGTGGGTCGACGGTGACCTACAAGAGCAAGAACAACGTCCGCGGTTCCGACACGGTGACCTACACGGTGACGACGACGTTCGGGGACACCGCGACCGGAACGATCTCGCTGACGGTGACCTGAGATGGCGCACCAGAGGTCGGCGGCCGGTGGGGACGGCGGGTTCACCCTGATCGAGATGATCGTGGCGATGAGCCTGATGGCGGTCCTCATCGCGGTGTTCATGGGCGGCGTGATCCAGATGACGAAGGACACCAGTCGGGTGCAGAACGTCAGCAACTCCGCCGACCAGGCGCGACGCGCCTACGACCGATTCGAGCGGACGGCGCGGGTCGCGTCCGAGGTGAACCGGCCGGTCCTGGTCGGCACCACGTGGTACCTGGAGTTCCGCACCACGGCGACGGGGACCTCGACCCCGCTGTGCACGCAGTGGCGGATGGCGGGCGGCACGCACCTGCTGCAACGGCGGACGTGGGACGACGTGGCGAGCCCGACGGTCTCCGACTGGGAGACCGTCGCCACCGGCGTGACGGACGGTGCGAGCACCCAGCAGCCGTTCACGATGTCGCCGGCGGACAGCACCTACGGCCGCCAGCGGGTGGCGTTCTTCCTCGCCGTGACGAACGGCTCGGCCGGTAGCGCCCAGGTCAGCGGGCTGGTGGTGGCCCGGAACACGGACACCACCACCACCACCAACCCGGACGTCGACGGTGACGGGATCAGCGACACCCAGGTCTGCCAGCAGGCAGGGAGGCCCTGACGTGACGATGCGACGCCTGCGCGCGGCCCGCCGCAACGAGGACGGCGCCGCGCTGCTGATGGTCCTGTTGTTGATCATGATCGCGGCCGCGATCAGCCTGCTGCTGCTGGGAATGGTGATCTCCCAGGCCGCCCCGACGATCCGGGAGCGCAAGCTGGCCCGCACCCTGCACGCCGCCGAGGCGGGGATCAACGTGGCACAGAGCCAGATCAAGGCGGCCACCACGGCGGACGCTCTCGGTGTGCTGCGCGGGGACCGTTCGAAGCTGCCCTGCGGCACGATCACCGGTACGGTCGGCGGCGAGGCCGGCAACGTCGGCTACAGCGTCATCATCCGGTACTACATCGCCGACCCGGCCAACACCGCGGCCGCCTGGCGGACGGCGAACGCGCTGCCGTGCGTCTCCGGCTACGGTCCCCAACAGGTGCCCCGGTACGCTCTGATGGAGGCGAAGGGCAGCGGCGACAGCGCGGCCGGGACGTCGCCCGCCAGCGGCAACCGCAGCCTCGAGGCCGTCTACACGATCAGGGTGACCAACGCCCATCTCGCGGGCGGCCTGATCAAGAACATGTACGGCGGGACCGGCGGCAACCTGGCACTGTGCTTCGACGCCATGAGCTCGACGCCGGTCGCGGACGCCCCGCTCAACGTGACGACCTGCGACTCCACGTCCGCCGCCCAGGTGTTCGCCTACCAGACCAACTTCTCGATCGTGCTCACCGCGACGCAGACCACGGCGACGCCGGCCGGGATGTGCGTCACCTACGACCCCGCCAAGCCGACCCTGGTGATGCGGTCGTGCGACGACAGTGACAGTCAGAAGTGGGGCTTCGACGGCACCGCGCACTTCCGGTGGCCCTGGAACGGCGGCGTCTGCATGATGATCCAGACCGACAACACCTCCGGCTCCCATCTGGTCGCGAACGCCTCGGCCTGCAACACCAGCTACGACCGGCAGTACACCTGGGAACCGGCGGCGGAGGTGGGAGCGGGCGACGCCGGGCCGAACCAGAACCAGTTCGTCAACTACCGGGAGTTCGGTCGCTGTTTCGACGTCACCGGCCAGCACGTCACCGCCACGTACCTGATCGACTGGCCCTGCAAGCAGGACCCCACGGCGCCCCCGAAGTGGAACCAGCAGCTCAGCTACGACGCCGGCACCGGTCACCTGATCTCCAATTCGACCTACTGCGTGACCTCGCCGGTCACCACCGGGGCCTACATCGTGCTGCAGCCCTGCGTCACCGGGCAGGCCGACCAGAGGTGGACGCTGTCCGGCGACACCGGGGTGTACGCCACCAGCTACAACGTGATCGACTACCTCGGTCGCTGCATGGACCTCGGCCCGCCCGACGCCGGCCTGCCGCAGTGGTCGACCATCGTGCCGGAGGTGTGCGACGGCTCGACCAGCCAGAAGTGGAACGCGCCGGCGGACCTGATCGACGCCGCCACGAGGAACACGCGAGAGACGACCGGCCAGTGACGGTCTCACCGAGGGTGGCGTGTCCTGCCGGTGCGGTAGCCTCTCGGCGTCATGGTTGATCTGGTGCCGGCGTCCGGCCTCCTGGTGCCGTTCGCCGTTCCGGTCGGGCTGGCGGTGGGGTCGTTCCTGAACGTCGTCATCGCACGCGTGCCGGCCGGGGAGTCGGTCGTCCGGCCCCGGAGCCGGTGCCCGGCGTGCGGCTCGCCGATCGCCGCGCGGGACAACGTCCCCCTCCTCGGCTGGTTGATGCTGCGCGGGCGCGCACGGTGCTGCGGCGCCCGGATCGCCGTGCGCTACCCGGCCGTCGAGGCGGTCACCGCGCTGGCCTTCGCGGGGGTGACCGGCTGGGCCCTGCACCGGCCCGGGACGGCGTGGGCGCTACCGGCCTTCCTGTACCTGGCCGCGGTGTCGATCGCGCTCGCCGTCATCGACCAGGACACCTTCCGGCTGCCGTTCACGATCGTCGCGCCGGCCTACCCGGTCTCCGCGGTGCTCCTCGGTGCGGCGAGCTGGGCCGCACACGACCGAACGGCGGCGGTCCGGGCCCTCGCCGGCGGGGCCGTGCTGTGGGGGCTCTACCGGCTCCTGCACCTGGTCCACCCGGCCGGGATGGGTTACGGGGACGTCCGGCTCGCCGGCGTGCTGGGGATGTACCTGGGCTGGCTCGGCTGGTCCGCGCTCGCGGTGGGGGCGTTCCTCGGGTTCGCCGTGGGCGGGGTGGGCGGCGCCGTCGTGCTCGCCACCCGGCGCAGCGGGCTGCGGACGGCGATCCCGTACGGGCCGTACCTGATCGCCGGCGCCTGGCTCGGCGTCCTCGCGGGTGCACCGGTCGCCCACTGGTACCTGCGCACCAGCGGGCTCGCCTAGGACCGTGACGACGAACCGGATGCGGCCTGCGCGCTGGTTCACCGGACACGTCCCGCCGGCACGCGGCTCGGGCGCTCCCCCGATCGCCTGACCTCGGGCACCGCCGAACGGCTCAAGTGCCGACGCCGCTCGCCCGATTCCCACACCGACGGCCCCGCAGCTGGGACCGCGAGGTGGAGGGAGCGGTTCATGGCGGCACGCACGGCCATCGGGCTCGACGTCGGCACCTCGGTGGTGCGCGCGGTCGAGCTCTCCTACGGTCGCGCCGGGATCACCCTCGAGCGGTTCGGGCAGGTCGTGCTCCCGCCGGACGTCGTCCACGACGGTGAGGTGATGCAGCCCGAGCCGGTGATCGCCTGCCTGCGGGAACTCTGGCGGGCCACCGGGTTCAGGCACACCAAGGTCGTGCTCGGCGTCGCCAACCAGCGGGTGATCGTGCGGCGCGTCGAGTTGCCCTGGATGGAGGTGTCCGAGCTGCGCGACAGCCTGGCCTTCCACGTCTCGGAGTTCCTGCCGATGGAGGTGAGCGACTCCGTCCTGGACTTCTTCCCCCTCTCCGAGACGACCGGGCCCGAGGGCGCCCGGATGCTCAGCGGCCTGCTCGTCGCGGCGTCCCGCGCGATGGTGCTGGCCAACGTCCGGTGCGCGGAGCAGGCCGGTCTGTCGGTGCGGTCCGTCGACCTGACGTCGTTCGCGGTGCTCCGGTCGTTGGGGCGCCAGCAGGGGGTGGACGTCGACACCGAGGCCCTGATCGACGTCGGCGCCCGGATCACCAACATCGTGGTCCACCAGGCGGGTGTCCCGCTGTTCGTCCGGATCCTGCCGATGGGTGGCCAGGACGTCACCGATGCGGTCGCTTCCGCGCTGGGGGTGCCGATGCCGCAGGCCGAGGCGATGAAGCAGCAGTTCACCCACGCCGCCGAGAGCGAGTCCGAGGTCCTGAAGCAGACCGTCGGCGCGACCGTGCAGGATTTCGTCGACGAGGTGTCCAACTCGCTGGACTACTTCGCGGCGACCAACCCGTCGATCAAGGTGCAGCGTCTCCTCGTCACCGGTGGGGGGTCCCGGTTGGAGGGCCTGCTGGACCGTCTCGGGGCCGAGGTCCGGTTGCCGGTGGTCGCCGGTGACCCGATGGCCAACCTGCGGATCGGGGACACCGGCCTGGGGCGTGCGCAGCTGGACTTCGTCCGCCCGCTGTCCGCCGTCCCGGTCGGCCTGGCGATGGGAGGCATCCGATGACCACCTCGACCATGGTGCCCGACGCTCCCGCCCCGGAGCCCCCGGCGCCCGTCCGGGATGCCTCCTGGGCGCCGGTGCCGCAGGTCGACCTGCTCCCGCCCGAGATCGTCGACGCGCGCAGGTTCCGGGCCGTGCAGCGGCGGCTGGCCGCGGTGGCACTCGTCGTGGCCGCGCTGTGCGGGCTCGGGGTGGTGTGGGCCCAGGCCGGTGTCGCCCGGGCCCGGAGCGACCTGGCGATCATCCAGGCCGAGGGGGGACGGCTGCAGGCACAGCAGGCCCGGTACGCCGGCGTGCCCACGACGCTGGCCGAGCTGGACCACGTCAAGGCGGCCCGGGAGGCGGCCCTCGCCAACGACGTCGCCTGGTACCGGTTCCTGGCCGACCTCGCCGTGAACACGCCACCGGGCACCGAGCTCACCCAGGTCACGATCACGATGGACGGCAAGTCGTCCGACGCGCCGCTGACGCCCGCCGGGCTCGGCACCGTCACGGTGCAGGGGACCGCGCTGAAGTTCACCGACGTCGCCGCCTGGCTCGAGGATACCGACCAGGTGCACGGCCTGGCCGGATCAGGGCTGACCTCCGCCGTCCGCGGGGGCAGCCGCCCGGCGGCGTCGGGGGACGGTCCGTCGAGCCCGGCGGCCTCCGCCGGCCCGGAGATCACCTTCAGTGGCTCGGCGGTCGTCGTCCCCGCCGCGCTGTCCCACCGCTACGACCGGAAGGCGAGCTGACGTGCTGGGCAGCCGAAGCGCGAAGTGGTCGGCCGGGGCCGCCCTGGCCTGCACCGTCCTGGTGCTCGCGACCTGGTTCGGGTTGATCGCCCCCCGCCGGGGGGACGCCGCGGACCTGCGCGCCCAGCAGCAGACCGCGCAGCAGTCGAACGAACTGCTCCGGGCGAAGATCCAGCAACTGCGCGCGCAGTACGCCGAGCTGCCCACGACGCAGGCCGAGCTGGCCGCCGTGCGCCAGCAGCTCACCCCGACCGCCGACCTGCCGACGCTCGTCCGCTCGATCAACACCATGGCGACCGAGGCGGGCACCGAACTGGTGAGCATCATGCCGCAGGCCGCGACCGCGCTGGCCTCCGGTGTCGCCTCCGCAGCGGGTCCGGCCGGGTCGACCGGGTCCGGCGGTTCCGGTGGTTCGGGTGGGTCCGGCGGTTCCGGTGGGCCCGGTGGGCCCGGTGCGTCGGTGGCGACGGCAGCATCGGCGGGAGGCTCCGCGGCGCCGGGCGCGAAGGCCCGGGCCGGCGTCGTCGTCGTCCCGCTGTCGATCGCGGTGGGCGGTGACTACTACCAGGTGGTGGGCTTCGTGCGACGGCTGCAGACCGAGATGGCCCGGGCCATTCTGATCACGAACCTGCAGATCGACCAGGACGGCGGCTACGGGACCTCGAGCGGGGTGAAGCTCAGCCTCGTCGGGGACGTGTTCGCGTTGCCGGGCTCGTCGGGCTCCAGCGGTCCGGGGGCCACGAGCGGCTCGGCGGCGCCGGCGGCGGGGAGCCGGTGATGGCCACTCTCTCCCGGCCGTTCCGACGCGGCTCGGCCCTGCCGCCGACGCCACGCGACCGCTCCACCCACCCGGACGACGCCCGGGGCGGCGCACCCGCCGGGCCCGGGGAGCCCTCGGCACCGGGCGACGTGGGCCTGGCCGGCCGGCCGGTGATCAGCCTGGGCGGCCCGGGGGCCGGCCGCGTCGGCAGGGGCCGGCTCCCGGCGGGCGGGCTTCCGGGCGGGCGGGCGGCGCTGGCCGCGGTCGCGGCCTTCGCCGTCGTCCTGGCCGGTGCGGGCGGTTACCTGCTGACCCGGTCGTCCTCGGACGACGCGGGCCCCGTCACGGTCCGCTCCCCGCGGGTGCCCCGGTCGGCGTCCGCCTCGCCCTCCGCCCCGCAGCCCGCCTCGGTGCCGACCGCGGAGCCGACGGCCACCCCCAACCCGTTCGGCCGCCTCGGGGGTGGGGGTGCCGCAGGTGGGGCCGCCGCCTCGACGCGCGGGAGGCCGACGGCCGGCAGCGGGGCGGCTTCGGGCGGCGCCGCGACCGGCGCGGCCGGGCCCTCGGGCGTCACCGGCATCGTCGGGGTGGCCGGCACGGTCACCCGGACGGCGACCAGCACCGCGACGGTCACCGCCACCACGACGGTCACCACCACCACGACCGCGACGACGACCGCGACCACCGTCTACCTCGGCCTCTACGGTTGGACCGGCGGCTCGCTGCCGGAGTTCTGGGTCAACCAGGTTCTCTACACCCCAGCCGTCGGTGACACCTTCGCGACGTCGTTCAGCTATGTCGGGACGCACCCCTCGAACGGGGCCACCTGCGCCGACGTCACCTACCGGGGGACGGCGCGGCAGGTCTGCCCGGGCCAGGTGATCCAGGTGGCCTGACCGCCGGCGCCGGTCCGACGGCCGGCCTCATAGGATTCGGGTCATGCTTCGCTGGCTGACCGCAGGTGAGTCGCACGGCCCGGCGCTGGTCGGCGTGCTCGAGGGGGTGCCCGCCGGGGTCCGGCTGACCACGGACGACGTCCGGGTGGCGCTGGCGCGGCGCCGGCTCGGCCACGGCCGCGGGGCGCGGATGACGTTCGAGCAGGACGCCGTCCGGTTCATCGGCGGGGTCCGGCACGGTCTGACCCAGGGGGGGCCGGTCGCGATCGAGGTCGGCAACTCCGAGTGGCCGAAGTGGGAGACGGTGATGTCGGCGGACCCCGTCGACTCCCGACTGCTCCTGGAGCAGGCCAGGAACGCCCCGCTCACCCGGCCCCGGCCCGGGCACGCCGACCTCGTCGGGATGCAGAAGTACGGCTTCGACGACGCCCGCCCGGTGCTGGAACGGGCCTCCGCCCGGGAGACCGCCGCCCGGGTCGCGCTCGGTGTGGTGGCGGCCGCGCTGCTGGAGCAGGCGGCCGGCATCCGGTTGGTCAGCCACACGGTGGCGATCGGCCCGGTCGCGCTCCCCGCCGGTGCGCCGTCGCCGGCCCCGGACGACGTCAAGACCCTCGATGCCGACCCGGTCCGCTGCTTCGACGCCGCCACCAGCGCGGCGATGGTCGCCGAGATCGACGACTGCCGGCGGGACGGCGACACGATCGGCGGCGTCGTCGAGGTGCTCGGTTACGGACTCCCGCCCGGGCTGGGCAGCCACGTGCACTGGGACCGGCGCTTGGACGCCCGGCTCGCCGGAGCCCTGATGGGGATCCAGGCGATCAAGGGTGTCGAGGTGGGTGACGGCTTCACCACCGCCGCCCGGCGCGGCTCCGCCGCGCACGACGAGATGGCGCGCGGTCCGGACGGGGCGATCCACCGGCGTAGCGGTCGGGCCGGGGGCACCGAGGGCGGGATGAGCACCGGGGAGGTCCTGCGGGTCCGTGCCGCGATGAAGCCGATCGCGACCGTCCCCCGGGCGCTCGACACCGTCGACGTGGCGACCGGTGAGCCGGCGGTCGCGATCAACCAGCGGTCGGACGCGTGCGCCGTCCCGGCGGCCGGTGTCGTCGCCGAGGCGATGGTCGCGCTCGTGCTGGCGGATGCGCTGGTGGAGAAGTTCGGTGGTGACGGCGTCGCGGAGACGGCCCGGAACCTGCGCGGCTACCTCGAGGCCGTCCCGGCGCTGCAGCGGAGCCGGCCTGCCGGCGAACGGGGGGCTCGGTGAGCCCCCGCGTGGTGCTGATCGGGCCGCCCGGCGTGGGCAAGACGACCGTGGCGCACCTGCTCGCGGAGCGGCTCGGCCTGGAGGTACGGGACACCGACGCCGACGTCGAACAGGCCGCCGGCAAGCCGGTCCCCGAGATCTTCGTGGACGACGGCGAGCCCGCCTTCCGGGAGCGGGAGCGGGCCGCGGTGGCCCGGGCGCTCGCCGAGCACGACGGCGTGCTGGCCCTCGGTGCCGGTGCCGTGATGAACCGGCTCACCGAGCAGGACCTGGCCGGGCACCCGGTCGTCTTCCTCGACGTCCAGCTGCACGACGCGATGCAGCGGATCGGTCTGACCCGGGACCGGCCGCTGCTGCTGGGCAGTCCCCGGGCGCAGTGGTCGACGTTGATGCAGGCACGGCGTCCGGTGTACGCGAGGGTCGCGACGGCGACGGTGGCGACGGACGGGTTGACCCCTCGCGAGGTGGCCGACCGGGTGGCCGCGGCCCTGCACCTGTGGCCGACGGAGGGACCGCGATGACCCGGACGACCGCCACCACGATCCGGGTCGGCCCGGGGGAGGCCGGCGACCCGGCCGGCCCGGACGCCTACGACGTCGTCGTCGGGCACGACCTGCTCGGGGAGCTGCCGAGGCTCGTCGAGGGCGCCACCCGGGTGCTGGTGATGTGTTCGGAGGCGCTGCGGTCGGCGGGTGACCAGGTCCGGGCGGTGCTGGCGGACGGCGGGTTGCAGACCCACCTGGCGGCGGTCCCGGACGCCGAGAAGGGCAAGACGGCCGCCGTCGCGGCGTCCGGTTGGGCGGTGCTCGGGCACGCCGGCTTCACCCGGACGGACGTCGTGGTCGGGGTCGGCGGGGGAGCGGTCACCGACCTGGCGGGTTTCGTCGCCGCGACCTGGTTGCGCGGCGTCCGGGTGGTCCAGGTGCCCACCACGCTGCTGGCCATGGTCGACGCGGCGGTGGGCGGCAAGACCGGCATCAACACCGCCGAGGGCAAGAACCTGGTCGGCTCGTTCCACCCACCCGCGGGCGTCCTGTGCGACCTGACCACCCTGGCGACCCTGCCCCGCCGCGACCTGGTCGCCGGTCTCGCCGAGGTGATCAAGACCGGCTTCATCGCCGACCCGCGCATCCTCGAGATCGTCCAGGCGGATCCGGTGGCGAGCACCGACTGGCGGTCGCGCGTCCTTCGGGAGCTGGTGGAGCGGTCGGTCACGGTCAAGGCCCGGGTGGTCAGCGAGGACCTCAAGGAGTCCTCGTTGCGGGAGATCCTCAACTACGGTCACACCTTCGGGCACGCCGTGGAACAGGTCGAGGGCTACACCTGGCGACACGGGGACGCGGTCAGCGTCGGCATGATCTACGCGGCCGAGCTGGGGCGGCTCGCCGGGCGCACGCCCGCCGACCTCGTCGACCGGCACCGTACCGTCCAGGCGGCGCTCGGCCTCCCGCTGGCCTATCGCGGTGACCGCTGGGACGACCTGCTCGCGGCGATGCGCCGGGACAAGAAGACCCGGGGAGACCGGCTGCGGTTCGTCGTCCTCGAGGACGTCGCCCGGCCGGTGCGCCTGGAGGGTCCGGAACCGCAGCTGCTGGTCCGGGCCTATCGGGCGGCGAGCGCCTGACGCCGCCCGGCGTCCGGCGTCAGCTGAGGTCCTGCGGCAGGGTGGGGTCGTCGTGGTGGGCGAAGACGCGCGCCAGCAGGGGGATCGGGGTCCGGCCGGTGGAGAGCTCGGGGAGGGCGTCCCGACGGAACCAGCCGACCTGCGTGGTCTCGACCGACGGCGTCGCCTCCCCGCCCAGCAGACGGCACGCCACCACGGATGTCAGGGTGAAGAGGGGGGACGGCGGGGCACCCCAGGACCGCTTGTCGTAGATGCCGAGGAGCCGGGTGGCCTCGACCCGGTAGCCGGACTCCTCCCGCACCTCCCGGACCGCGCCGGAGATCAGGCCCTCGTTGACGTCCGCCCAGCCGCCCGGCAGGGCCCAGCGACCGTCGGCGGCCTCGCGGACCAGCAGCACCCGGCCGTCGTCGTCCACGACCGCCGCCCGGACGTCGAGCTTCGGGGTCAGGTACCCGGTCTCGCCGACCAGTGCCATCCGCACCGGATCCGGTGGACCGTCCGAGAGGGCGGCGGCGAGGTCCGCGGCGATCTCCCTCAGCCGGCGGTAGCGCTGCACGTCGAAGGCGTTCTCCGCGTACGTGAGGCCGGCCTGGGCGATCGAGTGCAGTTCCCGGGACCAGCCCAGCCAGATCTCGACATCCCTGGACACGGGCCTGACGGTACCCGAGACGTCGGATGCACCGACCGGGACGGTGGCCACCGGCGAGCCGGGTAGCATGGCCGCGATTCCCTCCCATCGACCGGTCGCGCCGCTCGCTACGGTGCGCCCGGCGGCAGACGAAGGCAGACTCGTGGCGACGACGAACGACCTCAAGAACGGGCTGGTGCTCAACCTCGAGGGCCAGCTCTGGTCCGTGGTGGAGTTCCAGCACGTCAAGCCCGGCAAGGGCGGCGCCTTCGTGCGCACCAAGCTGAAGAACGTGCTCTCCGGGAAGGTGGTCGACAAGACCTTCAACGCCGGCACGAAGGTCGACACCGCCACCGTCGACAAGCGGGACATGCAGTACCTGTACAAGGACGGCGACGACTACGTCTTCATGGACACCAGCACCTACGACCAGCTGCACGTGCAGTCGTCCGTGGTCGGCGACGCGGCGCACTTCCTGCTGGAGAACCAGGAGGCCATCGTCGCGCTGCACGAGGGCACCCCGCTGTACGTGGAGCTGCCGACGTCCGTCGTCCTGGAGATCACCTACACCGAGCCCGGGCTGCAGGGCGACCGCTCGACGGGCGGGACCAAGCCGGCCACGGTGGAGACCGGGTACGAGATCCAGGTGCCGCTGTTCCTGGAGACGGGCACCAAGGTCAAGGTCGACACCCGGACCGGCGACTACCTGGGCCGCGTGAACTGATCGGTGGGCGCGCGCAGCAAGGCTCGCAAGCGGGCGCTCGACCTGCTCTTCGAGGCCGACCAGCGCGGCCTCGACCCGGTGCGCCTGCTCGCCGAACGCCTGCCGGACGCGCACCCGCCGATCTCGGAGTACGCCGCGCAGATCGTCGAGGGCGTGACGCGGTACGCGGAGCGCATCGACGAGCTGCTCTCGACCTACGCGCAGGGGTGGACCCTGGACCGGATGCCGGGTGTGGACCGGATCGTGCTGCGGATCGGCGCGTGGGAGCTGCTCTTCAACGACGAGGTGCCGGACGCGGTGGCCATCGACGAGGCGGTCGACCTCGCCCGGATGCTCTCCACGGACGAGTCCCCGTCGTTCGTCAACGGATTGCTCGCCCGGCTCCTGGAGGTCAAGCCCAGCGTCGTCTGAGAGCTCCGGACGGCGCCGGGCCTCCTCCCCGAGTCGATGCGGACATGGTGGTGGATCCCCCGCCGGCGCAGCACGTGCCGCGCGTCACCGCGCCGGTGAGCAGGAGTGACTCGTCAGTCCTCGGCGGCGACGGCGCGGCGCGCGTCGGCGTTGAGGACGCCCCAGGCGATCAGCTGCTCGGCCAGTACGGCCGGGGGTACGTCGTAGATCACGGCGAGGGTGCGCAGATCGTCCGTGCGGATCGACAGCACCTTGCCGTTGTAGTCCCCCCGCTGGCCCTGGATGGTCGCGGCGTACCGCGCCAGAGGACCGGCCTTCTCGGCCGGGACGGACTGCAGCCGCTCCAGGTCGAGGACGAGCTTCGGCGGGGGCTCGCTGCTTCCGCTCGGAGCGGCGTCGGGCAGCAGCGCCTGAACGGGAACGCCGTAGAAGTCCGCGAGCTCGGCGAGCCGTTGGACCGTCACGGCGCGATCACCGCGCTCGTAGGAGCCGACGACGACCGCCTTCCAGCGGCCCTCGGACTTCTCCTCCACACCGTGCAGGGACAGACCCTGCTGCGTGCGGATCGCGCGGAGTCGGGCGCCCAGCGCCCGTGCGTAATCGGAGGCCATGCGCTGATGGTCACGGAGCGTGACATCGTTCGTCAAGCGGGATCGCCGAATCCACGCCGATCAATTCTTGATGGCCACCCGTTATGTCATGGTTTGAGTAGATTGACAGACCACCGAATGGGGGATTCATCGGATGGACCGTTGGACGCCGGGTCGAGCCGCGCGTCGCCGTAGCGCCACGTGCTGGTCGCGGCGGAACGTAGGCGCTGCCGCTCGACCGTGACGGCGGACAGTAACCCCCGCTGGGGGGATGGTTGCGGCACGGCCCGCCCCCCCGACCGGGGTGGGCGGGCCACCTGGTACCGTTGGCGACGACGAACGACCCACCTTTAACGACCCGTCCCGTGAGGCGGGGAAGGAGGTCGCGGGATGACTTCTGCGCGCCACGAGTCGGCCCAGCCACCGAGCCGCAGGCCGGCTGGTTCCCTGACGGTGCTGGAGGCCGGCGAGATCGCCCGGTCCCTCACCCGGATCGCCCATGAGCTGCTCGAGCGCAACAAGGGCCCGGCCGGGCTGGTCCTGCTCGGCATCCCGACCCGCGGGGTCCAGCTGGCCCGCAGACTCGGCCAGCGGCTGGCCGAGATCGAGGGCACCACGGTTCCGGTCGGTTCCCTCGACGTGACGATGTACCGGGACGACCTCCGTCGGCAGCCCACCCGTCGGATCGAGGCGACCCACCTGCCGGACGGCGGGATCGACGACCAGGTCGTCGTCCTGGTCGACGACGTGCTGTTCTCCGGCCGCACGATCCGGGCCGCTCTCGACGCCCTGTCGGACCTCGGCCGCCCCCGGGCGGTGCGACTCGCCGTCCTGGTGGACCGTGGCCACCGTGATCTGCCCATCCGCGCCGACCACGTGGGCAAGAACCTGCCGACGTCCCTGCGCGAGCGGGTGCTCGTGCGGCTCGCCGACGTGGACGGCCAGGACGAGGTCCGGATCGAGGGAGGTCACTGATGCGCCACCTGCTCTCCGCCGCGGATCTGGACACCGCGAGCGCCGTCGAGGTGCTCGACGTGGCCGACCGGATGGCGGCCACCCAGCAGCGCGAGATCAAGAAGCTGCCGACCCTGCGCGGCCGGACGGTCGTGAACCTGTTCTACGAGGACTCCACCCGGACCCGGATCTCGTTCGAGGCCGCCGCCAAGCGGCTCTCCGCCGACGTCATCAACTTCTCCGCCCGGGGGTCCAGTGTGTCCAAGGGGGAGAGCCTGAAGGACACCGCGCTGACGCTGGAGGCCATGGGTGCCGACGCGGTGGTCGTGCGGCACTCGGCGTCCGGGGCGCCGCACCGGTTGGCGACGGCCGGCTGGATCCGCGGTTCGGTGGTGAACGCCGGCGACGGCACCCACGAGCACCCCACCCAGGCCCTGCTGGACGCGTTCACCCTGCGCCGCCACCTCGTCGGTCCGGCGGCAACCGGTGCCGATCTGGCCGGGGCCCGGGTCGCGGTGGTGGGGGACGTGCTGCACAGCCGGGTGGCCCGCTCCGACGTGCTGCTGCTGCACACCCTGGGCGCACACGTCACCCTGGTCGCGCCGCCGACCCTGCTGCCGGTGGGCGTGGCGAACTGGCCGTGCACGACGTCCTACGACCTGGACGCCGTCCTCGCCGGCTCGCACGGCCCCCTCGACGCGGTGATGATGCTGCGGGTCCAGGCCGAGCGGATGAACGCGGCCTACTTCCCGAGCGCCCGGGAGTACTCCCGGCGGTACGGCTTGGACGCGCGACGGCTGCGGCTGCTGCCCGGCCACGCCGTGGTGATGCACCCCGGTCCGATGAACCGTGGCCTGGAGATCTCGGCGGACGCGGCCGACTCCCCGCGGTCCACGATCGTCGAGCAGGTGGCGAACGGGGTCGCCGTCCGGATGGCGGTGCTCTACCTGCTGCTGTCGAGCGCGCCGCCGGAGGACCGGGCGCCGGTGACGATGACCGTGCCGACCGCCGAGCGGGTGCGCTCGTGAGCCCGCGAACGCCCGCCACCGCGGCGGACCGGTACCTGCTGCGCGGGGTCCGGCCGCTGGGCGGTCCACCGGTGGACCTGCTGCTCGCCGACGGGGTGATCGCGGCGGTCGGCCCGGACGTGCCGGCCGCCGGGGCCCGGGTGGTGGACGGCGACGGGTTGGTCGCCCTGCCCGGCCTCGTCGACCTGCACACCCACCTGCGGGAGCCGGGGAGGGAGGATGCCGAGACGGTCGAGACCGGCAGCCGGGCCGCGGCCCTCGGCGGGTTCACCGCCGTCCACGCGATGGCGAACACCGACCCGGCGGCCGACACCGCGGGCGTCGTCGAGCAGGTATGGCGGCTGGGCCGGGAGTCCGGCTGGGTCGACGTCCGGCCGGTCGGGGCCGTCACCGTCGGCCTGCGCGGCGAGCGGCTCGCCGAACTCGGGGCGATGGCCGAGTCCGCGGCCGGGGTCCGGGTCTTCAGCGACGACGGGCGGTGCGTCTGGGACCCGGTGCTGATGCGCCGGGCCCTCGAGTACGTCAAGGCGTTCGACGGGGTGATCGCCCAGCACGCCCAGGAGCCACGCCTGACCGACGGTGCCCAGATGCACGAGGGTGTGGTGTCGGCGGTGCTCGGGTTGCGGGGCTGGCCGGCCGTCGCCGAGGAGGCGATCATCGCCCGGGACGTGCTGCTGGCCGGGCACGTGGGATCCCGGCTGCACGTCTGTCACGTCTCCACCGCCGGCTCGGTCGAGATCGTGCGCTGGGCCAAGGCCCGCGGCGTGCAGGTGACCGCCGAGGTGACGCCGCACCACCTGCTGCTCACCGACGAGGAGGTACGCAGCTACGATCCGGTGTTCAAGGTCAACCCGCCGTTGCGGACGGCGGAGGACGTCGGCGCGCTGCGCCAGGCGCTGGCCGACGGCACGATCGACGTGGTGGCGACCGACCACGCGCCGCATCCGGCCGAGGACAAGGACTGCGAGTGGGCGGTCGCGGCGATGGGGATGACCGGGCTGGAAACAGCCCTGTCCGTGGTCCAGGCCACCATGGTGGAGACCGGGCTGCTCGACTGGGCCGGGGTCGCCGAGCGGATGTCCGCCGCCCCGGCCCGCATCGGCCGGGTGGCCGGCCACGGCCGCCCGATCGCGGTGGGGGAGCCGGCGCAGCTGACGCTGGTCGACCCGGCGGCCCGGCGGGTCGTCGACCCGGCGGCGATGGCCACGATGGGCCGCAACAGCCCCTACCGGGGCCGCGAGGTGCCGGGGCGGGTGGTGGCGACCTTCCTGGCCGGCCGGCCGACGGTCCTGGCCGGGGAGCTGGTGGTGAGGGATCCGGCGACGGATCGCAGAGAAGGGGCGTTGCTCTGATGGAGGCGGTGCTGGTCCTGGAGGACGGGCGCAGCTGGCGCGGGCGGCCGTACGGCACCGTGGGCGAGGCGTTCGGCGAGGCGGTGTTCGCCACCGGGATGACCGGCTACCAGGAGACCCTGACCGACCCGTCCTACCACCGCCAGGTGGTGGTGATGACGGCGCCGCACATCGGTAACACCGGGATGAACGACGAGGACGGGGAGTCGCGGCGGATCTGGGTCTCCGGCTACGTGGTCCGCGACCCGGCCCGGCGCGCCTCGAACTGGCGGGCGACGGGGGAGCTGGCGGACGAGCTGGTGGCCCAGGGCGTGGTCGGGATCAGCCACGTCGACACCCGGGCGATCACCCGGCACCTGCGCGAGCGCGGCGCGATGCGGGCCGGGGTGTTCTCCGGCGAGGCCGCGCAGGCCTCGGCGGCGGAGCTGCTCGGCCGGGTACGGCAGGCACCGCAGATGTCCGGCGCCGACCTGTGCGGCGAGGTGTCCACGCCGCGGCCGTACGTCGTCCCGGCCCGGGGCGAGCGGCGGTTCACGGTCGCCGCGCTCGACCTCGGGATCAAGGCGATGACGCCGCGCCGGCTGGCCGAGCGCGGTGTCGACGTCCACGTGCTGCCGGCGACGGCGACCCTGGACGACGTCCGGGCCACCGGTGCGGACGGCGTGTTCTTCTCCAACGGGCCCGGCGACCCGGCCGCCGCGGGTCACCCGGTGGAGCTGCTCCGGCAGGTGCTGGCCGACGGGCTGCCGTTCTTCGGGATCTGCTTCGGCAACCAGCTGCTCGGCCGGGCTCTCGGCTTCGGCACCTACAAGCTCGGGTACGGGCACCGGGGCATCAACCAGCCGGTCCTGGACCGGGCCACCGGTCGGGTCGAGGTGACGGCGCACAACCACGGGTTCGCCGTGGACGCGCCGCTCGACGAGATCGCCGCCACGCCATTCGGCCGGGCCGAGGTGAGCCACGTCGCCCTGAACGACGGCGTGGTGGAGGGCCTGCGGTGCCTGGACGTCCCGGCGTTCTCGGTGCAGTACCACCCGGAGGCGGCAGCCGGCCCGCACGACGCGGCCTACCTGTTCGACCGGTTCGCCGACCTCATGCGCAAGGGCGGGGCCGCCTGATGCCACGCCGTGACGACCTGCGCAGCGTGCTGGTGATCGGCTCCGGACCGATCGTGATCGGCCAGGCGTGCGAGTTCGACTACTCCGGCACCCAGGCCTGCCGGGTGCTCCGGGCGGAGGGGCTGCGCGTGGTCCTGGTGAACTCGAATCCGGCGACGATCATGACGGACCCGGAGTTCGCGGACGCGACGTACGTGGAGCCGATCACACCCGCCGTGGTGGAGGCGATCATCGCCACGGAGCGCCCGGACGCCTTGCTGGCGACCCTGGGCGGCCAGACCGCGCTCAACACGGCGATGGCGCTGGACGCCGCCGGGGTGCTGGAGCGTTACCGGGTGGAGCTGATCGGTGCGAACGTCGCGGCGATCGAGGCGGGGGAGGACCGGCAGCGGTTCAAGGAGGTGGTGGAGCGCTGCGGCGCCCAGGTGGCGCGCTCGCGGATCTGCCACTCCCTGGTCGACTGCGTGGCGGCCACCGCCGAGCTGGGCTACCCGGTCGTCGTCCGGCCGTCGTTCACGATGGGGGGTCTCGGCTCGGGGATCGCCCACGACGAGGCGGACCTGCGCAGGATCGCCGGCGCCGGGCTGCAGTACTCGCCGACCACCGAGGTGCTCCTGGAGGAGTCGATCCTCGGCTGGAAGGAGTACGAGCTGGAGCTCATGCGGGATCGGCACGACAACGTCGTGGTGGTGTGCTCGATCGAGAACCTCGACCCGATGGGCGTGCACACCGGGGACTCCATCACCGTCGCCCCGGCGCTCACCCTGACCGACCGGGAGTACCAGCGGCTGCGCGACATCGGGATCGCGGTGATCCGCGAGGTCGGCGTCGACACCGGCGGCTGCAACATCCAGTTCGCGGTCAACCCGGCTGACGGGCGCGTGGTCGTGATCGAGATGAACCCTCGGGTGTCCCGGTCGTCGGCGTTGGCGAGCAAGGCCACCGGCTTCCCGATCGCCAAGATCGCTGCCAAGCTGGCGGTCGGGTACACGCTCGACGAGATCCCCAACGACATCACCCGGTCCACCCCCGCGAGCTTCGAGCCGACCCTCGACTACGTCGTGGTCAAGGTGCCGCGCTTCGCGTTCGAGAAGTTCCCGATGGCCGATCCGACGCTGACGACCACGATGAAGTCCGTCGGCGAGGCGATGGCCATCGGCCGCAACTTCACGGAGGCGCTGCAGAAGGCGCTGCGGTCGCTGGAACGGCGCGGCGCGGCCTTCCACTGGGACGGCCCGGCACCGTCCGGGGCCGAGCTGGAATGCCTGCTGGACGCCGTCCGCCGCCCGACCGAGGACCGCCTGCTCCAGGTGCAGCAGGCGATCCGGGGCGGGGCAACCGTCGAGGCCCTGCACCGGGCCAGCGGCATCGACCCGTGGTTCCTGGACCAGCTCGTGCTCCTCGACGAGATCGCACGCACGGTCGCGGCGGCCGACGCCCTCACCCCCGACCTGCTCCGCGAGGCCAAGCGCCACGGCTTCAGCGACGCCCAGATCGGCGGGCTGCGCCGGATGCCCGAGGACGTGGTCCGCGGGGTCCGTCACGCACTCGGCGTCCGGCCGGTCTACAAGACCGTCGACACCTGCGCCGCCGAGTTCGCCGCCGCCACCCCGTACCACTACTCGTGCTACGACGAGGAGGACGAGGTCGGCGCCTCCGGCCGGCAGAAGGTGATCATTCTGGGGTCGGGTCCGAACCGGATCGGGCAGGGCGTGGAGTTCGACTACTCGTGCGTGCACGCCAGCTTCGCCTTGCGGGACGCCGGCTTCGAGACCGTGATGGTCAACTGCAACCCGGAGACCGTCTCGACCGACTACGACACCTCCGATCGGCTGTACTTCGAGCCGCTCACCCTGGAGGACGTGCTCGAGGTCGTGCACGCCGAGTCCCGGTCCGGGCGGGTCGTCGGGGTCGTCGTCCAGCTCGGCGGGCAGACCCCGCTCGGGCTCGCCGCCCGGCTCGAGGCCGAGGGCGTGCCCGTCGTCGGGACGCCGCCGGCCGCGATCCACCTCGCCGAGGAGCGCGGGGCGTTCGGCCGGGTGCTCGCCCGGGCCGGGTTGCCGGCGCCCAAGCACGGGACGGCGTCCAGTTTCGTCGAGGCCAAGGAGGTGGCCGACACGATCGGGTACCCGGTGCTGGTGCGCCCCTCGTACGTGCTCGGCGGCCGCGGGATGGAGATCGTCTACGACGAGGCGATGCTCGCGGACTACATCGGCCGGGCCACCCGGGTGAGTCCGGAGCACCCCGTCCTGGTGGATCGCTTCCTGGAGGGCGCGGTCGAGATCGACGTCGACGCGCTCTTCGACGGCGAGGAGCTGTACCTCGGCGGCGTGATGGAGCACATCGAGGAGGCCGGGATCCACTCCGGTGACTCCGCCTGCGTGCTCCCGCCGGTGACCCTCGGTGCGGCGGAGCTCGAGCGGGTGCGCGCCAGCACCGAGGCGATCGCCCGCGGGATCGGCGTCCTCGGTCTGCTCAACGTGCAGTACGCGCTGGTCGCGGGCGTCCTGTACGTGCTCGAAGCCAACCCCCGGGCCAGCCGGACGGCCCCGTTCGTGTCCAAGGCGACGGCGGTGCCGCTGGCCAAGGCGGCAGCCAGGATCATGCTCGGGGCCACCGTCAAGGAGTTGCGGGCCGAGGGGCTGCTCCCGGCGCAGGGTGATGGCGGCACGCTCCCCGACGACGCGCCGATGGCGGTGAAGGAGGCGGTGCTTCCGTTCAAGCGGTTCCGCACGGTCCAGGGCGTCGCCGTCGACAGCCTGCTCGGCCCGGAGATGAAGTCCACCGGCGAGGTGATGGGCATCGACGTCGACTTCCCGCATGCCTTCGCCAAGTCGCAGGCCGCCGCCTACGGCGGGCTGCCCGAGGGGGGCCGGGTCTTCGTGTCGGTCGCGGACGGCGACAAGCGGGCGATCGTGTTCCCGGTCCGGCGGCTGGTCGACCTGGGGTTCGAGGTCCTCGCCACGGACGGCACGGCCGCCGTCCTGCGCCGCAACGGGATCCGGAGCACCGTCGTCCGCAAGGCGAGCTCCGGGCGCGGGCCCAAGGACGAGCCGACGATCGTCGAGCAGATCCTCGCCGGCGACGTGGACATGGTGGTGAACACCCCGAGCGGGCCGGCCGCCCGGCTCGACGGCTACGAGATCCGCGCCGCGACGACCGCGATGGACCGGCCGATCATCACGACGGTCCAGCAGTTCGCCGCCGCCGTGCAGGCCATCGAGGCGGCCCGGAACGAGCCGATCCGGGTGGCCTCGCTGCAGCAGCACGCCGCGGCGCTCGCCGCCGGGCGGGCGGCCCAGGCGGCCGGGGTCGGCGCGTGAGTGCCGTCCCGTCCCCGGCCGCCGCCCCGGCCGCCGCCCCGGCACTGGGTGACCTGGACGACGGGCGCCCCCGCCCGGTGCAGGAGCGCGCCGTCGTGCTGGCGAACCGGCCGGCCGGCGCCTATCGGCACCTGGTCCTGGCGGCGCCGGGCGCCGGGCCCGCGGCGCTCCCCGGCCAGTTCGTGGCGGTCGCCGTCGGGGCGGATCCGGGCGAGCCCACCGCGACCCTGCTGCGCCGGGCGTTCTCCCTGCACCGCGCGTCCACGGCCGGGCCCGACGGGCCCACGCTCGAGATCGTGGTGGCTGCGCACGGTCCGGGGAGCACCTGGGTGACCGGGCGCCGTCCCGGTGACGAGCTGGACGTCGTCGGGCCGCTCGGGCGGCCGTTCCCGCCGCCCGACCCGGGGTCCGCCGCGGTCCTGGTCGGCGGCGGGTACGGCAGCGCGCCGATGGGGTGGTGGGGGAGGGTGCTGCGTGGCCGCGGCGTGCGGGTCTCCGCCGTCCTCGGGGCCGGCGACGTCGACCGGCTGTTCGGGGTGGACGACGCGGCCGAGATCGCCGACCCCCTGCTGGTGACCACGGACGACGGCTCCGCCGGGGCGCGCGGACGGGTCACGGACGTGCTGGGTGACCTGTTGACGGCGAGCGGACCAGGGGCACACGTCTACGCCTGCGGCCCGATGGCGATGCTGCGCGCGGTCACCGACCTCGCGCTGTCCCACGGCGCGCGGCCCTGGTGCACCGTCGAGGAGTCGATGGCCTGCGGGGTCGGGGTCTGCATGACCTGTGTGCTGCCGGTCCGCTGGTCCGACGGCCTGACCAGGATGACCAGGACCTGCGTCGAGGGTCCGACCCTCGGCGGCGAGGCGGTGCGCTGGGACGCCGTCCGCCCGGGCGGGGGCAGCGCCGTCCCGGCCGACTGCCTCGGTGCCCCGAAGACCGGTGGGGGCCATCCGTGACGCCCCTGCCAGCCGGTTCCGGCCCCACCACGTTCGACCCGACCACGTTCGACCCGACCACGTCGCTCGCCGGCCTGACCCTGTCCAACCCGGTGCTGACGGCGAGCGGGTGCGCGGCGGCGGGCCGCGAGCTGGGCTGCCTCTACGACGTCGCGCAGCTGGGGGCGGTCGTCACCAAGTCGATCCTGCGCGCGCCCCGGTCGGGCCGTCCGACCCCGCGGATGGCCGAGACGCCGTCCGGGATGCTGAACTCGATCGGCTTGCAGGGGCCGGGCATCGACGCCTTCCTCGCCAAGGATCTGCCGTGGTTGCGGGAGGCCGGTGCCACCGCGATCGTCTCGATCGCCGGCAACGACGCGGCCGAGTTCGCCGAGCTCGCCGGCCGGCTCGCCGGCGAGCCCGGGGTGGCCGCGATCGAGGTGAACATCTCCTGCCCCAACGTCGCCGGCCGCGGCCTGGTCTTCGCCTGCGACCCGCAGTCATCCGCCCAGGTGGTCGCGCAGGTCGTGGAGGCGGTCGCGGGTCGCGTGCCGGTGCTGGCCAAGCTCTCGCCCGATGTGACGGATCTGGTCGCGATCGCCCGCGCCGTCCTGGACGCCGGGGCCCACGGGCTGGCGATGATCAACACGACCCTGGGCATGGTGATCGACGTCGACACGTTGCGGCCCGCCCTCGCCGGGGTCACCGGCGGCCTGTCCGGGCCGGCCGTCCGGCCGATCGCCGTCCGGTGCGTCTGGCAGGTGCATGCCGCGATGCGCGCCGGGGCGCTCCGGCCGGCGCCGATCGTGGGGATCGGTGGCGTCCGCACCGGCCGCGACGCGCTGGAGCTCGTGCTGGCCGGGGCGTGCGCGGTCCAGGTCGGGACGGCGACGTTCCACGATCCGGGGGCGCCCCTGCGGGTCGGCCGGGAGCTGGCCACGCTGGTGGCCGAGCGTGGGTTCCCCCGGTTCGCGGACGCCGTCGGGTACGCCCACGTGGCGCTGGCGCGAGATCAGGAGGAGGGGTCGTGACGAGGGAGCCGTTCGGGGCGCGCCTGCATGCGGCCATGGCGGCGCGCGGGCCGCTCTGCGTGGGCGTCGACCCCCACCCGGGCCTGCTCGCGGCCTGGGGCCTGCCGGACGACGCCCGCGGCCTGGAGCGCTTCAGCCTCACCGTGGTGGAGGCCCTCGCCGATCGGGTCGCCGTGCTGAAGCCGCAGGTCGCCTTCTTCGAGCGGCACGGGTCCCGCGGCGTCGCCGTCCTGGAGCGGGTGCTCGCCGAGGCGGCCGCGGCCGGGGCGCTCACGATCGCCGACGCCAAGCGCGGCGACATCGGTTCCACCATGGCGGCCTACGCCGACGCGTTCACGGGGGAGGGCTCGCCGCTGGCGGCCGACGCGGTCACCGCCTCCCCCTACCTGGGCTTCGGGTCGCTGCGTCCGCTGCTCGACCTCGCCGCCACCACCGGTCGCGGGGTGTTCGTGCTCGGGCTGACGTCGAACCCGGAGGGCGCCGGCGTCCAGCACGCGGTCGGCCCGGACGGGCGCAGCGTGGCGTGCGCTGTCCTGGAGGGTGTCCGGGGGGAGAACGTCGCCGAGATCGCCGCCGGCCGCCCGCTGGGGTCCTTCGGGGCCGTCGTCGGCGCGACCGTCGGAGCCGACGCCGTGCGCGCGCTCGGCCTGCCCCTGGCCGACGTCCACGGGCCCCTGCTCGCGCCGGGTATCGGCGCCCAGGGCGCGACCGCGGCGGACCTGCGGGCCGTGTTCGGTGCGGCCTTGGGTGCGGTGCTGCCGAGCTCCAGCCGCCAGGTGCTCGGCGGCGGGCCCTCGGTGGGAGGCCTGCGCGCGGCGGGGCAGCGCGCCCTGGGGGACGTGCGGCAGGCCCTGGCCGGGTGATGCACCGGCCGCGTTGCCCGGCCGGGCAGCGAGTCGATAGGTTTCTGGCCTGCGGTGAGATGCTGGCTCCCGGGGGTGGCGACAAGCATGTGAGGCATGGGTGGCCGACTCGCCCGGACGTTTACCATCGCCAAATCATCATCATTACTATCGGAACTGCCCACGCAACCGATCGACCGAGGTGACCTAGTGGCTCTGCCCCCTCTGACTCCCGAGCAACGTGCCGCAGCCCTGGAGAAGGCCGCTGCTGCGCGGCGGGCCCGGGCCGAGGAGAAGAACAAGCTCAAGTACTCCCAGGGCTCCCTGGCCGACTCCATCCACCGGGGTCAGACCGACGAGGTGATCGGCAAGATGAAGGTCTCGTCCCTGCTGGAGGCCCTCCCCGGCGTCGGCAAGGTGCGTGCCCGTCAGATCATGGAGGAGATCGGGATCTCCGAGTCGCGCCGGGTGCGTGGCCTGGGGTCGAACCAGATCGCCGCTCTCATCGAGCGCTTCTCCCGCTGACGCGGTGGCTGGCCAACGGTCTCGGGGAAATCCGACCCATCGGCGGTTGACCGTGCTCGCCGGGCCCACCGCCGTGGGCAAGGGCACCGTCTCCGCTGACATCCGGGCGCGGTACCCGGAGGTCTGGCTGTCGGTGTCGGCGACGACCCGGCCGCGTCGTCCGGGTGAGGTCGACGGCCAGCACTACATCTTCGTCAATGAAGCGATGTTCGACCTGATGGTCGCCGACGGTGAGTTGCTGGAGTGGGCCGTGGTGCACGGCCGGCACCGGTACGGCACCCCGCGCCGTCCCGTCGAAGAGGCCGTGGCCGCCGGCCGGCCGACCCTGCTGGAGATCGACCTGCAGGGGGCGCGGCAGGTCAAGGCCGCGATGCCCGACGCGCTGTTCGTCTTCCTCGCGCCGCCGTCGTGGGACGAGCTGGTCCGGCGGCTGATCGGCCGGGGCACCGAGACCGCCGACGAGCGTGAGCGTCGATTGACCACCGCCCAGGAGGAACTGGCGGCGGAGTCGGAGTTCGACGTGACCATCGTCAATTCCGACGTCCACCAGGCCACCGACGAGCTCGTACAATGCATGGGTCTGAACCCTCGGCCGGTGGTGCCGCAAGCGCACTTCAGCGAGGGCTGACCACACGGAGCGTCACTGACGGTGACCTCAACCACGAACCGGGAGACGATCCTTTGTCCGGGACCACCGCGACGCCCGAGGGCATCACCAACCCGCCGATCGACGAGCTGCTCCGGGCAGCCGATTCCAAGTACGCCCTGGTCATCTACGCGGCCAAGCGCGCCCGGCAGATCAACGCCTACTATTCCCAGCTCGGCGAGGGCCTGCTGGAGTACGTCGGGCCGCTGGTGGAGACCCACGTCCAGGAGAAGCCGCTGTCGGTAGCCCTGCGTGAGATCAACGAGGGCCTGCTGACCGCGGAGCCGGTCGACCAGTGAGTGGCAGCGGGGCGCCGGTCCCGGTCCTGCCGTGATCCTGCTCGGGGTGGCGGGCGGGATCGCCGCCTACAAGGCCTGCTCGTTGTTGCGCCGGTTCACCGAGACCGGCCACGACGTGCAGGTCGTCCCCACGGCGTCCGCACTGCGGTTCGTCGGCGAGGCCACCTGGTCGGCCCTGTCCGGGCACCCTGTCGCGACGTCCGTCTGGGACGACGTGCACGAGGTGCCGCACGTCCGGCTCGGGCAGCGGGCCGAGCTCGTGGTGGTGGCACCCGCGACCGCTGACCTGATGGCCCGGGCGGCGGCCGGGCGTGCCGACGATCTGCTCACCGCCGTCCTGCTCACCGCCCGCTGCCCGGTGCTGCTGGCGCCCGCGATGCACACCGAGATGTGGGAGCACCCCGCCACCCAGGCCAACGTCGCGCTGCTGCGCCGGCGCGGCGTCGTCGTGCTCGACCCGGCGAGCGGTCGCCTCACCGGGGCCGATACCGGCCGCGGCCGGTTGCCCGAGCCGGAGGCGATCTTCGGGGTGGCCCGTCGCCTGCTGGTCCGGGGGGTGGGTGGGCTCGAGCCCGACCTCGCCGGGCTGCAGGTCGTGATCAGTGCCGGGGGAACCCGGGAGCCGCTCGACCCGGTGCGTTACCTGGGCAACCGGTCGTCGGGCGTGCAGGGCTGCGCGCTGGCTGCCGCGGCGGTCGCCCGGGGCGCGAAGGTGACGTTGGTGTCGGCGAACGTCGCGCTCCCGGAGCCTGCCGGCGCGGACGTCGTCCGGGTCGGGACCGCTCTCGAGCTGCGGGAGGCGGTGTTCGCCACCGCGCCCACCGCGGACGTCGTGGTGATGGCTGCCGCGGTCGCCGACTTCCGGCCGGAGGCGGTCGCCGAATACAAGATCAAGAAGTCGGACGGCGGGGAGGGTGCGCCCGTCGTCCGGCTCGTGCGGAACCCGGACGTGCTCGCCGAGCTCGTCGCGCGGCGCACCGCGGGGGCCCCCGGAGCGGCCGTCATCGTCGGCTTCGCGGCCGAGACCGGCGACGACAGCGGTGACGTGCTCCACCATGCCCGGGCCAAGCTGGAGCGCAAGGGGTGCGACCTGCTCGTCGTCAACGACGTGTCCGCGGGCAAGGTCTTCGGCCGTACCGACACCGCCGTGACCCTGCTGGAGGCGGACGGCGGCGGGGTGGTCGTGCGCGGTGCGGTCGAGGGCGACAAGGGCCTCGTCGCCGATGCCGTCTGGGATGCGGTGGTGCGCCGACTGTCACGCTCTGTACCGGAGAGTGAGCGCTCCGCAGCACCGTCCGGCATGCCGAGCTGATCCTCGCCCTCGCCGGGGGCACGGGCGCCCCCCTTTGCTGGTCCGGCGGGCGCCGCGTCGACCGATCGGTAGAGTGGGTTCCGCCGCGGGCCGCCGGATCAGCGACGATGCTGAGCGCCGTGCCGGGCCCGCGCCAGCCAGCAGCCGCTGCATCGACAGGAGCCCCGTGTCTCATCGTCTGTTCACCTCCGAGTCCGTCACCGAGGGTCACCCGGACAAGATCTGCGACCAGATCAGCGACGCCATCCTCGACGCCCTTCTCGCCGAGGATCCCCGTAGTCGGGTCGCCGTGGAGACGTTGGTCACCACCGGTCTCGTGCACGTCGCGGGTGAGGTCACCACCGAGGCCTACGTCGACATCCCGACCACCGTGCGCCAGACGATCCTGAACATCGGGTACGACTCCTCGACGAAGGGTTTCGACGGAGCCTCGTGCGGGGTCGAGGTGTCGATCGGGTCGCAGTCCCCGGACATCGCCCAGGGCGTGGACCAGGCGTACGAGGCGCGGGTGGAGGCCGGGGTCGACCCGCTCGACCTGCAGGGCGCGGGCGACCAGGGCCTGATGTTCGGCTACGCGAACGACGACACGCCCGAGCTGCTGCCGCTGCCGATCTGGCTCGCGCACCGGCTGGCGGAGCGGCTCACCGAGGTCCGCAAGAGCGGCGAGGTGCCCTACCTACGGCCCGACGGCAAGACCCAGGTGACGATCGAGTACGACGGGGACCGCCCGGTCCGGCTCGACACGGTGGTGGTGTCCAGCCAGCACGCCCCCGACGTCTCGCTGGAGAACCTCCTCCAGCCCGACATCGCCGACCACGTGGTCAAGCCGGTGCTGGACCGGGTGGACATCGACTCGTCCACCTATCGGCTGCTGGTCAACCCGACGGGCCGGTTCGAGGTCGGCGGCCCGATGGGCGACGCCGGCCTGACCGGACGCAAGATCATCGTTGACACGTACGGCGGCTACGCCCGGCACGGCGGCGGTGCCTTCTCGGGCAAGGACCCGTCGAAGGTCGACCGCTCGGCCGCCTACGCGATGCGCTGGGTCGCCAAGAACGTGGTGGCCGCCGGGCTCGCCCGGCGCTGTGAGGTGCAGATCGCGTACGCGATCGGCAAGGCGCACCCGGTCGGGCTGTACGTGGAGACCTTCGGGACGGAGACCATCGACGTCCAGAAGCTGCGCCGGGGCATCACCGAGGTCTTCGACCTCCGCCCTGCCGCGATCATCCGCGACCTGGATCTGCTGCGCCCGATCTACCGGCAGACCGCCGCCTACGGGCACTTCGGGCGCGAGCTGCCCGAGCTGACCTGGGAGCGGACCAACCGGGTCGAGGCGTTGCGGGCTGCTGTCCAGTAACGGACCGGAGCAGCTGGAGCTGCTCCGCTCCGCCGCCCACGGACGGCGCCCGAAGCGACCCGCGCCGGCCGCTGCCGAGCTGCCCGTGGCACGAGTGGTGGTCGACGTGCCGCTGCCCCACCTGGACCGGCCCTTCGACTACGCCGTTCCGGAGCCGATGGCGCAGGCGGCCCGGCCGGGGGTGCGGGTGCGGGTGCGGTTCGCCGGCCAGGACGTCGACGGCTGGCTGCTGGAGCGGGTGGCCGCGACCGACCACCCGCGAGGGCTGGCCCCGATCCGTCGGGTGGTGTCACCGGAGCCGATCCTGACCCCTGCGCTGCTCGCCCTGGCGCGGGCCGTCGCGGACCGGTACGCCGGCACGCTCGGGGACGTGCTGCGGCTGGCTGTCCCGCCGCGGCACGCCCGCGCCGAGGAAGAACTGACCCGGCAGGCACCGGTTCCCCCGGGGCCGCCCCCGGCGCCCGGCGACCCCGGCCCGTGGGCGGCCTACCCGGCCGGCGCGGCGTTCCTCGGCCGGCTGGCCGCCGGCGGCGCCCCCCGCGGCGTCTGGACGGCTCTGCCCGGTCCGAGCTGGCCGGAGGCGATCGCTCGCGCGGTGGCCGCCACGGCGGCGTCCGGGCGTGGTTCGGTCGTGGTCGTCCCCGACCGGCGGGACGGCGACCGGGTCGAGGCCCGCCTGACGGCGCTCCTCGGCGCGCACCGGGTGGCCCGGCTCGAGGCGGACGTCGGCCCGGCCGCCCGGTACACGGCCTACCTGAGGCTGCTGCGGGGCCACGCCCAGGTCGCGGTCGGCACCCGCGCCTGTGCGTTCGCGCCGGTCACCCGCCTCGGCCTGGTGGTCGTCTGGGACGACGGGGACGATCAGCACGCGGACCTCCGGGCGCCTTACCCGCACGCCCGGGAGGTGCTGCGCCTGCGTGCGGACCAGCAGGGGGCCGCCGCCCTGCTCGGTGGGTGGAGCCGGAGCGTGGAGGCGGCCGCGTTGGTGGAGTGCGGCTGGGCCCGGCAGCTCGTCCCGGACCGGGCCAGCCAGCGCAGCCGGTGGCCGCGGGTCGCGGTCGCCGCGGACGGTCACCCGGACGACGACCCGACGGCCCGGGCTGCGCGGATGCCCCCGGTGGCGTGGCGCGCCGTCCATGACGGGTTGGTTCGCGGACCGGTGCTCGTGCAGGTCGTCCGCTCGGGCTACCTGCCGGGCCTGTCGTGCCAGACCTGCCGGCGCCCGGCACGATGCCCGGACTGCCAGGGGCCGGTGGCCCTGGCGGCCGGAGACGGCGTCCACATCCCCCAGTGCGGTTGGTGCGGCCGCGCGCTGCCGGCCTGGACCTGCTCGACGTGCCAGGGCCGGCGGCTGCGCGCCCGGTCGGTCGGCGTCGACCGGACGGCGGAGGAGCTGGGCCGGGCCTTTCCCGGTGCCGGGGTGGTGCTGAGCCGGGCGGACCGGGAGCTGCCGCGGGTGCCACCGGGCCGGACGTTGGTCCTCGCGACGGCGGGGGTCGAGCCGCCGGTGGAGGGCGGGTACGCGGCCGCCGTGCTGCTGGACGGTGATTCCCTGCTGGAGCGTCCGGACCTGCGGGCCGGGGAGGAGGCGCTGCGCAGGTGGCGCGCGGCCGCCGCGTTGGTGCGCCCCGCGGCCGAGCGCGGACTCGTGGTGGTCTGCGCCGATCCGGCGGCGCCCGCCGTGCAGGCGCTGGTCCGCTCCGACCCGGCCGGCTTCGCCGAGCGTGAGCTCGCCGAGCGGGCCGAGCTGCGGCTGCCTCCGGCCGCCGCGGTCGCCACGCTCACCGGCCCGGCCTCCGCCGTCCGCTCGATGCTCGACCTGGTCCGGCTCCCGGCCGGGACGGCGGTGCTCGGGCCGGTGCCGCACGAGGCCGCACCTGCTCCCGGGCGGCCGGTCGCCGCGCGTCCGCCGGCCACCACCGGGACGGCGCCCGCCGTGCCCGGCGGGTCGCCCGGCGACGCGCAGGACGGCGTCTCCCGAGCCGTCCTGAGGTCGGACCGCCGGCTGGGGCCGGAGCTGGCCCGGGCGCTGCGAGACGCCGCGGCGGTCCGCAGCGCGCGCCGGGAGGCGGGCGCCGTCCGGGTCCAGATCGATCCGCGCGACCTGGGCTGACGGCGCCGAGCGCTCCCCGGACCGACCGCACGCTCCCGGTGCTGCGGCCGCCACCCGGATGAGCCGGGCCGGGGCCGTGGCCGGCCGACTGGGTAGCGTACGGGACATGTCGGTACGGGCGGGCATCCTGATCACCGGGACCGAGGTCCTCACCGGGCGCGTGGCGGACCGCAACGGTCCCTGGCTCGCCGAGCAACTGCGCGTCGCGGGCGTGGACGTCGGCCGGGTCGTGGTCGTCGGGGACCGGCCCGCCGACCTCGCCACCGCGTTGCGACACCTGGCCGAGGACCATGACCTGGTGATCACCAGCGGCGGGCTGGGCCCCACCGCCGACGACCTCACCGCGCGCGTGGTGGGCGACGTCCAGGGCCGCCCGCCGGTGCTCGACGAGGCCCTGGAGCGGCGGATCGGCGCCGTCGTCGACGACCTGCTCCGACGCCGTCGGCGGCCGGCGGACCCCGAGGCGGTGGCCGCGGGCACCCGCAAGCAGGCCACCGTCCCGGAGGGGGCCGATGTCCTCGAACCGGCCGGGACGGCGCCCGGCCTCGTCGTCCCGCCGACGCCTGGCCGGCCGGGGCCACCGGTCGTCGTCCTGCCCGGTCCGCCCGGGGAGCTCCGGGCGATGTGGCCCGCCGCGCTCGCCTCGCCGCCGGTGCGCGCCGTCCTCGCCCGGGCCACGGCGCTGCGCGAGGACACCGTCCGGCTCTGGGGAACCCTGGAGGCTGATCTCGCCGCGTCGCTGCGCCGGATCGAGTCCCGGATCGCGGACCTGGAGGTGAGCACATGCCTGCGGGACGGCGAGCTCGAGGTCGTCACCCGGTACGCCCCGGCGGCCGCCGGTCAGCTGGACCTGCTCCGCAGCACTCTGCTCGCGGACTTCGGCCGCACGGTCTTCACCACGGACGGCTCCCGTGTCGATGACGTCGTCGCCGACGGTCTGACCCGGCAGGGCTGGACGGTTGCCACCGGGGAGTCGTGCACCGGGGGCCTGCTCGCGGCGCGGCTCACCGCCCGGCCCGGCTCCTCCGGCTACGTGCAGGGCGGGGTGACCGCCTACGCCAACGCCGCCAAGACGGCCCTGCTCGCCGTCCCGGCGCAGCTGATCGAGGTGCACGGCGCGGTCAGCGAGCAGGTGGCCGTGGCCCTGGCCGACGGGGCCCGCGCGGCGCTCGGCGCGGACGTCGGGGTCGGCGTCACCGGTGTCGCCGGTCCGGGCGGGGGCACGCCGGCGAAACCGGTCGGGACCGTCCACCTCGCGGTTGTCTCGCCTGACGGACGCCGCGCCCGCGGGCTGCGGCTGCCCGGTGACCGCGACGAGGTGCGGCGGCGCACCGTCGTCGCCGCCCTGCACGAGCTTCGGCTGCTGCTGACGGCGCCACGGCCGGCGGACGCCTCCGGTCGCGACCGCTGACGCGACCCATCGACCACACCGGGATCCGGACTGCACCGGGCGTTCGGCGCGGCCGGCGCAGCCGCTCAGCCGCACCACGCGCCATCACAGCGACGGTGTCGCGCCTCCTACCGGTCGTCAGCCTCGGCGCCGAGCTTCCTCCGGCAGTGGGCACGATATCCATTGCCTGCGCGAAGCGGACTGGGTTGGAACGGCGACGACCTGCTGGGTGCCGGCTTGACCAGCCCCGTCCGAACTGGGCGGCCTGCTGGACCTGGCCCAGGAGGGCCCGTAGTGCGCAGCCGCCACTGCCACCCCGAGTTCCCTCCCCTCACTGGGTCGAAATAAGGTGACTATTGATGCGGCTAGCTGCGTCAGCTAATTCGTGAAGCTCGGTGACTCGAACTCCTCCAGACGTCAGGAGTTCCACTCCGATGCAGTTGCCCACGAGGGTCGACGGTTCGCGCCAGGCAATTACCACATGCTGGATTCCAGATGCAAGGATGAGTTCGGTACACGTCCGACTGCTCGATCGGCGCTCAGAACACGGCTCCATCGTGCTGTAGAGAACCGCGTCGTCGGGGATCCGGCCCAATCGACCCAGCGCCGACTCCTCCGCATGGATGGAATCATGAATGTCCCGGCTGAATCCTGAAGCCAGTTCGTTTCCATCCGCGTCGACAACAACGGCCCCCACGGAGTAGGCCCCTCGGCTGGGGGGGCATTGGCGAGAGAGCGCAATTGCTCTGAGCATCCAATATTGATGCACCTCTCTCTCGAAACCCAGGTCTTTCATGGCCGGTCTTTCGGGGCGTACCTGATGAAGACGACGTCTCCTACGGTGCGGGACTCGACCAAGCGCATACGAGAGGTTGACCCGCCGGGAAACTGGGCCGGACCGAGCAACCTCGGAGCGGCGGGATCGCCCACCAGAAGTGGCGCAATTGCCAAATGCAGTTCGTCCGCCAGATCGGATGCCATCAGTTGGGTGTGTATCGTGCCGCCTCCCTCCACCAGCAGCCTACGCACACCACGGCGACCCAGTTCATCGAGAGCCGCACCCCAATGGAATTCCAGGCCGACCGAAACCACATCAGCCAGCCCCTTGAATCGGTCCGCCAGTTCCGCCGCGGTTCCGTCGACCGTGAGAACCAGTCTTTCTCCACCAGAGTGCCAGAAGTTCGCCGATTCATCAAGGCTGCCCGTCTTGGTAACAGTCACTTTCAGGGGGTATTCGGGCAACCCTCGCGTCAGGCGTGCCGTGCGGCGCTCGGTCGAGTTGACGAGTAAGCGAGGATTGTCACGTCGAATCGTATTCGCCCCGACCAGGATCGCGTCGACTCCAGCCCTCACCTCGTCGACGCGATCAAGATCCTCAGTGTTCGACAGGAGGAGCCGCTCCGGGCTCGCATCGTCCAGGTATCCGTCGATGCTCATGGCTGCCGAAAGGATCACATGTGGACGGGTTGGCTCAACCGACACCTTTCATCCCCTCGGCGAGTCTGGGTGCGGCGGTAGGGCATCGGATACGTTGACGAGCCAGGTACACTTCGTGATCTCGATGGTACTCATCACCAGGTCGACTGATGGAATCTCCCAGGGCCGTCCCGGCCTGCGCGTTCCTCCAGGGGGCCGCCAACCCCGACACAGGGTGAACTCCGACGGACGCACGATCGCGCCAGATGCTCCATCCGCTCGGACCTGAGTCACCGACCAGGGCGTCCATCACGTCGGTCGCCTTATCAAGATCTCGTTCGCTCCGCGTGGCCTCGCCGCGGACCGCATGGCCGCATGCCCGATATGTTCCGCTGTGAACCATCACCCGCCGAGGAATCGTCACGAATGGCACCGTGTCGTCATGCAACCTGCACGGCCTGTGGGCCGCCTCGGGCTGGGACGCCGATCCGGCACGTTCATCGCCTGCGACTCCGGCAACCTCAAGGGTCTCCACAGGGATATCGAATACCCGTGCCATGGCGGGCGGCCAGGAACGAGGGGAGCGTTTCTCGGTCTTCCAGCGGGAGACGTCGCGCCGCGTGTTCGTGGGACGGCCAGAGGCGCCGTTCAGCTTCTCGGTCAGTCGCAGCTGGCTCCCGCCGCGTTCCGTCCGGAGACGCCGGACCAGTGCTCCGACGTTCCCGCCCGTGCTCATGTGACCCAGTATGGCCCAGGGCGTGGTCCAGACGCCGGCACGTCGCTGCGCGGCTGGGGCTATGCGGCGATCACGCCCGCGTCGGCTTGCGTGAACCGCGGGACGGAGAAGCCACGGAATGGATCCGTGCCCTGACGTCGGGCCAGCAGGACGATCTGATCACGAGCTCAACTGATCATCCGTTCGGCCCTCTGCCGGAGGGTCGGCCTGGTGGGGCGTTCCGGACAGCCGGCGGCGGGACACCGCGCCGAGGCCGTGCGGCGTGCCCCCGCCCCCCGAACGGCGACGGGCAAGCAGAGAGCGGGTCGACCAGCGGAGGGCTGCCAGCGTGAACGGTGTCTTCGGCAAGGCCACGATGACGCTGAACAGGTCCGCCGGCCGGGCCCGTTCGTCGAGGAACCGCAGCACGCGATCCGCGGGCGCGCGTCGGAACATCGCCGAGAAGGCGGCCGGGATCTGCTCCGGTCGGGTCGTCCACAGCTCCAGGAGCACTCCGTCGAGGAACTGGTGGACCGCCGACCGCTGCGGGACGGCGAACGGATGGCCCTCGCGTTCGAGCGAGGCCACGATGGCGACGGCGTCCTCGACGATGCGGGTCAGCGCATAACCGGTGGACGGCTTGAGCCGGCCCGCGGCGACGCCGAGCGCCCGCACCCGCTGCCCGCGCCGCCAGCGGAACGGCTGCTCCGTCAGCGGGGTGATCCCCGCCTCCTGGTCGAGCAACTCGACGTCGTCCTCGGCCAGCCCGGCGCTGCGCAGCAGGTACGCGCTGAGCAGCGGCCGGTGGTCCACCGGCTCGAACGTGACCAGCTCGACCAGGGCGTCCCGGCGGGAGAAGGGCAGCAGGTAGCAGAAACCCGTGCCCGGCCGGACGTCGACGCGGAAGTCCAGCAGGGTCGCGACGTGCGGGGCGAACACGTCCCGGCGCGTGCGCACCCGCCATCCCCGGAAGTGCTGTCGCAGCAGGTGGTACCGGTGTCGGTCCACCTGCAGGTCGGGCAGGTGGAACCGGCTGTCCAGGACCCAGCGGGCGCGCAGCTCGGCGGCCCCGACGGTGAGGGTCACCCCGTCCGCGTCCTCGGCCAGTCGGTGCACCCGACCGGCCAGCACGCGGTGACCCGGGTCGACGGCCAGCCTGCCGGTCACGTCCGCGCGCAGGTCGGCGAGGAACAGGGTGCGGTAGGTGTGCTCGGCCAGCCGGACGTCGTGCACGCCGTGCTCGACGGCGACGCGCAGGGTGTCCCAGCGGTGCCGGACGAGGTCGTCCAGCGGCGTCGTCCCGGCGGCCCAGAACGACAGCGTCCGCAGCTCGCCCTCGTTCCGGGCACCGTCGACGAGCAGCAGGCTGAGGCCGGGATCCCGCTGCAGCAGGAGCCGGGCCAGGACCAGCCCGGACACTCCGGCCCCGACGATGGCGACGTCGTGGACGCGCACCCCGGCGCGGTCAGCCGAACAGCGGCCGCAACGCCTCTCCCACCCGGGTCACCATGCCGGGCAGATGGCCGTTGACCACCAGGTTCACGGTCAGCCCGCCGATACCGTGCGCGAGGACGTTCTTGTGCAGCAGGTCGGCCACCTGGTCGGCGGAGCCCACGAAGGCGCGGGTACGCCGCTCCTCCGGCACCCGCTCGAGCATCTCGCGGGTCTGCGCGTCGGACTCGGTGATGACGGCGGAGGTCAGGTAGCTCGTGGACAGCGTCGCGGGGTCGCGACCGATCTCCTCGCACCGTTGCCGCAGGACCTCGACCTTGCGCGGGATGTCAGCCACGTCGCAGATGATGTTCATGTGGTCGGCGAACCGGGCGGCCAGCCGGAACGTCTTCTGCTCCCCGCCCCCGCCCAGCATGATCGGGATGTTGGGGCGTAGCCGCGGATTGTTCATCGCGTTCTTGACCTGGTAATGCGTCCCGCTGAACGTCGGGTTCTCGCCCCGCAGCATCGGGCCGATGATCTGCAGGGCCTCCTCGAGCTTCGCGAAGCGCTCGGTGAACGTGCCGAACTCGAACCCGAGGTCGCGGTGCTCCCGCTCGAACCAGCCGGCTCCGATGCCGAGGACCGCGCGGCCCCCGGACACGACGTCCAGGGTGGTCACCGCCTTGGCCAGCAACGCCGGGTTGCGGTAGGTGTTGCCGGTGACGAGGGCGGAGAGCTGGACGCTGGACGTCCCGGTCGCCAGCGCACCGAGTGTCGTGTAGCACTCGAGCATCGGGTTGTCCGGGGTGCCGATGACGGGCAGCTGGTAGAAGTGGTCCATCACCAGGACGGTGTCGAAGCCGGCGGCTTCCGCCTCGCGGGCCTGCGCGAGAACGGTCGGGAACAGCTGCTCGACAGTGGAGTCCGGGTAGGTGAAGTTGGGGATCTGGTAACCCAAACGGATGCTCACGTCCGGAGCCTAGCCGCGCCGGGCCGGTGGCACGACCGCTCATCATGGCACGGACGGTTCATCGTGGCACGGACGGTTCATCGTGGCACGGACTGGGCGAACCGGAACACGTCGTCCGGATCCACCGCGCGCTTCACCTGCCGCAGCCGGTCGGCGTTCGCGCCCCAGTAGGCCGCCGTCCAGTCGGGCACGGCGGCGTCCGGGTAGTTGACGTACGCCCCCGGCCCGAGGTGGCGTGCCAGCCGAGCCCGCGCGGCGCGCACCAGGGCGTCGAAGCGGTCGGCGACCGACGCCGGCCCGGTCCAGGTGGCGGTGTACTGCACCGAGAACGGGCTGCTGCGGTGCACGAACGCCGTCGCCGAGGCGGCGACGTCGGCGACGGCACCGCCCAGGGCGTCCAGCGAGACCCCGGCCTCGACCAGCCCGGGTGGGCCCGCCATGGCCGGCACCAGGGCGACCAGGTCGGCCACCGCGGCGGCGGACAGCGGGCCGGTCGGCAGGTGCGAGGTGGCGGCCTCGTACTCGCGCCCGAGGGTGCCGTCCGGCGGGAGGTGGCAGGACGACGGCGTCCGGCATCCCGCCTCCAGCAGCATCGCGTCCAGGTACCCGTGGGTGCGGGCGGTGCGGGTCAGCGGCGGCGCGCCCGCCCCGGCCAGGATCGGTGCGAGGACGGCGTCCAGTGCGCCGGGCGGTCCGAGCCACGTGCCGGCGACGAGCACGCGAGGCGCGGCGGGCGTGGTCAGCAGCTTGCAGGTCGACCACAACCGGCGGTCCGCCACCGGAGCCCAGTGCTGCCAGGCGTCCAGGACGGCGCCCGCCGCGCTCCACGGCCAGCGCAGGAAGAAGACGGTGACGGTGGGTGCGGGCCGGGTTCGCACGGTGAACGAGGTGACGATGCCGAAGCTGCCTCCCCCGCCACCGCGGGACGCCCACAGCAGGTCGGTGTCACCGGCGCCGTCGGGGCCCGCCCGGCGAACCGTGCCGTCGGCCGTGACGACGTCCAGCCCGGTCACGCTGTCGCAGGTCAATCCCCAGGCGCGGGTGAGCACCCCGATCCCGCCGCCGAGCGTCAGGCCGGCCATCGCCACGGACGGGCACGAGCCGGCGGCGACCCCGACGCCGGCGGCCGCCAGCGACCGGTACACGTCGACCAGCCGGGCTCCGGCCCCGATGACCGCGGAGGCGCCGTCCCGGGCGACCGACACCGTCGACAGCAGGGAGCAGTCCACCACCAGGCCCGCGGAGGTGGACCAGCCGCCGTAGCAGTGCCCGCCCGACCGCACCGAGAACGGCACGCGGTTCGACCGGGCCCAGCGCACCGCCGTCATCACGTCGTCCGGCCCGGCGCAGCGGGCGACGGCGGCCGGGGTGATCAGGTCGTACCGGGGGTTGGCCGCCAGCCGGTAGGACGCGTACCCGGCGTCCCCCGGCCGGTAGAGGCGGCCGGTGAGCTGCTCGGCCAGGCTGGCCCAGGCCGGTGACGCCGCCGTGGACGGCGCCAGCCCCCAGGACGCGGAGCTCGCCGCGGCCGCGGTGCCGGTGGGGCTGCCGGTGCCCGCTGCCGCTGCGGCACCGGGCTCCGGCGTGGTGGGCCGGCTGCAGCCGGCCGCCGCGGCGGCCGAGACCGCTGCCGCGAGCACCCCCCGCCGGGAGACCGGGCCGCCGCGAGCTCGCCCGGCGGCCGGAGCGCCGGGTCGGTACGGGTCGGTACGCAGGCGGGCCTCCTGCCAGTGGACACCGGACGGGACGTCGGTGGCCCCAGGGTAGATCGCCTCCGGCGAGGGTCGGGTACGGATCGGGGGCACGCCGTAGACTGGTCGGCAGTTGTGTCTGCGTGCCTGCCCGGGTCGGGCAGGCACGCGAGCCGGCGCGCCGCCCCTGCGAGGAGTCCCGTGGCCATCCAACCCATCCGCCTCTTCGGCGATCCCGTGCTGCGCACCCCGGCCGAGCCGGTGACCACCTTCGACAAGGAGCTGCGGACCCTGGTCAAGGACCTCGAGGAGACCATGCTGGACGCCCCGGGCGCCGGCCTCGCCGCGCCGCAGATCGGGGTGAGCCTGCGGGTGTTCACCTACTACGTGGAGGGTGTCCTGGGGCACCTGGTCAACCCTGATCTCGACCTGTCGGACGAGCTGCAGGAGGGAGAGGAGGGGTGTCTGTCGTTCCCGGGCATCTTCAACGACACCCCCCGCGCGCTCAGCATGGTGGCCAAGGGCTTCACGATGCACGGGGAGCCGGTGACCATCGAGGGCAGCCACCTGCTGGCCCGGGCCGTGCAGCACGAGACCGATCACCTCAACGGGATCCTGTTCATCGACCGGATGGACCGCGACCAGCGCAAGCTGGCCCTGAAGGCGATCCGCGAGGCCGAGTGGTCGGGCGCCCCGGCGCCGGTCGTGAAGGAGAGTCCGCACTCCACCTTCGGCCGGGCCCGGTAGGGGGTCGGGCAGAGAGGTCGTCGAGCCACCGTGCGCCTGGTCTTCGCGGGCACGCCCCAGGTCGCCCTCCCCGCGCTGGAGGCGATCACCGCGTCCCGGCACCAGCTGACCGCCGTCGTCACCCGCCCCGCCGCGCCCGCCGGGCGGGGGAGAAGGCTGAGCCGGTCCCCGGTGGGGGAGTGGGCGGACGCCGCCGGCGTCGAGGTGCTCACTCCCCGCAGCCCGGCGGAGCCGGACTTCCTGGCCCGGTTGGCCGAGCTGGCGCCGGACTGTTGCCCGGTGGTCGCCTACGGCGCCCTGATCCCGCGGGCGGCGCTGGCGATCCCCGAGCACGGCTGGGTGAACCTGCACTTCTCGTTGCTGCCGGCCTGGCGGGGCGCCGCGCCCGTGCAGCGCGCGCTGATGGCGGGCGACGACGTCACCGGGGCGACCACGTTCGGCATCGAGCCGGCGCTCGACTCCGGACCCGTCTACGGTGTGGTCACCGAGGAGATCCGGCCGGCCGATACCGCCGGCGACCTGCTGACGAGGCTCTCGCGGAGCGGGGCCCACCTGCTCGTGGCCACTCTGGACGGGATCGAGGACGGTACCCTCGTCGCCGTTCCGCAGCCGGCGGAGGGGGTGAGCCTGGCCCCCAAGGTCACCGTGGACGACGCACGGGTCGACTGGACCCGGCCCGCGTTCGCGATCGACCGGTTGGTCCGCGGCTGCAGCCCGGAGCCCGGCGCCTGGACGACGCTGCGCGGTGAGCGGGTGCGGCTCGGGCCCCTGTCCGTCACGGGTCCGGCCGATCCTGTCCCGGCCGATCCAGTCCCGGACGGCCTCGCGCCCGGGCAGCTCCTGGTCACCAAGCGGGTCGTGCTGGTCGGCACCGGGACGGCGCCGGTGCGGCTCGGTCGGGTGCAGGCGCAGGGCAAGCGGGAGCTGGACGCCGCCGACTGGGGTCGGGGGCTGCGGCTGGCGGAGTGCGAGGCCTTCGGGTGAAGCCGCCCCCGCAGCCGCCGCGTCCCCGCCGCCTCGGCGCGGCGGGGACGGGCCCGCAGGCCGGCGAGCCGAACCGTCGGCCGGGGCGCGCCAAGACCCGCAACGTCGCCCGCCGCGAGGTGGACCCGGCCCGGGTCGTGGCCTGGCAGACCCTGCGCGCCGTCGACGAGCGGGACGCGTACGCGAACCTGGAACTGCCCCGGCTCCTCCTCCTGACGCGGCTCGGTGGCCGGGACGCCGCGTTCGCCACCGAGCTGGCCTACGGCACGCTGCGTGGGCGGGGGCTCTACGACGTCGTCCTGGCGGCCTGCGTCGACCGGCCGCTGGAGCAGGTCGACCCCGCCGTGCTCGACGCGCTGCGGCTCGGGGCGCACCAACTGCTGGCCACCCGGGTTCCGCCGCACGCCGCGGTGGCCGCCACGGTCGATCTCGTCCGGGCCGAGATCGGGCAGGGCGCCGCCGGGTTCGCCAACGCCGTGCTGCGTGCCGTGGGGGCCCACGACCTGGCCGGCTGGCAGCGCGAGGTGGCGCCCGACCCGGCCGCGGAGCCGGACGCGCATCTCGCCGTCACGCTGTCCCACCCGGTCTGGGTGGTGCGGGCGCTGCGGGACGCGCTGCTGGCCGCCGGCCGCCCTGCCGGGGAGTTGCCCGCGCTGCTGGCGGCGGACAACGAGCGCCCGCCGGTCACCCTCGTCGCCCTGCCCGGTCTGGCGGACGTCGCCGAACTGGTGCGGGCCGGAGGGCAGCCCGGACGGTTGAGCCCGCTCGCCGGCGTCGTGACCGGCGCGCCGGACGAGTTGCCCGCCGTCCACGCGGCCAGGGCGCGTGCCCAGGACGAGGGTTCGCAGCTGGTCGCGCTGGCACTCGCGGCAGCTCCGCCGGTCGGCCCCGACTCCGGCCGATGGCTCGATCTGTGCGCCGGGCCGGGGGGTAAGGCGGCTCTGCTCGGCGCCGTCCTGGCGGGTCGCCGTGCAGCCGGGGCCCTGCCCGCGGACGCCGCGCTGGTCGCGAACGAGGTGACCGCGCACCGGGTGGAGCTGGTCCGGGCGTCGGTGCGCGGGGTGCTGGCCGCCGGCCGGCCGGCCGTGGTGGTCCGGCAGGGTGACGGGACGGCGGCCGGCGCGGACGATCCGTCGACCTACGACCGGGTTCTCGTGGACGCCCCCTGCACCGGGCTCGGCGCGTTGCGCCGTCGCCCGGAGGCTCGGTGGCGCCGCCGGCCGGCCGACCTGGCCGGGCTGGGGCCGCTGCAGCGGGCCCTGTTGGCGTCCGCGGTGGACGCGGTCCGCCCGGGCGGCCTGGTCGCCTACGTGACGTGCTCACCGCACCGGGCCGAGACCCGGGCCGTGGTCGGCGACGTGCTCCGCCGCCGGGACGACGTCGAGCGGCTGGACGTGCGCGACCTGCTCGCCGAGGTGGCCCGGCCCGGGGCCCTCGACCCGGCCACCCTGGGCCCGGGACCGGACGCCCAGCTGTGGCCCCACCTGCACGGGTGCGACGCGATGTACCTGGCGCTGCTGCGCCGCCGGCCCTGACCGCTCCGGGGGGTGGTGGCGGGCCGGCCGGGCGCCGGGGCAGGCGGGCGGCCGGGCCGCAGGGTCGTAGGCTCGATGTCGTGGCCGTGCAGATCTCGCCCTCCGTCCTGACCGCCGACTTCAGCCGGCTGGCCGACGAGCTGATGCGTCTCAAGGACGCCGACTGGGCCCACGTGGACGTGATGGACAACCACTTCGTGCCCAACCTCACGTTCGGTCAGGCTGCGGTCGAGGCGATGGTGCGGGTCGCGCCGGTCCCGGTGGACTGTCACCTGATGATCGAGGACCCGGACCGGTGGGCCCCCGGCTACGCGGAGGCCGGCGCACGGAGCGTCACCTTTCATGCGGAGGCGGTGAACGCGCCCGTCCGGCTGGCCCGAGAGCTGCGGGCCGTCGGCGTCCGCGCCGGGCTGGCGTTGCGGCCCGCGACGCCGGTCGAGCCCTACCTGGACCTGCTGCCCGAGTTCGACATGATCCTGGTGATGACGGTCGAGCCCGGCTTCGGCGGCCAGGCCTTCCTCGACGTGTGCCTGCCGAAGGTGGCCCGCACCCGGCAGGCCGTCCGCCGGTCCGGCCTGGACGTGTGGGTCCAGGTGGACGGCGGGGTGTCGGAGCGGACCATCGAACGCTGCGCCGAGGCCGGCGCCGACGTGTTCGTCGCCGGATCGGCGGTCTACGGCGCGGAGGACGCCACCTCCATGATCGCCAAACTCCGGTCCCTGGCCGAGCGGGCCTGCCGGCACTGAGCGCGGGCCGCGACCCGGGGTCGGGCGGATGCTCTACCACCTGGCCCTGGTCAGCGACTGGGAGGCGGCGATCGCCGAGGGTGCCTACCGGGTGTCCACGCTGGGGCGGTCGCTCGCCGACGAGGGGTTCGTGCACGCCGCGTTCGATCACCAGGTCCGCGGGGTGGCCGAGCGGTTCTACGCGGCGGTCCGGGAGCCCCTCGTCCTGCTGCTCGTCGACGAGCGCAGGCTGTCATCCCCCTGGCAGGTGGACGACGTCCCCGGGGCCGGAGAGGGCTTCCCGCACGTGTACGGCCCCATCGACCTCACGGCGGTCGTCGCCACCAGCACGGTGGTGCGCGACCGGGACGGCACCTGGCACGGCCTCGGCGTGATCGGGGGTGCGCCGGCCTGATCATTCGGGCGCGGCCGGTGCGCCGGTGACCGACCTGCACCCTCAAGCCTGCACCGTCGTGCGAGGGTTCGTGCCGGTCGAGGCGAGGGTCCTGAGCCAGGTGTTGCGCCCGGGTGCATACTGGAGTTCAGAAGTGCCAGTGCGTGCTCCGGGGTCGGTGCAACTCCGAACCGGCGGTGACAGTCCGCGACCCGATCGCAGCCAGCGGTCGGTTGACCTGGTGGAACTCCAGGACCGACGGTGACAGTCCGGATGGGAGGCAGCGCGCACGGCGGGCGTTCCGGTCGACCCGGGGAGCCCGTCGCCGACGGCGTCGACCGGCTCCTGCCGGTTGCCCTGCCGCCGCATCCGCCCCGGAGCCCGCCTGCGTCCGCAGGGTCGAGGCAGGAGGGGCCGGGTGGCCAGCGAACTCGAGATCGTGGCGATGCGTCGCGCCCTGGCGTGTGCCGGTGGCGCCCCCGCTCAGGGTCCGCCTGGCCACCACCGACGTCCGCCCGCTCGGGGACGACGTCCTGATCGTCGCCGCGCCGGGCACCATCGTTGCCGGCCCCGGCCCACAACCAGCGCCCGCCGAAACCCGGCACCCCACCACCGACCCCACGCCGCACGGCGCGTGCAGTGAGGAGCGCCATGTTCACCGGAATCGTCGAGGAGCTCGGCGAGGTCGTCCGCCTCGATCCGGGGGCGGAGTCCGCCCGGATCACCGTCCGCGGCCGCTTGGTCACGGCAGACGCGCGGCACGGTGCCAGCATCGCCGTGAACGGCGTCTGCCTCACCGTGGTCGACCTCGACGACGACGCGTTCACGGCCGACGTCATGCTGGAGACCCTGCGGCGCACCTCCCTGGCGGGGCTGGACGCCGGCGCCCGGGTGAACCTGGAGCGCCCGCTGGCGGCGGACGGCCGGTTCGGCGGCCACGTCGTCCAGGGGCACGTCGACGGTGTCGGGACGGTCGTGGAACGGGTACCCGGGGATCGCTGGGAGGTGGTCCGGATCACCGTGCCGGAGCGGCTGGCCCGGTACGTGGTGGAGAAGGGTTCGATCGCGGTGGACGGCGTGTCCCTCACGGTCGCGTCGATCCGGGACGGCGACCCGGCGGGCGCCGAGGGACCGAGCTTCACCGTGTCGCTGATCCCGGAGACGCTGGCCCGCACCACGCTCGGTCTGCGCGGGCCCGGCGAGGACGTCAACCTCGAGGTCGACGTCCTCGCCAAGTACGTCGAGCGGATGCTGGGCCGGCCGGTCGAGGCGGCGCAGGGGGCGGGCGCGTGAGCCACGGCGCCGGCGGGCGACGGCGGAGCGCGCGCGAG
>DATDMG010000233.1:0-3012 GCA_036518955.1 Kineosporiaceae bacterium | reverse complement strand
TGATCACGGTCAGGTCGTGCCCGCTTCGTCACCTCACCCGGCGTGTCGCGAACCAGGTCTTCCCAGGTCAGACCCCATCAACCGCGACTACGCAATGGCCCTGCCTGCCCACCGAACGGACACCATGATCAAACTCTGGCCCCACCGACCAAGGGGCCATCCCTGTCACACCCGTGAAAGATCCAGGCGAAGCGGCCGGTACCTGGTCGCCAGCTTCCTGGAACCTCCCGGAGCGCCACGCGCTGGCCGCGCCATCGCAGGCGCAGCCAGCTCCATCCCGCCATGGTGAAGAACCCCAGGACCGGCATCACCCCGCCGGCCAGAAATTTTCCCTGCCATGCCAGGCCCACGAGCGTGCGGCCGGCCTTCTCGAAAGAGGTTGGAGCCAGGAAGTGGTACTTGGTGAAGCAGGAGAACAGCAGGAAGAGCGCGATCGGCAACGGGATGATGGCCGCGAGGACGCAGTAGCCGCGCAGGCGGCGTCGCTGGGGAGACACCAGCGTGCCCACGACGCCCAGATTGACGATCGTTCCCGGGACGAGCCATCCCAGCAGCGCCACTGCCCACAGCGGATGCGTCGACACGTGCGTGACGATGAAGGGCAGGACGTCGCCCTGAAGCAAGATCCCGGCCACGACAGGGGCACCGCAGAAGGCGAACACCCCCGCGGTCGTCGCCGAGGCCATCCACCATCTTGATGAACCTCTGACAGGAGAGCCCGGAGGGAGCGGCGGCGGACTCTGCCACTCAGCTCGGGCACGGCGCCGAGTATCCCCTGAGCAGCCGGCCCAAGCCACGGACCATGATGACCAATCTCGATAACGCAGGTGCCAGTGCCGTCCGTGGGGACACGTTTGTCACCCGGAAACGACCTCAACTGCCGCACCGCGCGCAGACGCAAGTCGGCCGCGCGGTCACTTTCCGCGTCCGACGGCGCCGTGCCTCCGGCGGCCACTCGATGCGGACATGCCGATGAGCGCGCGTCTCAAGGGCATGCGGGTGATCGACAAATCTGGCCGAGAAGCGGGTCCCGCCACCCTTGAGGGACGGGTTCCAGGCACGAGTTTGGGTGGAGTCTTCCGATGTGATCTTGACAGCTGAGGGGGAGACGTTGTCGTGATCATATTGGAGGTGCCGTGGCAGCTCGGTCTCTGCTCGTCGGGTGATCTCTGCTGACGGGCGGCCAGAAGGGTGAGGTGTGCATTAGGGTCCGGGGCGTGAACGAGGCCCTCCTGCCCGCTCTGGAGCGTGCGGTCGCCGCCGCCCCCGCCGATGTCGTCTTGCGTTTGCACTTGGCCGAGCAGTTGATCGCTGCGGGCAGGAGGGATGACGCGGTCGGGCACTGCGCGACGGTCCTCGTGCAGGATCCGGGTAGCCGGCAGGCCCGCGCGTTGATGGCTCGTGCTCTGGCCCCCGTGGCGCCCACGTCGGAGCAGCTCGAGGTGGATCCGGCGACCGGGGCAGCTGGCGTGCCCGCCTCTATGCCGGGTGGAGAGGCACCCACGACGGCGGGGCAGTCACCGTCGCCCGGAGGAGCGTTTGACTGGGTCCGTGCCGAGGAACAGCTCGGCGACGTGGCGGCGCCGATGTTCGTGGAACCGGGCGCCGGCGGCCCTGCGGCGCATCAGCCCGCGTGGGATGTGGAGCGTTCCACGGTCGTGCTGGCCGACGTGGGCGGCATGATCGAGGTCAAGGAGCGGCTCGAGATGTCGTTCCTGGCCCCGCTGCGCAGCCCCGAGATGCGCCGGCTCTACGGCAAGAGCCTTCGCGGGGGCCTGCTGCTGTATGGTCCGCCGGGATGCGGCAAGACGTTCATCGCACGCGCGGTCGCCGGTGAGATCGGTGCGTCGTTCATCTCGGTGGGGCTGGCGGACATCCTCGACATGTGGATCGGGTCGAGCGAACGCAACGTGCACGAGTTGTTCACGCTGGCCCGCGCGAAGGCTCCCGTGGTGCTGTTCCTGGACGAGATCGACGCCCTCGGGCACAAGCGCAGCCAGACCCACGCCAGCGCCATGCGGGGCACGGTCAACCAGTTGTTGTCCGAGCTCGACGGCGTCGACGGTTCCAACGACGGGGTGTTCGTCCTGGCCGCGACGAACCAGCCCTGGGACGTCGACCCGGCCCTGCGCCGTCCCGGCCGCCTGGACCGGACGGTACTCGTCCGCCCGCCCGACGCCCAGGCGAGGGAGGCGGTCCTGCGCACACACCTGGCTCATCGGCCCGTGGAAGGGATCGACCTGCGGGCCTTGGCGGCGCGCACCGACGGGTTCTCCGGGGCGGACCTGGCTCACCTGGCGGAGTCGGCCGCGGAGTTCGCGATGATGGACGGCATCCGGACGGGGACCCCACGGATGATCCACATGGCGGACTTCGAGCGCGCCTTACGTGAGGTCCGGCCATCGATCGGGCCCTGGTTCGAGACGGCCCGCAACGTGGTCTCCTTCGCCGATCCCGACGGCAGCTACGCTGACCTGCGGGACTACATGAAAAAGACCCGCCGGTTGTGACCGACCCCGCCCAGCACCTGACCCGGGTACGTCTCCTCAACGACGCCGGGCGCCACGACGAGGCCCTGCGGGCCCTGGCTGCGGTCCTGGCCCAGGCCCCTGATGCCCCCGACGTCCTGGGCGAGCTCGCCCGGACCCTGCTTGGCAGGGGTGACCTGCAGCAGGCACTGCACACCGCCCGTGCGCTCGGACAGCAGGCCCCCTCCTGGTACTATGGTCCCTACCTGGCGGCGCTGACGCTGCACCGCCTGAAGGACTTCGCCGGGGCCGTGGCGGCAGCCCGGGAAGCCATCCGCCGGGCCCCGGACAACCCTGCCTGTCATCGCGCGCTGGCCTGGGCGGCGTCGGACCTTCCCGGCTCGGCGTCCCTGGCCCTGCAGGCGGCCACCCATGCGGTGGCACTGGAGCCCCACAACGCCCAGAACCACCTCTGCGTAGGAACCGCAGCCCTTGACCTCGACCGGGCCACAGCCGAACGAGCCTTCGCCGAAGCGCTGCGGCT